>JANRJB010000137.1:0-3013 GCA_033764265.1 Rhodospirillaceae bacterium | reverse complement strand
TCGGCGGCCACAGCGGCGATGACTTTGCGGGTCCGGCCGGGTTTCGCCTTTTGACCTGACGAGTGCCGGGCGTAGGCTCTACTCGAAACGTCGGGGGACGTTGCCGCGTGGTGCCGCTGGTCGGGCGCACCCACGGCCTTGCACACCGCTCACGCCGGTTCCGGCCGGCCTGACCAAGGGGGATCTCGCATGAACTTCAGGACTCGTTTGGCTGTGGGCGGCGCCGTGTCGGTTATGGCTGCGGCGTTGGCGTTGCCCGCGCCGGCCCAGCCGACGCTCGAGGAAATCGTGGTGACCGCGCGCAAGCGCGAGGAAAGCCTGCAGGAAATCCCGCTCGCCATCACCGCGTTCACGGCCGACCAGCTGCAGCGCGCCGGCTTCAAGGATCTGACTGAGCTGTCGCTCAACGTCGCGGGCCTGCAGTATCACTCGCTTGGACTCGCGATTCCGGGCCGCGTCAATTCCTCGATTCGCTTCCGCGGCATGGACGTCAACAGCCAAGTACCGACCTTCCAGCTGGCTACCCTGTTCATCGACGGCATCTACGTGCTGGGCAACACCGAATCGATCGCCTTCGACGACGTTGAACGCGTCGAAGTGGTGAAAGGTCCGCAGGCCGCCTACTTCGGCCGGAACACCTTCGGCGGCGCCATCAACTACATCATGAAAACCCCTTCGACCACCGAGCACACCGCCGAGGTCAACGCCACCGGCGCCACCTACGACGAGTACGACGTATCGGCGTCAGTCGACGGTCCCTTGGTGCAGGACCGCATCGGCATCCGCATGGGCGGGCGCCTTTATTCCAAGGGCAACATGTTTACCGCCTCGGACGGCGGCGGCCTGGGCGAGGAATCCACGCGCAGCGTGCAGGGCACCGTTTACGTCACGCCCAACGATCAGTTTCGCATCCGCGCTCGCGCGTTCTACGCCCGCGATTCCGACGGCCCGCCCGCCGGTGGGTCGATCCCGGGCCGGCTCAACGACAGTTGCTCGGGCCAAACGATCACCACCAAGGCCGGAGAGACCGCCCGCCCGGTGCGCTTCATCTGCGGCCAGGTGCCCAAACAGGGCACCGCCATCAACGCGCTCGGTTCGCTCCAAATCATCGACAGCAACACCACCAGCCGCTCGCCGCAGGCGTTCGTTTCCACCGGCGATCCCAACTGGCTGATCAACAACCTGATCAAAAAGCCGCAGAACCCGCTGGTGGTCGGCGTGCCGGAACTGGACGGGATCGGCCTTGAGCGCAGCATGCTACGCCTGGGCGGCTTTCTGGAGTACGAATTCTCCGGCGGCATCGTCGCCACCGTGCAGGGCGGCTATAACACCCAGCAATCCAACTGGGCGCGCGACTACACCTTCACGCCAGTCGACAACGCCTACTCCCGCGATCCGCAGGACATCACCGATTATTCGATCGAGGGCCGTATCGCCTCGGCCCAGGAACAGCGCCTGCGCTGGCTGGTCGGGATCAACTACTACGAACAGGACCTGATCACCTCCGGTACCGGCGGCGATTCGGTCTTCACTTGCGTCGACTCGGTTCCCGGGTTCGCGTTCGGCGCCTGCCGGCCGAACACCGTGTTCGCCTTCAACAATGCGCTTGCCAACACCGACGCGGTGCAGACAATCGGTTATTACGGCGCGCTGACCTACGATTTTACCGAGCAGCTTTCGCTCAGCTTGGAAGGCCGCTATCAGGACGACCAGTTCACCCGCGGCACGGTGCGGCGCATCACGGCCGAGTACAAGACGTTCCTGCCGCGCGTCATTCTTCAGTACCAACCGAGCGACCAGACCAACCTCTTCGCCAGCTTCGCCAAAGGCGTGATCCCCGGCGAGATCAATTCCGCCGTGATCGACAACCCGACGCCCAGCACCCAGGCGCAGTTCGCCGCCCAGAACGTGGTGGCGTTCCTGCCCGAGGAAAAGCTCGACAACTACGAAATCGGCTGGAAGCAGCAGTTCCTCGATAACCGCATTGCCATCAGCGTCGCGGCCTACTACGCCGAGTGGACCAACAAGAAGAGCCGCATCCAGGCGTCGGTCCAGTTCACCTGCGGCGAGGGTCCCCAGGCGCTCCTGACCAACCCCGGCTGCCGTGGCGCGGCCTTCAACGAAGCCGGCGCCGGCCAGCTCGCGCGCACCGTCAATGGTCCGTTCTTCTCGGCCACCAACGTCGTGGTCTCGGGCACGTCGGAGATTTACGGATTCGAAATCGAGGGCAACGCCGCCGTGACCGAGGCGTTCACCGCCGGTTGGACCCTGAACTATGCCGGCAACAAGTTCACGGAATTTATCGCCAACTTCATTCAGCCCTACGCCAACTTCACCAACGTCAAGGGCAACGCCCACGCCCGTTTTCCAAAATGGGCCGGATCGGTCAACGGCGCTTACACCGCCGGGCTGACCGATACCTGGGACTGGTTCCTGCGCGGCGACGTCTCGTACTTTGGCAAGACGTTCATCGACGTCGACAACCTGGCGTTTTGCGATTCCTACATCACCGCGAACGCCCGAACCGGCATCGAACGCGAGGACTTCCGGCTGGAATTCTTCGTCAAGAACCTGCTCAACGACGACAATTGGGCGGCGTGCGCCCGGTTCTCGGAATTCGACCTGCCGACCGACCTGACCTTCATCACGGCCTATCAGACCGTGATCGTTTCGCCGCAGAACAAGCGGCAGTTCGGCCTGCGCACGTCGATCAAGTTCTGAGGCGATGGCTCGCCGTCTCGGCACCGCGCGCGCGGCCGCGATCCTGGTGATCGCGGCCGTCGCTTTTTCTGCGCCGGCAGTCGAAGCTGAGACCGATGCCGACGTCGAACGCCTGGTGACGGTGCTGGCCGGGGAATACGACAGCGCCCCACTGGTCGCCGCCGCGCGCGCCCGCGCGGTGCAAGGCGCGCGGCTGCCGCGCGAGCTGGCCGAGGCCCACTACATGTTCGCCACGCCGGTCGATATGCCCCGGCTTGGCCGCCATGTCGTGTACATCGAATGGCGGCACGAC
>JANRJB010000267.1:0-9739 GCA_033764265.1 Rhodospirillaceae bacterium | reverse complement strand
GGGCGGATCACCACCGCCTGCGGGCAAAGTTTCAAGGCCTTGAACATCGGCATGGCCGAACGCGGTCCGTAGCGGCGCGCGACATAACAGGCCGTCGACACCACGCCGCGCTTGCCGCCGCCGATCAAGACCGGTTTGTCGGCCAGACTGGGGTCGTCGCGCTTTTCGATGGCGGCATAGAACGCATCGCAGTCGATGTGGGCAATGTGCAACCGCCCCAACTCCGCATGGGCGATCAGACGCGCCGACCCGCAGCGCGGACATTGCGTGATCTCGCGTTCGAATTCCGCCAGGCAGTCGCGGCAGAGCGCGACGACCCGATCGGGCAGCGGTATGGCGGGGGCGGAACGGCCGGACATGGGCCCAGAATAGGCCCGCCGCCGGCGGGCCGCATCCGCCGGTTGGCCCGTGCAAATCGGCCGGTAACCCCCTATGTATGGGGCGCGATGCAAACGGTTGGAACCCAAGGATGAGCGACCACCCCCATGGCGGCGGTGGCGGCCGCGGCGGCGGGCGCTGGAGCATGCCCGACCGGCCGGCCAGCAAGAACCTCGGCACCCTGCGCCAGACCTGGCGCTTCATGCGGCCCTATCTGCCGCAGCTGTCGATCGCCGCCGTGGCGCTGGTGGTGACGGCGCTGGCCACGCTCAGCATCGGCGTCGGCCTCAAGTACGTCATCGACCAGGGCCTGACCGCCGACAGCCGCGCCATGCTGGATCAGGGCCTGCTGGCCATGGTGGCGATCATCCTGGTGATCTCGGTCGGCACCTATTTCCGTTTCTACTTCGTCTCCTGGGTCGGCGAGCGGGTGGTCGCCGACATCCGCACCGCCGTGTTCAGCCAGGTGCTGAAGTTGAGCCCCGGCTTCTACGAGGTGACCAAGACCGGCGAGATTCTGTCGCGGCTGACGTCGGATACCGCCGTGCTGCAGACCGTGATCGGTTCCTCGCTGTCGATCGCGCTGAGGAATTCGCTGTCGCTGGTCGGCGGCATCGTCATGCTGCTGATCACCAACGCGCAATTGACCGGCATCGTCGCGCTGGTGGTGCCGGCGGTGGTGGTACCGATCATCTGGTACGGCCGGCGCGTGCGCAAACTGTCGCGCGCCAGCCAGGACCGCATCGCCGATGTCGGTGCTTATGGCGAAGAAGCGCTGAACGCCATCCGCACCGTGCAGGCGTACACCCACGAGGACATCGACCGGGCCAAATTCGCCAAGGAGGTCGAGGGCGCCTTCGACGTGGCGATGAAGCGTATCTTCGCCCGCGGCATGCTGGGCAGCGTCGTCATCCTGCTGGTGTTCGGCGCCATCGGCGTGGTGCTGTGGACCGGCGGCCGCGGCGTAATCGACGGTACCATCACCGCGGGCGAACTGACCGCGTTCATCTTCTACGCCATGACGGTCGCGGTGGCGGTCGGCACCATTTCCGAGGTGCTGGGCGACCTGCAGCGCGCTGCCGGCGCCACCGAGCGGCTGGTGGAGCTGCTCGAAACCCCGCCCGAAATCCGCGCCCCGGCCAACCCCGCGCCGATGCCCGAACCGGCCCGCGGCGAAGTGGAGTTCGACCGCGTCACGTTCCACTATCCGTCGCGGCCCGATGCCGCCGCGCTGCACGACTTCTCGCTGAAAGTGAACGCGGGCGAGCACCTGGCGCTGGTGGGCCCGTCGGGCGCCGGCAAGCGCACGGTGTTCCAGCTGATCCTGCGCTTCTACGACCCGCAGGCGGGCGCGGTGCGCCTGGACGGCGTCGACCTGAAACAGGCCGACCCACGCGCGGCGCGGGCGCGCATCGGGCTGGTGTCGCAGGACCCGGTGATTTTCTCGTCCAACGCGCTCGAAAACATCCGCTACGGCCGGCCCGAGGCCTCGGACGCCGAAGTCCGTGCCGCTGCCGAGGCGGCTCAGGCGCTGGAGTTCATCGAGAAGCTACCGGACGGCTTCAACAGCTTCCTGGGCGAGAAAGGCGTTCGCCTTTCGGGCGGGCAGAAGCAGCGCATCGCCATTGCGCGCGCGATCCTGGCCGACCCGGCGCTGCTGCTGTTGGACGAGGCCACCAGCGCGCTCGACGCCGAGAACGAGCGGCTGGTGCAGAAGGCCATCGAGCGGCTGATCGGCGGGCGCACCACCATGGTCATCGCCCATCGGCTGGCCACCGTGGTCAACGCCGATCGAATCGCGGTCATCGACCAGGGCCGGCTGATCGACACCGGCCGTCACGACCAGCTCTTGCGCGCCAACCCGATGTACGCGCGACTGGCGGCGCTTCAGTTCAACACCGATCCCGGACCTGTGGCGATGGCCGCGGCGCAGTGAAGCACGGTCGCCGCCAATAAAAGCAAGTTTCGATCAGGCGTGTGCTTTGGCTGTCAGTCCAACGCCGAGCGCGCGCATGACGGCGATTGTCGTCTTGAGCGTCGGATTGCCGTTCTTGCTGAACGAACGATAGAGCTGTTCGCGGGACAAACCCGTCTGTTTGGCGATTTGCGACATGCCCTTGGCGCGCGCCACAACGCCGAGTGCGTTGGCGATGTATCCGGCGTCCTCGGACTCGAACGCATCGGCCATGAACGCCGCAATCGCGGCGTCGGACGTGAGCGCCTCGGCGGGATCAAATGTCGTCAGCCGCTTCGTCATGTTATTCGCTCCATTCTTCCGCAATTCGTTTCGCCAACTTGATGTCTTTGGCTTGGCTGCCTTTGAGCAAGACAATCAGCGTGTTGGCGCGCCTTCGGAAGTAAACGCGATAACCCGGTCCATGATGGATACGTAGTTCATTGATTCCCGAACCGACCGGAGCCACATCGCCCACGTGACCATAGGCCAACCGGTTCAAGCGTGATGCAATCAACGCCTTGGCGCGTTCGTCCCGTAGTCGAGACCACCACTTTCGAAAGTTCTCGGTTTGCTTAAGTTCGAACATCGACAAGCGTAGTTTTAAAACGACACGACGTCAATTCCCGCTTCATCGCCCGGCGCAAGAAGAATTGGATGCTCGCTTGTCACTCGTCCCATCCGCCGACCTTGCGCAGGCTCTTGACCGTCGCCCGGCGCTGCTTGCCTTTCAGCCGGCGTTCCTTGGACGACCGGGTCGCCTTGGTGGCGACACGCGGCCGCGGCACATGGGTGGCCGCCCGGATCAGCTCCACCAGGCGATCCACCGCGTCGGCGCGGTTGCGGTCTTGCGACCGCTGGGTTTGGGCGGTGATGACGATGACACCGTCCTTGGTGGCGCGCCGGCCCGCCAGGGTGATCACCCGCCGGCGCACCGCTTCGGGCAACGACGTGGAGTTCGCGGCATCGAAGCGCAGCTGCACCGCCGTGGAGACCTTGTTGACGTTTTGCCCGCCGGGGCCGCCGGCGCGGATGAAGGCGATTTCCAGCTCGGCCGGATCGAGCGACAGGCGCGAGGTGATGGGAATGCGATCGTCGGACATGGCGCGGGGAGCGGATTGAAACGGGGCTTGCAGGTGGTGGACAACGGCCTAGGTTAGCAGAGCCCTACGCCACACGCCCCCGTCATGTCCGACGCCGCGCCCACCATGATCGCCCCCGACCTCAGCTTCGCGGAGCTGGCGGAGAATTTCGCCCTGCTCGACGACTGGGAAGATCGCTACCGCTACGTCATCGACCTGGGGCGCAAGCTGCCGCCGTTTCCCGCCGCGTTGCAGACCGACGCCCTGAAAGTGCGCGGCTGCATGAGCCAGGTGTGGCTGGTGCCCGGGCGCGCCGCCAACGACAACAGCCGCTTCGCCTTCGCCGCCGACAGCGACGCCCACATTGTGAAAGGGCTGATCGCGGTGCTGGCGATTCTGTTCTCGGGCAAGACCCCGGCCGAGGTGGCCGCGACCGACGCCGAAGCGGCGCTGCGCGGCCTGGGCCTGGACCAACACCTGAGCCCCAGCCGCCGCAACGGCCTGGTGGCGATGGTCGCCAGGATCAAAAGCTACGCCGCCGAGATGGCCGCGGCCTGAGCATGCGCGACTAGTCAAGCGGGTTTGGTCGCGATCACGTTGGGCCGGCCGCCGAAGCCGGACGATCCGGCCTTGCCGACCTCGAACCCCGCGGCGGCCAGGTCGGCGTCGAAGTCCATCTCGCCGTATTCCAGCATCCAGGGCTCGTGCACCCAGCGGTGACTGACCCAGCTGCGCAGCCGGCCGTAGGCGTCGCGCGGCGGCCGGCCGCCGGCTGTGAAAAAGTCGATCGGGTAGTAATGCCCGCCGGGCCGCAGGATGCGGTGCACCTCGGCGAAGATCTTGCGCGAAATCTCCGCCGGGACTTCGTGATGGATGATGTAGCTGGTGATGGCGTCGAAGTGGTTGTCGGGGAACCTGGTGTCCTCGGCCAGCCGCTGGGCGAAGTGGACCTCAACGCCCAGATCGACCGCGCGCATGTGGGCGTACCGGACGAGCGGTCCGCCGACATCGATGCCCCAGACCTCGGCCTCGGGGAACCGCTGCTTCAGCGCGATGGTCTGCCGGCCGATGCCGCAGCCAAGGTCAAGCACCCGGCGCACCTGGCCGTCGGCCGGCACCGGCAGCGTCTGCGCCATGCGCCGGTGCATCTCGTCCTGGTCGTTGCGGCCCTCGTTAAAGCTGTTGGTCAGGTAGTGATACATATGGCCGGCGAACGGGTCGCCGACATAGCCGCCGGGCTGGGTGTGATATTCGTGGCGGATGTAGTCGGGGATCGCCATCCCGGGGTTCAGCTCGAGCGTGCCGGGGCCGGCGGCATCGGCGGCTTCCATCTCGGCCATATAGGCGTCGTAGTGGGCGTGAAATTCGCGGCGCAGGTTGCCCCAGCTGTGATGCTGGGCACGCGACCAGACATGATTGCGCACGGCGTTGATTGGATCGTCCTTGAGCAGCGCTACCGCCTGGTCCATGGCGATGTCGGCCTTGGGGTCGAGGCCGTGGGCCTTCAGAACCCGCGCCGCGCTTTGCATGGCCGCGGTGTTGAGCCGACCGTTGACCCACTTGCGGAACGTGAGCAGGAACTCCTCGTTGGATTCCAGCTCCAGCGTCGGCAGGCGTTCCAGGATTCCGACCGCGCCGCGCGGCTCAACGTCGGCGCCGGCCGGCAGCTTGGCCGCAGCATCGCGACTGTCGAACACCGATCCGATGGCTGCGATTCCGGCGGCGCTGCCCAGCGCCGAGCGGCGATTGAAATGGCGATTGAACGGCATGTCGCGGCCCTCCCGATCGGTGCGCGTGATGAGCGATCATGCGCCCGGCGCGGCGGGCGGGCAATATGCCGGCGATTACTTCTTGCTGTCGGCGAACAGCCGGCGGTCGAGCTTGGTGATGAACTGCCAGGGGTCGGGGTCGGGCTTGCCGAACAGGAAGCCCTGCACGTATTCCACGCCGCAGTCGCGCACGAACTCCAGCGTTTCCTTGCTGTCGACCATCTCGGCGATGGTTTCCACTTTCATGGTCTTGCACAGCGTGGTCAGCGCCTTCAGGAAGGCGCGGCCCTTCGGCGCGGCCTGGGCGTTCTTGACCGCGCTGCCGTCGAGCTTGACCCCGTCGACTTCCAGCACGCGCAGGTACTGGAAGCTGGCCGCGCCGGCGCCGAAGTCGTCCAGGCACATGTGGAAGCCTTTTTCGCGCAGGCTCTGCACGAACTTGTTGGCCTTCTGCAGGTCGGCGACGCGGGCGGACTCGGTGATCTCGAACACCAGGAAATGGCGCAGCCAGCTGTCGGCGTCGAGCAGTTCGTGCAGCTGCTTGGCGTAGACCGGGTTGTCGACCGACATGCCGGAGATGTTGACCGCCAGCGAGACCTTGTCGCCTTTGTGCTTGCGCAGCCACTCGACGCATTTGCGCGCCATGGCGATGTCGAATTCGTTGATCAGCCCGGTTTCCTCGGCGAACGAGATGTACTTGTAGGGCGAGACCTCGAAGTTGCCGCCGAAGCGTACCAGGGCCTCGTAGTGGTGCACCGCGCCCGAGCGCACGTCGAGGATGGGATGGAACGCCACCTGGAAATCCGCCCCGCCCACCAGTGTGCGGAACGTCTTCAGCGAGTTGGCCGCTTCCTTGACCAGGTTGTTCATATTCTGGGCGATGGACTTGACGTTGAACTTGTCGCCCGCCTGATCCTTGAAGTGATTGATGGTGTAGACGAGGCCCTTGGTCAGGTCCTCCTCGTTGATCGCGCCCAGGTCGATGTCGATGGTGCCGGCCTGCACGTCGAGGCCTTTGCCGGTCGGGTCGAAGGCGCGGGTGGCCTCGGCCAGCTTGCTTTCCAGCGCCTTGACGTCGAGACCCTTCTCGTGGACCAGGCCGAACTTGCCGTCGCCGATCTCGCCGGCTGATTCGCCGTCGAGCGCGTTGGCGCGCAGCGCCGTGCCAACCGTGTTGCGCAGGACCTGCTTTTCTTCGTCCGACAGGCCGGCGGCGAAGGTCTCGAAGCCCGGCAGATTGACCAGGGTCATCTCGACCGGGGTGCCTTTGGCCTCCAGGTCTTTCAGCTTTTTGGCGGCGGCCTCGGTGAAGGCCTCGCCGCTCATCAGGCCGGTGGATGTCTTGCCGGCGCCCGCGCCCTCGGCGCCGGGGGCTTTTTCATCGGGGCGCACCGAGGCGCGCAGGGCGATGAAGAGATGGTCTTTCAGGTCGGGCAGCATGTAACCGGCCACGGCCAGGGGCGCGGTCGGGCCCTTGCTGCCTTCCAGCCGGATGCGGATGTTGTCGATGCGGCCCTTCTTGGCGGTGATCTGCAACACCTGGTCGAACAGCACGCGGTCCTTCGCCGAGACCAGGTCCATCAGGTTCTTGCCGATCAGGCCTTCGGCGCCATAGCCCAGCAACGGCTTGGCCGCGCCGACCGCGAACAGCACGCGACGGTTCTGGTCCAGCTCGATCAACAGATCGGCCCAGCAGAAGGCGAAGGCAACGAAACGGTCGCGCGCGGAATTCATCCCCGATCATTAGCGGGTGCGGGGTGCTTCCTCAAGTGCGGGTCGCGGGCCCCGTCGCCCGGCGTTCACGCGGGTGTTCGCGCCAAGACGCGGACGTGACAGAATGTATTGCAGCGAATCCGGGAAGGGGGTCGGGACCGATGGGCCGTCCGCATGTCGAGTTCATTCAATCGCAGGCGATTCCGTTCACGCGCGGGCTATACGGCGGCGCGCGGTCCGGTATCGATTGCCGCGTCTTGAGCCGCGATGAAGAGACCGGCGCCGCCAGCACGGTGCTGCGCTACCCGCCCGGCTGGCGACAGGATCAGCCACAGGCGCTGAACGCCGACGAGGAACTGTTCGTGCTGGACGGCGCGCTTGAGATCAACGGCGCGACCTATGGCAAACATGTCTACGCGCATCTGCCCAAGGGCTACCCGCGCCGGTCCATGAGCAGCGCCATGGGCGCGGCTGTGCTGACATTTTTTTCGGGCGAGCCGAGCGCCGCGCTCGCGCCTTCGTCGCCAAACTTCGATGCGCGCAAGTTGGTGGAGCGGCTCGACACCCGGCGCATGCCGGGCCATACCGGCAAGCGCACCCACATGAATACCGGCGACTGGGACCCCAGCGGCACCGTGCACAAGAGCCTGTACGCCGATCCCGATACCGGCGAGCGCACCTGGCTGATCGGTCTGATGCCCTACTGGTCCACCGACCGGGCGGAAATCCACCCGGTGGTGGAGGAAGAATTCGCCATCCTGGGCGACATCTGCTTCCCTTTGGGCGTGATGCGCGACGGCGGCTACTTCTGGCGACCGCCCGGCATCAAGCACGGACCGTTCGCGACCTGGGGCGGCACGCTGCACCTGTGCCGCTGCAAGGGCGGGCCGTTCGCCACGGAGTGGGTGGCGACCGATGGCCCCGACTGGGAGCCGCCCTACACCCCGATCATGGACGAGCGCTATCGCCGGCATGTGGCTGAAGCGGCGGACCTGAACCGCGAGCCGAACTATTGACGACCGGCCTCGAACTCGCGGTGCTGCAACGCTTCGCCGAGTCCGAGGCGGATCCTGTCATCGCCGCCGTCGGCGACTATTGGCGTGGCTTGGCCCGCGGCGCGCTGCCGCCACGCAGATCTTTCGACTTCATGGCGATCTACCGGCATGCCCCGCATTTGTTGATGGCCGAGCGCGCCGCCGATCAGGCGTTCCGCTTCGTCTATTGCGGCACGCTGGTGGCCGAGAACTTTCCGATCGACCTGACCGGGCGTACCTTCGGCCCCGACACACCACGGGTCAGTAAGGTACCGTGGCCGCGCATGTTCGGCGGCGTACTCGATACTCCGGGCGTGCTGTACGGCCGCATGCCGATCGACTGGCCCAACCCCAGGCATCGCAGTATCGCATTCGGCATCTTCCCGTTGGCCGACGACACCGGGGCGGCTCGGTTCGCGCTGGCCTGCCTGTGTTTCGAGGAGATTCCGCGCGAACTGCGCTGACGCGCGCGGCCCCAACTCCCCTTCCCGGCCGCCGGACGGCATGGCAATGTCAGGCCCCGGTTTCGAACAGTTTTCCTGTCGCCCCATGACCGTTTCATTCGATGTGAAGAACTTTCGCCGCGGCCTTGCCGTGACCATCGCGATCGCCGCCGTGGCCCCTATCGTCGACGCCTTCGCCCAGGAGCGCGCCTCGGCCCTTCAGGCGCCGGCGGTGCGCCGAACGACGTTGGTGGTGGAGGATCTGGACAAGTCGATCGACTTCTTCCAGCGCCTGGGCCTGACCAAGTGGTACGACGCCGCATCCACGGATACCGACCCCGGCGGCGTGATCGGCGCGTCCGACCTGCCCTTGACCGCCGACCCCAAGTCCGGGCGCATCGTCATCATGCGCGGCAACGACGAACGCATCGGCATGATCGGCCTGCTGGCCTACGACCGCCCGCCGCTGGCCAGCGCGCGCAGCAACCTGATGGGGCTGGGCACCAGCGACATCATCATCATGATGGAAGTGCCCGACATCCAGGCCGTGTACGGCCGCCTGCAGCAGGCCGGCGTGCGCTTTCACCGCACGCCCTACCGCTTCACCGTGGACCGGCCCGACGGCACCAAATCGACCGGTATGCGCATGTTCGCCTACGACCCCGACGGCCACCTGATCGAGATCGCCCAGCCGGATTGAGGCAAGCTACTTCCCCGCGACCGCGCCTTCGCGGCGCGGATCGGCGCCGCCCTGCAGGCCGTCCGCCACGACGCGGATGGCGTGAATGCCCGAGGGGAACTCGCCGACGCGCACCGGATGGCCCAGCGCTTCGAGCGCATCCTTCAGTTCGGCCAGTTCCGGCTCGATCGTCACGCTGCGCCCGAACACCACAACGTGCGGCGCCGAGATGGCCGCCTGCGGCGTCATGTTCCAGTCGATCATCGCCACCAGCGTGGTGACCACGAAACCCACGATCGACGGCCCGCCGGGCGAACCCACCACCATTTCCAGCTTGCCGTCGCGATCGAATACCAGCGTCGGCGCCATCGAGCTGCGCGGGCGCTTGCGCGGACCGACTGCGTTGGCCACGGTCTCGCCCTTGGCGACGTCGCTGTAGGAAAAATCCGTCAACGTGTTGTTGAGCAGGAAGCCGCGCACCATGAGCCGCGAGCCGAACGAGGCCTCGATCGAGGTGGTCATCGCGACCGCGTTGCCGGCCGCGTCGACGATCGAGAAATGGCTGGTGGACGGCCGCTCGGGGCTGCCCGCGGGCCGCAGGTTGAGCCCGGCCTTGACCGGCAACTTCCCGGCCTCGACCTCCGGCATGCGCGCGCCCAGGTTGATCAGTTGGGCGCGAGCCTTGAG
>JANRJB010000255.1:0-4264 GCA_033764265.1 Rhodospirillaceae bacterium | reverse complement strand
TCCTCGAACGCGGCCTGCATGCGGTCCGAGCACGTGCCCGTGGCGTCGGACACCAGCACCACGCCATAGCCCTTGTCGGCGGCTTCCATCGCCGTCATCCCCACACAGTTATTGGTCGACACGCCGGCGCACACGACCTCGGTGACCCCCAGCGCGCGCAGCCGTGAATCGATTCCCGTGGAGCCGAACGCGCCCATGGTGGTCTTGTTGAGCACCGGCTCGTGCGGCAGGGGCTTCAGCGCGTCGACAATTTCGTGCTCCGGGTTGCCGGCGCGGTTGCCGGTGGCCGACACGAAGGCGCGGATGTGGCGGGCGACATCGGCGCAGTCGGGCCGCTCGGCGCCGTAGGTGATGTAGATCACCGGCGCGGCCAGCGCGCGGAACGCGGCCAGCAGCTTCTGCGTGTTGGGCACCACCAGATCGTTGATGCGCGCGAAGCGGTAGCCGGCTTCCTCCAGCCGGCCCTCGGCGCGCAGCTTTTTCGCCAGGCCGTGATTCAAACTTCCGGTGGCGTTCTGCATGTCGATCACCAAAAGCGCGGTGGTCGCCGGCTTCAAGGTGAATTGCAGCGCGTATTCGTTGACGTAGGCGGACATGGTGGTGTCTCCGCAAAATCCTCAGGCGCCTGGAACTCCGCCCAGCCGCAACCGGATCAGGAATTCGATCTGGCGCAGCGTGCGGCGCGCCAGTGTCAACCCATCCAGCCGGCCAGGCAAGCGCGCCAGGAAGTCGTCGACGGCGGCGCGCGCCACCGGCTCGTCCAGATAGGGCGTGTGGCCGCGCTGGGGCACCGTGCACTGTTCGATGTGCGGCAGCACGGTTTTCATCTTGGCGAAGGTCGCCGGGGCCAGCACGTCGGACATCACGCCCCGCACGGCCAGCACCGGAATTCCGGCCAGACGCGCGTAGAACGGCCACAGGCTGGTGGCCGCGGCGCCGGCCTTGGCCGCATCTCCAAAAGGTTTTGCGATGTTGATGTCGTAGTTGTGGTGGATGGTGCCGTCGTCGGCCTGGCGAAACCGTTTACGCGCCATCGCCAGCCAGTCGTCGCGGGTGTAATCGGGGAACAGTTTGCCGTCGAGCGCCTGAAGCGCGTCGGCCGCGGCGTCCCACGACGGGCCCGCATAGCCGCGCGCCACGAAGCCGGCGATGCGCGTCAGTCCGGCCGGGTCGATGTCGGGGCCGATGTCGTTAAGCACGATGCCCAGCACTTTCGTCGGCATCACCGCACCCAGCAGGATCGACACCAGCCCGCCCAGCGAGGTGCCGACCAGGGCCGCGCGCTTCAGGCCGAAGTGCTTGAACAGCGCCATCATGTCGCGCACATAGGTGGGCGGCTGGTAGCTCATCGGGTCCTTGGCGTAATCCGACGGCCCTCGGCCGCGCAGGCTGACGCACAGCACCCGATAGCGCGCGGCCAGGTGCGGCGCCACGGTCTCGAAGTCGCGCGCGTTGCGCGTCAGCCCCGGAATGCAGATGACGGTGAAGCGCGCGTCGGCCGGTCCGGCGTAGTCGCGCACATGCAGCCGCAAGCCATCGGGCGAAGGATAGAAACGATCGACGAAAGTGGACATGAAACCAACCGCACCGGCGCGGCCCGCGCGGCCGCGTAGGGCCGAGATTAGCCGCTCGCCCCCCGCACGGTCGATGCCTGGTTTAGCCGAAAAAGCCTATGGAATCAGCGATTCGGACCGTGCGGCGCGGGCCCGGGCGGGCGGGGCGCGCAAGCTTGCCAGCCTGGGGGCCCTGTGGCATGTTCCGCGCCCTCGCGACCGGGCGTTCCGCCCCGGTTCGCGTGTCTGCCGCGGCCTCCCGGCCGTGGCGCATCGGCTGCCGTAGCTCAGTGGTAGAGCACCCCCTTGGTAAGGGGGAGGTCGAGTGTTCAATCCACTCCGGCAGCACCATTTTCTCCCCCACCGCTGTGTACCGCCCGCGTTGCTCCGTTGGCGACACGCGCCCGCTTCGCCCATAATGCGGCGATGGATCGCGACACCGTCATTGCCCGGCTTCAGGCGGCCGCGCCCGAGTTGAAGGCGCGCGGCGTGGCACACCTTTCGCTGTTCGGCTCGGTCGCGCGCGGCCAGGCGAATGCGGCGTCCGACATCGATCTGGCGGTCGACTTCGATGACCGCGCCCGCGTCAGCCTGCTGGACCAGGCGCACCTGACGGTGCTGCTGTCGGACCTGCTGGGCCGCCCGGTCGACCTGCTGGAAGAACGCGCGCAGAAGCCGCGAATACGGCACACGATCGCGCGGGACCGCGTCGTTGCGTTCTGAGCGCGTCATTTCGAGGCTGGAAGACATCGTCGAGAACGCGGACCGCATCGGCGACCATATGTCTTGCCAAGACACGATAAAACAGTGTGGTTGAATTGGCGATGCCAACGATTCGAAAATTTAGCCTGACGAGAGTGCCCGGAGCTCCTGTTTCGAACGAAGAATTGCTCAATGATCTTGAACAGATAGCAAGGGAGTTAGGTCGCAAGACTGTCCCTCAACCGACATACCGGCGGAGCGGAAAATACGATGATTCAACATTGGTTCGCAGATTTGGGTCTTGGAATGCGGCGCTGCGCGCAGCTGGCCTTGAAGTTTCAAATGAGGTCCGAATTTCAGAAGATAGATTGTTTGAAAATCTGCTCGTTCTCTGGAAGCACTTTGGCCGCCAACCGCGCCGAGCTGATCTAGCCAATGCTCCGTCGGAGTTTTCCCAAAGCCCATACTTGAGAACATTTGGGTCGTGGAGTGGCGCGCTTGCCGCATTTGTGAAGCATGTCAACCGAGACGAGAGTGTCAGCATTCCTAAATCAAGCAGCACAGAGCCAAAACGAACCGCTAAACGCGACCCCTCGCTGAGACTACGCTTCAAGATTTTGCAGAGAGATAGATTTACGTGCCAGTCATGTGGCGCGAGTCCAGCAAGGTCGTTAACCACAGAGCTACATGTCGACCACATGGTGCCATGGAGTAAAGGTGGGCTGACTGTCGAAGCTAACCTCCGCACACTATGTTCAAAATGCAATTTGGGGCGCGGTAACCTTGATCAGTAACGTGCGGCACTCGGTCGTGATTTCCGCTGCCCAAACCACCGGCATAAATTCCAGAAGCTGACGCATGAAGCGCCGACCCAAAATCACCCCCGGCGGCGACAACGTTTTCGCCGATCTCGGGTTGCCGGACGCGCAGACGCATTTTCTCAAGGCGCAGATCGTCGCGGAGATCTGCCGGCTCACCCGTGGCAGCGGCATGACCCAGGCGCGCATCGGCCGGCGGCTGGGGATCACGCAGCCCGAGGTGTCGCGGCTGTTCAAAGGGCGCTTCCGCGAATACTCGGTCGAACGGCTGATGAACTTCCTGGCCGCGCTGGACCAGGATGTCGTGATCGTGACGCGGCCAAAGGAACGTTCCGTCGGGCGAGGTGGCGGGCGCGGCGGCCGGACCGGGCGGATCACCTTCACACCACTGGCGGCGTAAGCGCTGCGCCGCGGCGCGCGTCTTTTTGCAAACCTTCGACGGGGCGTTTATGGCCCCTGGATTCCGGCTTTCGCCCGCCTACGTCCTGCGGGCTTCGGCGGTCTCGCCGGAATGACGATGGGTGTTTTGGCGCGGCCGGCTGCTCAACCGAACACTTGTGGAGTGAATCGGGCGACGACAGCATGGTGACAACCAGGGCGCCGGCTCCATACATCGCCGCCTATAGCGCGACGTCGCCGTCGATCGGCTGATCGAGATTCACTGCCGCCGTCGTGGCCGCGCGCTTGAGCGTGGCGGCAAGCGCCGGTGGCAGGTCGCGCACTCGCTTGCCAGCGCGAATGTCGCGCTCAACCAGCGACAGGTAGAGTCCAACCGCATGGTCGCGATGGTGTTTGCGGCGCTTGCCCTTGGGCCTTGATCTGGTCGTCGACATGTTTCCCCCCTACGCCGCGCGGATGGCCTCGGCCAGCGCGGCGCGCAGGGCCGCGCGCACGCCGTCGGGCACGTCGAGCGCATCGGACATGACCGGTGGTTTGGGCCAGGCCGCGTCGGGCCAGGCGACGCCGCCGAATACCACGGGCTTGGCATAGCGCGGGATGACGTGCGTGTGCACGTGCGGGTCGACCATCATCAGCATCAGGGCGTTCAGCTTGTCGAACTGCAGCACGGCCTTCAGCCCGCGCTCGGTGCGGCGCAGGGCCGCGCCATAGCCGGCGATCAGGTCGGCCGGCAGGTGCGAGAACGACGTGGCCGGGTCGGCGGCGGCCAGCACCACCGCGCCCAGGGTGATC
>JANRJB010000134.1:0-7097 GCA_033764265.1 Rhodospirillaceae bacterium | reverse complement strand
GCCGACTTCCGCCGCGCCCGGCCGGTGAGGGAAGTGTTTCCCGAACTGCTCGAAGCGGTGAAGCACGCCCGCGGCCGGCCGAAGCTGGCGCAGACCAAGCAGCACATTTCGCTCAGGCTCGATCCGCATGTCATCGCCGGGTTCAAGGCCATGGGGCCCGGCTGGCAGCGGCGCATCAACGAGGTGCTGGCCCGCGCGCTGGCCCGATCCCGTGCGAACGCCACCGCGACGAAACCCCGCAAACCCGCCCGCCGCCGCGCGGCGTGACGCGGCCGCCGACATCGCGCTAGGCTGGACCTTCGCCGAACCAGGGAAGGGCCGCGCATGTCCGCCGTCACCATCAAACGCACCACACTGATCTGCGCCGACGCCGGCGCCATGATGCGATTTTACCGCGACGTGCTGGGTTGGCGGGTCGACTACGATGCACGGCTCACGCTGTCGGGCGGCATCATCCCGTGCGGCAAACCGGGCGACGAAGTGCAGCTCTACATCATGAGCGGCGGCGCGGATGCCGAGATCGGCAAGATCGGCCTGCTCGAGTGGCTGAACCCGCGCCTGCCGTCGCCCGGCCCGTTGGGATCGGGGCCGCAGAAGGCGCGGCTCGGCATCGGCGACGTGGTGCTGGTGGCCGACGTGCCCGACATGGCCAAGCTGGTCGCGGCCATCGCCGCGTTTCCGGGCGCGCGCGTGCACAGTCCGCCCGCCGACGGCACTTTCCCCGATCCGCGAGGCCAGGGCACCATCGAGTACGCCTCGATGTCGTTTTTCGACCCCGAGGGTTTTTTCTACGAGACCTACTACCGCTACAACCGCCCCAATCCGCAGAGTTTCCTGATCCGCCGCACCACCTGCATCGTGCGCGACGTCGACCGGTCGCTTGGCTTCCTCACTGGCGCGTTGGGCCTGGCGAAGTACCAGGACTCCACCATGCAGATCGAAGGCATGCTGGCCGCCGGCAAGAAGGGCGACACCGTGCGCTTCGCCGTCGCGCGCGCCGCCCACGACTATATCGGCATGGCCGGGGCGCTTGCGTTCCTGAAGGACCCGCTGCCCGACCCCGGCGAGACGTCGTTCGACTACGGCATCGGCCGGGCGTTGTTCGTGGCCGGCACCGAAGACGCAGCCGCACTGTTCGCTCGCGTCCAGGCCGCCGGCGTGCGCGTCACCCGCCAGCCGTTCAGCCGCACCGTGCCGCGCACCGGCAACACGGGCGAGACCGCCATGACCTCGATGGGCTTCTTCGATCCCGACGGCTTCCTGTGGGAGGTCAATCAGCGCGGCTGATCGTGGCGTGGCGCAGCTTGGGTTCGCGCGCGACGGCTCCCATATCGCGTCCGAACCGCTGTCGGAGGACCCGATGACCCTCGACGACTACGCCGCCTGGGCCGCGACCGTGCGCAGCCGCGCCACCGGCGCCGGCCGCGACCGTTTGCTGGCCTACCTCGCCATCGGTTTGGCCGCGGAAGCGGGCGAAGTGGCCGGCGAGATCAAGACTCTATTGCGCGACGGCGCGCTCGATCGTGCGGAGACGCTCGAGGAACTGGGCAACGTCATCTACTACTGGGCGCGGCTGTGCCGGGCGCTGGGTGTTGCGCCATCCAAGGTTCTTGCCGCCAGCCAGGCGCGCATCGTCGCCAAGATCAAGGAAACACCAAAGGCGCGCGTCGCATCGAAGCGACGGCCAAAGTCCCGCGCGCGCCCGGCCTCGCGGCGTCGTTGACGCGCCGATCAGGCGTTGCCCGTGTCGTCGGGCGGCTTGGCCAGATTGCGCAGGAACAGCGTGGCCGCGGCTACCGCCGCGGTGATCAGGCCGGCGGCCATCAACGGCGCTTCGAAGCCGAAGCGGTTGGCGGCGCTGCCCAGCACCAAGGCGCCGATGGCCGGCCCCGCCCGCGTGATGGTGTACCACACGCTGAGGGCGCGGCCGCGCATCTGGTCGCTGACCACGGTCTGCGTCAGCGACTGCGAGCCGACGCCGACCATCACCCCGAAAAAGGCCGACACGAACAGGATGCCGAGGCCGAGGTTGAAGTTGGAGGTGAGCGACAAGGCTGCCACCAGCAGGCCGTTCATGATCATGGCGCCGATGACGAGGCGGCCCAGGCCCTCGGCGGTCGAGCGCTGGGCCAGAATCAGCCCGCCGAAAATGGCGCCGACGCCCTGCGCCGAGGTCATCAGCGCCAGCCCGCCGGCGCCGCGCTGGAACACCTCGTCGGCGATGCCCGCCAAAAGGTCGCCGATCGGCCAGGTCAGCATCGACGCCAACCCCACGGTGCCGATCAGCCAACCCAGCACCGGGTGCTTCAGCGTGTAGCGCCAGCCCGCGGCCATGTCGGGCAGGAACCCGCTCCACGCCGCGCGGCCCTTGTGGGTCGGCACGTGCGCCGGCAGATCCAGCGCGATCAGGGCGGCGATCACGCCGACAAAGCTGACGGCGTTGAGCGCGAACGCCCAGCCGACACCGACCGAGGTGATGATCACCCCGCCCACCGCCGGGCCCAGGATGCGCGCGGAATTGAACACCAGCGAAGTAATGGCGACCGCGTTGCCGACACGGGCCTTGGGCAGCATCATCGGCACCAGCACCAGCCGCGCGGTCTGGATCACCGGCTGCACCATGCCGACCGTGCACTGCAGGATCAGAATCAGCAGCGGCGTGATCAGCCCGGCCAGCGTCAGCGCCGCCAGCGCGCCGGCTTGTAACAGCGCGAACACCTGTCCGAACAGCGCCAGGCGGCGCTTGTCGAAGCGATCGACCAGCACGCCGGTGAACGGCGCAAGGAAAATCACCGGCAGGAACTCGGCCATCGCCACCGCGCCCAGCCACGCGCCCGACTTGGTCAGTTCCCAGGTCAGCCAGCCGACCGCCATGCGCTGGACCCAACTACCCAGCAGCGACACCGCGTTGCCGGCGGTGAAAACGCGGAAATTGCGGTTGGCGAGAGTCTCGCGGGCGGCCGAAAAGTCGACATCGAAGCGGGGCATGCCGCTTTATAAACCCGCCGCCAGCGGCTCACATCCGTTAGTTCCAAACGATTCGCCGGGCGGACAATCAGGCCTAGTGGAGCGGATTTGACATTCGCATCCCCCTTTGCAGCGAAACCGAGAAGCGAATGTCAAATCCAAAGCTCCACTCGAATCATATATTTCTAGTGGTCCTTTGATTCCAACATTCGCAGGATTGCGCCCTGAACCGGGATGCGAATGTTGGAATCGGACCACTAGCGCTGCCGCGCCGCGAACGCCCGCTTGCCTTCCAGCGCTCGGTCGTACAGCTCGTGGGCGCGGCCGCCGGCGGCGTCGACCAGCTTGCGGTGCACGGGCAAGGTGGCCGCCACCCAGCGCGCGCGCGCCTCCGGGCTCAACGCATGCAGAGTGGCGCCGTTCTCCGCCGCGCGGGCGAGCAGGCGCTCGCCGTCGGCGCGGATGCCGGCGCGGGCGCGCGCGGCGGGCGGATAGCCGGTGTCGACCAGGTTCTGCTGCTCGGCCGTCAGGCTGTCCCACCACTTCTTGGTGGAGATCACGGCCACCATCGACGGCGTGTGGCGCGAGGCGGTCCAATGCGGCGCCTCGCGGTCGATGCCGGTCATGGCGTAGATCAGCTCGTTGGTCTCGCCTCCGTCGACCAGCCCGGTCTGCAGCGCCGTCACGATCTCGGTGGCGGCGATCTGGATCATGTCGCCGTTCAGCTCGGCGGCGGTCAGCTGCGACGACCGGTCGATCAGCGCCCGGAACCGCATGTTCTGCACGTCGGCCGGTTCGACCACCGGCGTGCGCCCGTAAAAGCCGTACCAGACCATGCCGTAGGTGCGGATGCCGTGCAGACCGCCGGCCGCCAGCAACTCGTTCAACAGCGGGATCAGGAAGTTGTCGAAGACGAAATCGGTCTCCTCCCAGCCGTCGAACAGGAACGGCGCGTTCAGCACCGTGAACTCCGGCACCGCGGTCGAGACCGAGGCGTAACTGACGCCGACCACCTGCACGCGGCCGCGGCGCAGCGCATTGAAGTGGTCCTCGTCGGCGCCCAGCTCGCCGCGGATCAAGAGGCGCACGTCGAACGGCGCGCCGGGCGCGGTGGCGAGCGCCTCGCCCAGTTCGCGGTAGTGCGCTTCCGAAGCCAGAAACGTGTTGGAGAACGCCGCGATGGTCACGGGCGTCTTGGCCGATACCGGCGCGGCCAGAACGCTCAACAGCAGCGCGGCAAGCGGCAAACGCATGAAGCGACATCCGGACCCTAGTGGAGCGGATTTGACATTCGCATCCCCTTTGCAGCGAAACCGAGAAGCGAATGTCAAATCCAAAGCTCCACTCGAATCATATATTTCTAGTGGTCCTTTGATTCCAACATTCGAAGGATTGCGCCCTGAACCGGGATGCGAATGTTGGAATCGGACCACTAGGGCAGGCCCAGCGATCCTGGATTCATGAGCCCCGATGGGTCAAGCCAAGCCTTGAGCGCGCGCAACGTGGCGGCCGCCTCGGGCGCGCGGCTGGCCATGAACGGAAAGGTGCGTCCGATCTGGAAGTGCGCCGCGCCCAGCTCGCGGAAGGCTTCGGCGACCGATTGGCGTAACTCCGCCACCAGCGCGCGCGCCGCCGGGTCGGGGGCGTGGGCGTCGTTGCGCGCGGCGTAGTCGGCCGACAGCACCATGTCCTGCATGACCGTCCGCCGATCGCGCCAGTAGATCGTGGGTTCGATCAGCACCGCCGAACGGCCCACCGGCAGCGCCACCCAGCACCACGCGATGCCGTGGCGCTCGATCTCGCCGCCACGCGCGGCCATCGTCTTGGCAATCGCATCCAGTGCGCCCCGCGCACGCGAATGGGGCACGATGCCGTGCACCGGGATCCAGCGCTCGCCGCGCGGCCCCAACAGCGTGGTCGGCTCGGGAAACGGCGTGGCGCGGATCACCTTGGGGATGCTGGCCGGTATTTCCGCGCCGCCGCGCGCCCGGCACAGCTTGCTCAGCTCGCGCACCGCGGCATCGGCATCCGACGGGTCGCGCCCGTCGACCGCGAAATGCAGGGTGTAGCCGGCGTCCTTCAGGTAGCGCCGGCCGGCGGATGCCACCGCGACGGCTTCCTTGACGCCCTTCAGCAGCGACCCCTGCGACACGGCGATGTCCTTCAGCCGCGCGACATCCTCGCCGACGCTGGCGTAGGTGGTGCGGAACGCCATGTAGGCGGGGTCGAAGCCGAAGCACTCGGAATGAAGCCCGGCCCGGCCGGCCGCCGACAGCGCGGCCAGGAACTGCTCGGCCGTTTCGAACGAGAAGGCGCAATAGTCCGTCGCCGGTGGCCGAGCGATCAGTTGCAACGCCGCCTCGGCCTTGACGCCGAAGGCGCCGCAGTCGGCCAGGAACAGCCCGGTCAGGTCGGGCCCGTACCAGCGCGTGAACGGCGTGGCATGATCCTGCGCGGCCCACGAACCGGTGGCCAGCACGCGCCCGTCGGCCAGCGCCACTCTCAGGCCCAACACGCTGTCGGCGGCCATGCCGTATTTGCCGGTGCCCAGGTTGGCGGCGTTCTGCGACAGCGTGCCGCCGACGGTGGCGAACTTGCCCGAGCCGGTGCCCCAGAACGGCGTGCGCAGCCCGTGCGGGCGCAGGGCATCGTTCAGGCGCTCCCAGGTCACGCCCGCCTCGACGTGGACGTACATGTCCTCGGTATTGATGGCGACGATGCGGTTCAGGCGCGCGGTGTCGATGCACACGCTGCCGGCGCGCCCGGTCAGATAACCCCTGGAATACGACAGCCCGCCGCCGCGCGGCGCGACCGCCACGCCGTGCGCGACCGCGGCCCGCACCGCCGCGGCGAGTTCGTCGGTCGAACCGGGGCGCACCACCGCCAGCGGCGGCACGTCGTCGAAGAATACATCGCACCCGAAGGCGCGGCGCGTCGCCTCGTCGGTCAGGACGTGTTCGGGGCCGACGACGGCGGCCAGCGCCGCCAGGGCCGGCGCAGGATCGCGGGACAACGTCACGACCGCCAAAGTCGGCTCAGGCGGCTTTCAGCCCGAACAGATAACCAAGTCCATTGGCGCCGCGGCTGGCGCCCATCACCTGCTCGGCCGGCACCTCGGGCGTGATGTTGTGGGCCTCGGCCGGGCTCAGGCCGATCTCGTGCCACACCTTGTCGCCGGACCAGCCTTGGCCGCGTGCGGCGGAGACCAGGTCCATGTCCAAGACCGTGCCCCAGAACGGCTCGGCGTTGTTCAGGCTGTCCCAGTCGCGGATGAAATCGCGCCACGGGTCAGCGCCCTGCATCGGCGCCACCTCGGCGTGGGCCATCAGGCCGCCGGGCGCGAGCAGGCGGCGCGATTCCTTCAGCATGTTCAACACCGCGCGATGGGCGGTTTCGTGGAACATGGCCGCCGAGCACACCAGGTCGAAGTGCCCATCGGGAAAATCCGTCGCCTCGGCGTTCTGCTGGCTGAAGTGCACCGCGACGCCGCGATGCTCGGCCCTGGCATGGGCGTAGCGCAGCACCGGCGCGCCGATGTCGACGCCGTGCACCTCGGCCTCGGGAAACATCTGCTTTAGCGCGACGGTGGACCCGCCGACGGTGCAGCCCATGTCGAGGATGCGCATGGGCTTGAAGTCGGGGAAGCGGATGCGCACGAACTTGGCCAGCGCCATGCCCAGGCCGTCGTTCCACGGGCCGAAGTTGCCGTCGACGTAGATGAACGACCCGCGGTCGTACAGCGCGCCCTGCGCCACGTCGTCGGCGGTATGCTCGGCGTGATAGCCGCCGGCCATGCAATGGTGGTGATTGTCGCGCGCGTAGTTGGGGATCGGCAGGCCGCGGTTCAGGCGCAGCGTGCCCAGCCGCGGGGCGGCCGCGATCGTGCGGAAATTGTCCACCAGCCGCGGCAGTTCGCGTTCCACCGTGTCGGCCACCGACGACCACATCATTTCCTGGGTGCAGCGCTGCAGGGCGCTCGACATCTTGTACTGGGCGGTGGGCTCCATCGCCCGGCGAACCTCCTGGCGGGTGCGGGGCGTGCGGCCGTGGGACCGCTCGAACGACGGGCGCACGCTGCGCTCGTAAAGCGTTTTGTTGTGCGGCGTGATGTCGCGGCGGATGAAGTTGGC
>JANRJB010000243.1:0-10225 GCA_033764265.1 Rhodospirillaceae bacterium | reverse complement strand
GTTCGGGCCGTGCATGACCTGGCCCGTCGCGCCGGCGCGGTCGAGCCGCTCGATGCAGGGGGCCTGCGCACCACGGCTTCGGCGGTGGCCGTATCCGCCGGCGTTGAGATTCTGCGGCTGCAGCCGCTCGACGGCGGTGTGGTCGAATTCTGGTTCGAGGGTACCGAGGCGCGAAAGTTGTTTCAGTGGATTGCGGCGATGCACCAGCGCTACGGCACGGTCGTTATGAAGGCCGATCTGCAACGCGCCGCGGCGGGCGTAGGTGTGGATGCCCGCATCGCCCTGCAGCCGGCACCTGGAAATGAATAACCGTGCGGCGGCCGCGCTGTTTGCCGCGGTGTTCGCGGTCGTTCTGATTTCCACTGTGCCGCTCGGCCTCGTCCTCGGCGCCGCCGCGCCTCAGGCAGTCGGCGTGACCTACCAACGCGCCACAGGCACGGTCTGGTCCGGCTCGGTGAGGGGCGTATCGTGGGCTGGCCGGTCGTGGGGCGACATCACGGTGCGGCTCTTGCCGCTCGAGTTGCTGCGCGGACGGCTCGACATCGCATTCGATGGCGCGGGCGCGATGCGCGGGGCAGGCCGGGCCGGGCTCGGCGGCGGCATGCGGCTGAACGCGCCATCGCTGACGATCGATCTGGCGGCGTTACCGCTGTCGGTGCCCTTGGCGGGCCGACTGGAGGTAACCGAAGCCGATCTCGTCATCGACGACGACGGTTGTGGGCGTGCAACTGCGCGCTTGGCGACCGATGCGCTGGTGCGCGGAATCGGCCCGGTGAATTGGAGCGGCCCGCGTCTGGCGGGCGGCGCGCGCTGCGAAGGCGCCGACCTTGTAGTGGCGTTGACCGGCGGAACCGGGGCCGACGCGGTCGAGATCACGCTGCGCCTGAAGCCGGGGCGAGCGTTCCGGGCGGAATTCGCCATCGCGTCGACCGATCGCGCGGTCGCCCAAGCCTTGCCGCTGGTCGGATTCTCGGCGCAAGATGGCGTCTATCGGTTGATTCAAGAAGGGCGCTGGGGTTGACGGTGAAATGGACGAGAGTGGCGGCGATGACCGTGGCGGCGACCGCGCTAACGGCCTGCGGCGGCCTGCCCGACCGGCTATCACCGTTTTCGTCGGATCCTGAGCCTGCCGCCGCGCCTGAGCCGACGCCGGAGTCCGCCACAGCGCTCGAAGCCCGCATCGGTGAGTTGCCGGCGCAGAGTTTGCGCAAAGGCAAGTGCGGCCTGTTCCTGTGGACCCGCACGGTGGATCGCAAACTGGTGTTCTTCGCCGAAAGCGGCGACACCAGTGCCCGCATGCCGATCGACGGCCGCCAGCAGTACATCCCGCGCGTGAATGCCGAAGGGGAAAGCGTGTTGGGCCAACCCGCGCAACAGGCTTATGTTTGGCGCGACTTGCGCGTTGACGTGGCGATACAGTTCGAACGTCGCGCCGGCCTCGCCCGCGGCGCAGTCGTGCCGCAAGGCACACTCAAGGTGTCCGGCCGCGACGGCTGGGAATACCTGTTGCCGGTCGGCGGCCTCGTCGCCTGCGAGGACTGATCGCCCGCAATGGGCGGGGCGGGGGCCATGAACATCCGGTTGTGGGGCGCTGTGACCGTCGGAGCAATCGTGGCGGTTGGCTGGCTTGTACTGCGGCCTGGCCTTGATCGCACGTCGGCGCCATCCACCAGCACACTCCGCGTCGGCATCTATGCCCTGCCCACCGCATTGGGTTCGCCGATCCGCGCGCTCGGCCCGCCCAGCATGTACGTGATGACGGCGATTTTCGATCCATTGGTCGAAGTGGCCGCGGGCGGCGTGCCGCAGCCGGCGTTGGCCGAGGCGTGGCACAGACTTGATTCGCTTCGTTGGGCGTTTCGCCTGCGTCCGGGCGTTTCATTCGCCAACGGCGAGCCGATGAATGCCGAGGCTGTGGTTACCAGTATCGAGCGATTGCTCGATCCCGCCACGCCCACGGTACTGAGCCGGCTCTTGGGCAATGTCGCCGAAGTGCGCGCGACCGCGGACCTGTCGGTGGAATTCACGACCAGGACACCGTCGGTGGATTTTCCGAACGACCTCGCCGGCATCTGGATCGTCCCGCCCAAGGCCTGGGCCGCGATGGGCGAGACTGAGTTCGCGCGCCGGCCTGTCGGGACGGGGCCCTATCGGGCCGTACTGTGGGAACGAAACCGGCTGGTCCTTGAGGCGCACCCGGGGTCGTGGCGCAAGGCCACGATCGATCGGGTTGAAGTGACCGAAGTTGCCGACGAGGCCGCGCGCATGGCTGCGTTTCAGTCAGGTGGCATCGACGTGGTGATCCAGGTTTCGCCCGACGGCATGGACCAGATCGCGGCGGCCGGTGGCCAGACCCTGACGATTGCCGCCGGCACGGTGTACGCGATTGCGCTGAATGGCACGCGGCCCGGCTCTCCATTCGCCGACATACGTGTCAGGCAGGCGGCCAACTACGCGGTCAACAAAGCGGATATCGCCGAGGTTCTGTTCCACCGCACGGCGGCGCCGATGGGCCAGCCGGCGTCGACCATCACCGCGGGCTACGATCCCGATGTTCCCGCCTATCCCTACGATCCCGCGCGCGCGCGTGCCCTGATGGCCGATGCGGGTTTTGGGGACGGTTTCGATTTGCGGTTGGAAGTCATCACAAATGCCGTGCCAGCCGACGCCGCCATGTTCGCCGCGGTCGCACGCGATTTGACGGCAGCCGGCATCCGCACCGAGGTGCGCGCCGCGCCACTGCCGGTGTTCTTCGAACGCTTTTATGCCAATTCCTTCGAGGGTCTGGCCTTCCAGCTGGGCTTCATCTCCATGCCCAGCCTGGATACGGTGAAGGGCATCACCGACTTCACCTGCGACAAACCGGGATCGACGCCGTTCATGTGTCTGCCGGATCTGCAGCCGCTGATCGCCGCCGCGCGCGCGGCCGCCGATCCGGACGAACGCCGCGCGGCGATGCGCGCGATCAACCGCGCCGCGCACGATCAGGCGCTCGCGCTGTTCCTGGTGGAAGGCGTCGACCTGTTTGCCATATCGGCGGCGGTACGCGCGCCCGCCCCGGCCACGCGATTCATCCATTGGGAAGACTTTGATCTCGTTTCATCGCCGTCACGAGGACCATCATGACCTACGACATCATCACCGACTTCGAGCGGCCCGATCCCGCGTTGGTCGCACGGGCGCAGTCGATCTATTTCTGCCTGGCCGGTTGCCGCGTCGGGCCGCGCTACGTCATGGACCCGGGCATCAAAGCGCTTGAGCGCGAGTGGCGCATCTGCGGCCCGGCCTTCACCGTGCGGCCCGAGCATACACAGGACCTGCTGATGAGCCAGCTGGCCGGCAAGTACGTCAAGCCCGGCGACGTGGTGGTGATCGACGCCGGCGGCGAAAGCCGCATGGCCGCTTTCGGCGCCAGCATGAGCGCCGGCGTCAAAGAGACCGGCGCCGTGGGCGTGGTGGTCGACGGTTACGTGCTGACCGCAGAGGTGATCCGTGCCCGCGAGAACATCCCGGTCTTCTGCCGCGGCACGGTGTCGATCTCGGGTGCGTCGGTCCATCCCGGCTGGTTGAACGTGCCGGTGATTTGCGGCGGGGTGATCGTCAATCCCGGTGACTTGATCCTGGGCGACGAGGACGGCGTAGTGGTGATCCCGCGCCCGCGCATCGCCGAGATCGTCGCGGCGGTGGAAGGCAACAACCGCCCGCGGGCCGAGGGTGGACGGATCGGTCCGCGCCAGCCCAACCCCGTGATCTACGCCAAGCGATCGGGCGCGGAAGACAAGATCGCGGCGCTGGCGGCCGACGGCAAAGTGCGGATCGTGTGACCGGTCAAAGCCGGATCAGCTGTTTGTAGGGCGCGAATGTGGCGTCGGCGTAGCGCGGGTCATAGAACGGCTGCTGCGGCACCACTGGCGGGCGGTGCTCAGCCGGTTTCTGGGCGATGAAGTTCATTGTGACCGTGTGATTCGGCGTGAATGTCTGCGGCAGCACCAACCGCGCCGTCAACCCCAGCACGGTGATCTGCTCGCCGGTCACCTCGACGAATTTCCGGTTGCGCAGCGGCGTGCCCTTGGCGTCGACCGCCAGGAATATTTTCGACATACGGTAGCCGTTGGCGCCGTAGAAGCCGTACAGCAGCGTCGGCGAGAACTGGTAGAAGCCGTGGTTGATCCAGTTGTTCACCGGCACGGCGTGCACGACCACGCCGCCAGGCCGCGCCAGGTTGTGGGTGTTGAACAGCACGCTTTTCACGTCGAACACGTGTTCCATGGTGCCGCCGTCGTAGACGCAGTCGTACGCGCCGTGCAGGCGGGCCGGCACGGGGTCGTTCAGGTCATGGACGATGGTGCAGCCTTCGGCGCCGGTGACGTCGAGTGAGTCGGCGACCGGAAAGCCCAGTGCGGCGAACACCGCTTCGGGCGTCTCGCCCAGTTCGCGGGTGTCCTGGCGGCCGTAGGTGAGCAGGCGCCGCGCCGCGCCGGGCGTACCCGCCGGCGATCCGTCCAGGCAGGTGCGCACGTCGGCGAACACATCGTCCAGCAGCGCACGCGCGTCGGCGGAGATTCCCATGGGCGTCGTTCCGGCGGGCACCGTATCTTGGGCCGACCGTTCTGTGAAGCCGATCTCAGTGGAAGTTGCGACCCTTGGGCATCACGTCGCGCAAGGCGTCGCTGTTGAGCGGCCGGCCGAGCCTGAGCGCGCTGCCGGCGGCGTTAATCTGCATGTGCAGTTCGCGGGACTTGACGTGCTCGCGCGGGTCGCGACCGGGCTTGCGCACTTCGTCGGCGCGCGCGATGGCGGCACGGAACATCTCGGCGTCGAAGTCGGCATCGGGCGCGCCGTCGATCTGCACCAACCGCCCGAGCAGTCCCGTCAGGTCTGCGACATGATCGGCGACCACGTGGATGACGCCGCTTTCGCGCTGCAGCCGGCCGGTGACGCGCAGCAACAGGCTGCCCAGCACGATGCGCCGGAACCGCTCGAACATGTGCGGCCAGATAATGACATTGGCCACGCCGGTCTCGTCTTCCAGTGTGGCGAAAATCACGCCTTTGGCCGTGCCCGGCCGCTGGCGCACCAGCACCAGCCCCGCCACGGTGACGCGGCGGTCGACCGGCAGGTCGGCCAGCGTGGCGTTCTGCGCCACGCCCTCGCGCTTCAGGATCGGCCGCAACAGCGCCAGCGGGTGCTTGCGGATCGACAGGCGCAGCGCGTCGTAGTCCTGCACCACCTGCTCGCCCAGGGTCATGGCCGGCAGGATCACGCTGGGTTCGGCGAACAGCGCGGCGAAGCCGTTGTGCCCGCCTGCTCCGGGGGACGAATCTTCGACCGCGGCGAACAGGGGCAGCGGCGTTTCGCCCAGCGCGCGGATGCGCCACAGCGCCGCGCGGCGATCGAGGCCGAGACCGGCGAAGACATCGGCCTTGGCCAGCGTCTCCAGCGCAGCGACGGGCAGGCGCGTATCGCGCCAGATGTGCTCGAGGTCGCGGTAGCCGCTTCCGCGCGCCGCCAGCAGGCGGGCGATATCGGCCGCGCGCGCGCCCTTGACCTGGCGGAATCCGAGCCGCAGCGCCACACCGCCCGTGGCGTCGGGGCAGGGCTCCAGCGTGTTGTCCCAGTCGCTGGCGTTGACCTCGACCGGACGCACATTCACGCCGTGCTCGCGGGCATCGCGCACGATCTGCGCCGGAGCGTAAAAGCCCATTGGCTGGGCGTTGAGCAGCGCACAGGCAAAGGCCGCCGGGTAGTGGCACTTCATCCACGACGAGACGTAGACCAGTAGCGCGAAGCTGGCGGCGTGGGATTCGGGAAAGCCGTATTCGCCGAAGCCCTCGATCTGCTTGAAGCAGCGCTCGGCGAAAGCGCGGTCGTAGCCGCGCGCGGCCATGCCCTCCACCAGTTTGGTCTGGAAGCTGTGGATGGTGCCGACGCGGCGGAAGGTGGCCATGGCGCGGCGCAGCTGGTCGGCCTCGGACGGCGTGAAGCCGGCCGCGACAATGGCGATCTTCATCGCCTGCTCCTGGAACAGGGGCACACCAAGGGTCTTGCCCAGCACCTGTTCCAGGTCGCGCGACGGATAGGTGACGTGTTCCAGGCCCTGGCGGCGGCGCAGGTAGGGGTGGACCATGTCGCCCTGGATCGGTCCCGGGCGCACGATCGCCACCTCGATCACCAGGTCGTACCAGCATCGCGGGCGAAGGCGGGGCAGCATGCTCATCTGCGCGCGCGATTCCACCTGGAACACGCCGAGCGAATCGCCTTTGCACAGCATGTCGTAGACCGCGGGGTCCTCGGCCGGCACGGTGGCCAGCGTGAACGCGCGGTCGTGGTGGCGGGCGATCAGCTCGAAGCCCTTGCGGATGCAGCTCAGCATGCCCAGCGCCAGCACGTCGATCTTCAGCATGCCGAGCGTATCCAGGTCGTCCTTGTCCCACTCGATGACGGTGCGGTCCTCCATCGCCGCGTTCTCGATCGGTACCAGTTCGCTTAACGGTCCGCGCGAAATGACGAAGCCGCCGACGTGCTGGCTGAGGTGGCGCGGGAAGCCGAGCAGGGCGCGGGCCAGATCGAGCGTGCGGGCCAGGTGCGGGTCGTCGGGGTTCAGGCCGGCGTCCTTGATGTAGCCGTCGTTGATGCCCTCGCGGCCCCAGCCCCACACCGTGCGCGCCAGCACGTCGACGGCGTCCAGCGACAGTCCCATCGCCTTGCCGACGTCGCGCAGGGCGCTGCGCGGACGGTAGCAGATCACCGTGGCGGCCAGTCCGGCGCGGTCGCGGCCGTATCTGGCATAGATGTATTGGATCACTTCCTCGCGCCGCTCGTGCTCGAAGTCGACGTCGATGTCGGGCGGCTCGCCGCGCTCAGCCGAGACGAAGCGCTCGAACAGCAGATCGACCTTGGCCGGGTCGACGGCGGTGATGCCGAGCGCGAAGCACACCGCGCTGTTGGCGGCCGAGCCGCGGCCCTGGCACAGGATGTCGCGGCTGCGGGCAAAGCCGACAATGTCATGCACGGTCAGGAAATAGGGCGCGTAGTTCAACTCGCCGATCAGCTTCAGCTCGTAGCGGATCAGTTCGGCCACTTTGTCGTGCACCCCGTCGGGATAGCGCTCGGCCGCACCGGCCCAGGCCAGCCGTTCCAGTTCGTCCTGCGGGGTGGCGCCGTCGGGCAGGGCGGCGATCGGGTACTCGTAGCGCAGCTCATCCAGGCTGAAGCCGCAGGCCGCGGCGATAGCAATCGTCGCTTCAAGCGCATCGGGGCGGTCGGCGAACAGCCGGGCCATCTCGGCGGGCGATTTCAGATGGCGCTCGGCGTTGGCGGCCAGACGGTAGCCCGCTTCGCCGATGGTGCACTTCGCGCGGATGCAGGTCAGCACATCGGCCAGCGCGCGGCGTTCGCGCACGTGATAGTGCACGTCGTTGGTGGCCACCAGCCTGACCCCCGCCGCGTCGGCCAGCGCGCCCAGCGCGGCGATCCGCGCCCGGTCGTTGCCCCGATACATGTGCTGCGCGGCCACATAGGCGCGCGCGCCGAAACGGCTCTTCAGTGCGCGGACATGCCCCGCGAACGCCGCGTCGATCCGCTGTGGCGGCAGCACGACGGCGATCTGGCCCTCGGCGTGGTCGAACAGGTCGGCGCGGGTCAGCAGGCAGCGGCCCTTCTCGGCGCGGCGCTTGCCGACGGTGAGCAGGCGCGCGAGCCGGCCATAGGCGGCGCGGTCGGTGGGATAAATCAGCACGTCGCCGCCGTCGGGCGCATCGCTGAAGGCCAGCCGCGCGCCGACAACGAATTTGAGGCCGGTTCTCTTGGCGGCGGCATGAAAGCGCACCACGCCGGCCAGCGTGTTGAGGTCGGTGGCGGCGATGGCGGACAGGCCCAGCGCGGCGGCCGTTTCCACCAACTCCTCGGGATGGGATGCCCCACGCAGGAACGAGAAATTGCTTGTCACCTGCAGTTCGGCGTAATGCGGCGCGGACGAGCGGGTCATCAGAACAGCCCGTGCATGTACCACTGCGGCGGCGCGCCGCAGGGCGCGCCGTCGTACAGGCCGTCGCGGAAGATCCAGTAGCGCCGGCCGTCGCTGTCCTCGACGCGGTAGTAGTCGCGCGGGCGCGGCTCGTGCGGCGCCGGCCGGTGCGTGCGCCACCACTCGGGGTCGATGCGCTCGGGGCCGTCGGCGCGCGCGACGCGATGATTCACCCGCCGCCAGGTGAAGCTGAGCGGCGGGTCGTCGGGCACCGGCGCCAGCGCGATGATCGGCTCGGGTGCGGGCAACAGCGTCACGGGGCGCGGCGGCAGCGCAGCCCATGCCGCTGGTGCGATCGATGAGCCGCCGGGCGGCCCGATGCGCATCGCGCGTTCAGGGATGTGGCTTTCGTTCACCGCGGCCTGGGTCACCCAGTCCGCGCCCAGGCGGTTGCGGATGCGGTCGAGGACGGCGGCCACGCCGTCGTCGGCGCGCGCCCGGCCGTCAAGGTCCAGTTGCGCCGCCGCCAGCGGTTCGGCCCGGGTGGCGGCCAGCACCGCGCTCTCGATGCCGAAGCCGGCGTCGATGCGCGCCAGCTTCTCGGCGAACAGCCGCATCAGGGCGCGGGGGTCGCGCACCGGCCGGCCGGTGGCGATGGCGATCGTCTGTGCCGTGCAGTCGACGCGATAGAGCGACAGGGCCAGTTCCCGTGCGCCCTGGTGCTCGCGCGCCAGCAGGTCGCACAAGGGCGCGAGCAGGCGGTCGAGCGCGGCGACGATCGCGTCTTGATGCAGCACCGGTTCGGGGAACGACAGTCGCGTCTGCCGGGCCGGTGGCGGTCGGCGCGGCGAGATCGGCTCGGCGACTTCGCCCAGCACTTGCCGCACGCGGTCGGCGACCAGACGGCCGAAGCGCCGGGCGAGCGGGGCACGCGGCAGGTCGAGCACGTCGCCCAGGCTGCGCAGGCCCAGGCGCTCCAACTCGGCCACGGTCGCCGCCTCCAGCCGCAGCGCCGCCACCGGCAGAGCCGCCAGCAGCTTGCGGCCGCCGCGCCCGGCGATCGGGGCCGGTATCGCGGCGGGCACGATGGCCGCCTCGGCGGTACGGTGAGGCCCGAAGCGGGCCCAGGCCCAGGCGGCGCCGGGCGTGTCGGCGACGGCGGCGCGCGCGGCGATGCCGTGGCGTTCCAGGCGGTGCGTCAGGTCGGCCAGCAGCGCCGCCTCGCCGCCGAACAGGTGGGCGCAGCCGGTGATCTCCAGCATCAGCGCGTGCTCGGCTGCCGGCGTCGGCCAGACCGCCGCCCAGGGCGTGTAGCGCAGGCACCATTCCGCCAGCCGCTCCAGGGCCGCATCATCGCCGGCCGCGTCGGCCGGCGCGGTGCGCAGGTCGGGCGCCAGGGTGCGGGCGTAGGCCAGCATCATTCCCGGCGTCAGGCCCGCGGCCGCGGCGGCGGCGTTGACCGCTTGCAGGCGCACGCCGCCGGCGCCGGGCGCGATCAGCACCAGCGGGCCATGCGCCTTTTCAAGGCCGCTGCGCTCAGCGCGCGCCGTGGGCGCGGGCCGCGGGTGCCGGTCGCGGCTGAAGCGATCGGTCGGCCAGCGGGGCAACCACAGCGCCAGACAGCGCCGCATCGTGCGTTTCTCCCGGTTGCGGTTCGGTCCAGTCGATGTGCCACGCGGTGGGCGGTGCGCCCCGGCAGTGGGTCAGCGCCACCCGCCAGCACCGTCGCGCCAGCCCCTGGCGGGTGTCGTCCTCCGCCGCCATCGCCGTCACGCGCCAGCGGGTCAGCGCAAGGCCGGCGCTGCGGGGGGGCCACGTCACCGCCAGGATCAGGGCCGGGCCATCGCCGGCGGCCAGCTGCAACCGACGCGCGGCGGTGAAATCGGGCGCGATGCCGTCGCCTACCACCGCGGCGAAGGCGCGCGCGCGGAGCGCTTCCTCCATCGCCCACAGGGCCTGGGCCGGCGAGGCGCACGCGGCCTCCATCAGCCGCTGGGGGCTTAAGCCCCAGCCAGCCAGGCCGGGCGGGTAGGGGCGGCCGCGCTCCTGCGTGTCGTGCCGCAGCCGGCACCACAGCACCGGTGCACCCGGCCGATGGGTCAGCGCCCGTGCCGCCAGGGCGGCGGCGAAGCCGAGCGCGCTGGCCTCGCCGGCCGCGCCTTGAATCTCGTGCAGCGCGCCGCACGGCAGCCCGCCCCACGGCAGGGCGCGGTCGAGCGCCGCTACACCGGTCGCGACCGCCATGCCGGGCGCGGCCGC
>JANRJB010000221.1:0-8572 GCA_033764265.1 Rhodospirillaceae bacterium | reverse complement strand
CCGGCCGCGTGGGCCGGCTTCGCGGCGCGGGCGCGGCTCGCGGCCGCCGATGCTATCCAGGGCCTGCTCGCGCGCTTTCTGGAAGCTGTCCTCCATCAGCCGCGCCTGATCCTCGGCCAGCTGGCGCAGGTCCTTCATGATGTCCTGGGCCTTGCGCAGGGTCGGGTTGTCGTTCTTGGCCGCGGCGGCCGAACGCAGCGTCTGCAGCATGTTCTGCAGCTCGCTCAGCATCTGCCGCGCGGCGTCCTCGGCGCCCATCTCGGCCAGCTGGCGCAGCCGTTCCATCGTCGCGGCGATGTCCTCGGGGCCGAACATCTGCTGGTCCTGGGGCGGCGTCAGCGCCGACATTTCGCCCTCGGGCATGCGCGCGGCAAGCTCGCGGGTGTATTCGGCCAGCGCGCGCTGCAGCTGGTCGATCAGCCGGCTGATCTCGGCCGGCGTGGCGCCGCGCTCCATCGCCTCGCGCAGGGCCTGTTCGGCCGCCTCCAGGCGCTGCTCGGCGGCCACCAGGTTGCCGTCCTCGATGCGGATGGCCGCCTGCCACAACAGGTCGGCCAGCGGGCGCACCGCGACCTCGGGGCCGTTCAGCCCCAGGCGCGCGCGCGCGGTGCTCAAGGCCAGGTAGACCCGCGCATCGCCGCCGAACGCTGACGGGTCCTGCAGGATTCGGCCCAGCGATCCGCGCACCGGGCGGATCGCGCCGGCCAGGTCCAGGAACAGCGCCTTGCGCGCGGCTGCCAGTTCGCGCGCGACCGGGTGTTCGAACGCGCGCTCGGGCAGCACGGCCGACAGTTTTTCGCTGACCGCGGTCTGTTCGGCCTGGTCGGTGACGGCCAGCTCGATCTCGACCGGAAACCCGGCCCATGGATGCGCGGTCAGGTCATGGAACGAGGCCGATGCGGCTTCTTTGGGGTTGAACGGCGGGGTGTTCAGCTCCACCTCGACCGCGTCCTCGGCGGCGGTGGCGGCCAGCGCCGCCGGCAGTTCCGGCCCCGCGGAAATGCGCGCGACGGCGCGCGCGATGCCGTAGTCGTCGACCGCACGATAGTCGAGCCGCAGCCGCCAGCGGCCGGCTTCGGCCGGCTCGCGCGTCCAGGCGATCTCGGGCGGCAGGTCGGCGAGCGGATTCAAGGACCACGCGGCGATGACGCGGCCGCGCTGGGTCAGCGTCAGCGCGCGTGCCGACGGCAAGGGCGTTTCCAGGCGCAGGCTGGAATCGGCCAGGCGCTCCAGCGGGAATTCGGCGTCGTCGGCGGCCAGCACGGTGTCGCGCGCGGTGCCGGTCACGACCACCAGCGCCTTGCTGCCTTCCGGCACGTCGATCGTCGCGGCGGCGTCGACCGTGCCCTCGGCGGCCGGGTGCTCCAGATAGATCGGCGAGCGGTTGGTGTAGACCGGCGGCGTGATCCACAGCTTGACGGTCAGGTCGGCGCTGCCGCCGTCGAAGGCCGGCATCAGCGCGCGCACCAGGCGGCCGGGCGCGTCGGGGCCGGCGCCGACGATCGCGATCGCCAGCGCCACGATCGCCGCGGCGCGCAGCGCGAGCCGGTCGCGGGCGGCCACGCCGGGCGCGGGCGGGTTGACGCGCAACTGATCCAGCCGCGCGCGGGCGCGGTCCTGGTGGGCCTGCCACAGCGCGCGTTCGAACGCCGAGGCGGCCAGCGCGGGCCGATCCTCGACCGTGGTCAGCGGCCGGTGCAAATCCGCCGCGGCGGACTCGAGCCACGCCCGCGCCCCGTCGCGCGTCGGCCAGCGAAAACCCTGCACGGCGCGCGCGGCCAAACCGCCGATGCCGCCCAGCACGGCGATCAGGATCAGAATGTGCAGCCAGCCGGGCAGGCCCGGCAGCACATCGGTCAACGCCAGCGCGACGAACGCCGCCAGCGCCGCGGTGGCGGCCCACAGCCGCCGCCACAAGTCCTGCCACGCCGCCGCCAGCCATGCCGCCGCCAGGCGCAGGTTGATGCGCAGATCGACGGCGGGATCTTGGGACGGGTCACGCACGGGGTCGGCCATGGCGCAAGTGTACGGGGCCGGCCCGCACGCGCGCAATCGCGGCGCAGTGGATTAATCCGGCCCGCCTTAATCCAGCCCGCGTTAATCCAGCCCGCTTTAGTCCAACCACGCCGGAAGGGATTGCAGCGCCAGCATGTCCTCGTCGCTCGGACGGCGGCGCACGACGGCCCAGGCGCGGCCGTTGACCAGCACCTCGGGCACCAGCGGGCGGGCGTTGTAGGTCGACGCCATCACCGCGCCATAGGCGCCCGCGGTCAGGAACGCCACCAGATCGCCGGGGGCGAGCGTGGGCAGGCGGACATCGTCGGTGAAGCGATCCGAACTCTCGCACACCGGCCCCACCACCTCGACCGCCTCGCCGGCTTCGCCGGACGCGGCAAGCACGGGAACAATGTCGTGGTGGGCGTCGTACATCGCCGGGCGGATCAGGTCGTTCATGCCGGCGTCGACGACGATGAAGGTTTTCGCGGTCCCCAGTTTGCGCACGATGACGCGCGCCACCAGGATACCGGCGTTGCCGACGATCAGCCGGCCCGGCTCGAAGCCCAGCTTGCAGCCCAGCCCGCCGACGGTGCGACGAACCATCGCGGCGTACTCGGCCGGGCTGGGCGGGGCGTCGTTGGACATGTCGTAGGGCACGCCCAGTCCGCCGCCCAGATCCAGATGATCGATGGCGATACCGTCGGCGCGCAGCAGCAGCGCCAGATCGCGTACGCGCAGGAAGGCGTTTTCCAACGGCTTCAGGTCGGTGATCTGCGAACCGATGTGCACGGCGATGGCGCTGGCCGTAATCCCCGGCAACGTGCGCGCCCGGCGATAGAGTTTGGGCGCCAGCGTCCACTCGATGCCGAATTTGTTCTCTTTGGTGCCGGTGGTGATCTTGGCATGGGTGCCGGCGTCGACGTCGGGGTTGACGCGCAGGGCCACGCGCACGCGGGCGCCCATCCCGGCGGCGATGCGGCTCAGGGCGTCCAGTTCCGGCTCGGATTCGACGTTGATCTGGCCGACGCCCGCCGACACCGCCAGCGCCAGTTCGTTCTCGGTCTTGCCGACACCGGAGAACACGATGTCGGCCGGCGCGATGCCGGCCTTCATCGCCAGTTTCAGCTCGCCGCCCGAGACCACGTCGGCGCCGGCGCCCAGGTTGGCCAGTGTGCGCAAGACCGAAAGATTGCTGTTGGCCTTCATCGCATAGTGCACGGCGATGTCCTCGCCGGCGAAGGCCTCGCGGAAAACGCGGTAATGCCGGGTCAGGGTCGCCGTCGAGTAGCAGTAGAACGGCGTGCCGACGGCCGCGGCGATCTCGGGGATCGGCACGTCCTCGGCGTGCAGCACGCCATTCGCGTATTGAAAGTGATTCATGAGCCCGGACTTACTGCGGCGGATACTGGCGCGGGAAGGTCGAGCCCTCGGGCCGCTCCAGATCGCCGCGCTTGCCGCACGCCGACAGCCCGGCCGCGGCCAGCATCAGCGCCAGGATCGACAGGGCGATGCGCTTCACCATTTCAGCGTGCTCCCCATGAAGCGCTCGCGCGCGGCTTTCGCCTGCTCGCGCACGTTGGCCGGCGCGGTACCGCCGTAGGACGTCCGGCTCGCGACCGCGGCCTCGACCGTCAGGACATTATAGATGTCCGCGGTGATGCGCGCGTCGATACCCTGAAGTTCGGCCAGCGACAGGTCGCGCAGGTCGCAGCCCTTGCTCTCGGCCAGCCTGACGGCGCGGCCGGTGATGTGGTGCGCCTCGCGGAACGGCACGTTCAGCTTCTGCGTCACCCAGTCGGCGAAATCGGTGGCGGTGGAAAAACCCAGCCGGGCGTTGGCCGCCATCCGATCGCGGTCGGGCTGCAGGTCGGCGGCCATGCCGGTGGCCGCGGCCAGGCACAGTTCCAGCGTGTCGAACACGCCGAACACCGCCTCTTTGTCTTCCTGCATGTCCTTGGAATAGGTCAGCGGCAGCGCCTTCATCACCGCCAGCAGGCCAATCAGCGCGCCGATGACGCGGCCCGACTTGGCGCGCACCAGTTCGGCCGCGTCCGGGTTGCGCTTCTGCGGCATCATCGAGCTGCCGGTGGTGAACGCGTCCGACAGCTTGACGAAGCCGAACTGCGCGCTGAACCACACCACCAGTTCCTCGGCGAAGCGCGACAGGTGCACCGCCAGAATGCTCGCGGCCGACAGGAACTCGAGCGCGAAGTCGCGGTCGGACACCGCGTCCATCGAATTGGCCATCGGCCGGTCGAACGCGAGCTTCCGCGCGGTGGCGTGGCGGTCGATCGGGAACGACGTGCCGGCCATCGCCCCCGCGCCCAGCGGGCATTCGTTCAACCGCCGCCGCGCATCCGCCATCCGTCCGCGGTCGCGGCCCAGCATTTCCACGTAGGCCAGCAGGTGATGGCCGAAGGTGACCGGCTGGCCGACCTGCATGTGGGTGAAGCCTGGCATCACCGCGTCGGCGTGGCGCTCGGCCTGGTCGATCAGCACGCCTTGCAGTCGCTGGATTTCCTCGTCCAGGGTGTCGATGGCCGCGCGCACCCACATGCGGAAGTCGGTCGCCACCTGGTCGTTGCGCGAGCGCGCGGTGTGCAGCCGCCCGCCGGCGACGCCGACCAGGTCGGTCAGGTGCTGCTCCACGTTCATGTGGATGTCTTCAAGCGACAGCTTGAACGGGAAGGCGCCGTTGGCCAGTTCCTGCTCGATGCGGATCAGGCCTTGCTTGATGGCCGCGGCGTCCTCCTTGCCGATGATGCCGCGCTCGGCCAGCATCTCGGCGTGGGCCATGCTGCCGCGCACGTCCCACTTGGCCAGGCGCTTGTCGAAGCCGAGCGAAACGTTGATCTCGTGCATCACCGCGGCGGGACCGCCCGAGAACCGCCCGCCCCACATCTTGCTCGTCATGTGCTACCTTCGCCCGGTGCGCTGAGCCGCGCCAATCGATGTCAGGAGAGCATCTTACTATGGATCAACCGCGTTCACCGAAGGGGCTGATCGCCGCGGCCGTGGCCGTCGGCGGGGTGCTTATCATCGCCGTGGCGATGCTGGCAAGCGGCGGGCCCGCCGCGCCCCCCGTTGCGAACCCCGGTGCGCCGCCCGCGCCGCCGTCGGCCCCCGGCCCGCAGGCCGCGGCGCCCCCGGCCGCGGCCAATCCTGCCGCCAAGCTGGTCTGGCACGAGGTACGCGAACCGGTCGCGGCCACGGTGTTCCAGGGCCGCGACGGAACCGGCCGCACCCTGGCCGATTTCGCCGGGCAGGTGCTGGTGGTGAACTTCTGGGCCACCTGGTGCGCGCCCTGCATCAAGGAGATGCCGACGCTGAAGGCCCTGCACGAACGGCTGGGCGGGCCCGACTTCCAGGTGCTGGCGATCTCCCAGGATCGCGAGGGCATGACGGTCGCCGCCCCGTTCATGGAAACCAACGGCTGGACCGCGCTGCCGCTGTTCGCCGAGCCCGACGCCCGCTTCGCCCGCGACGCCAAGCTGCGCGGTTTGCCCACCACCATCGTGGTCGACCGCCAGGGCCGTGAGGCCGCGCGCCTGGAAGGCACGATCGAATGGGACGCGCCCGAGGTGGTGGCGGCGCTCCAGCGGCTGATCGACGAGCCGGCGCGGTAGGTCAATTGCGCGGGCGCACCTCGTTGGCCGCCCGATCGGTCCACGCCAGCGCGATCCCGTTGCGCTCGAACAGCCCGCGCATGATTAACGCCACCGCGGCGGCGACGAATGCGCCGGCGATCACGTCGCTGACGTAGTGCACCGTGGTGATGAAGCGGCTGGCGGCCACCACCGCGGCGACGGCGAAGAACACCCAGCGCCCCCGCGGCCAGATGAAACCCAGCGCGATCATCGCCGCGACGATCGACTGGGTGTGGCCCGACGGGAAACCCGAACTCTTCAGGTCCAGCGCGAATGGCGCGAAGTCGTACACGCCGGCGTCGAACAGGAAACGCGGCCGGTAGCGCCCGAAGATCATCTTGAGCAGATTGACCAGCGTGCCCGAGGCCAGCATCGAGGCCACCAGGAACAGGAACGAGCGCGCCCGCCGCCGCCATGCGAAACGCGCCGCATCGGTGGGCATGGCGCGCGCGCGCAGCCAGCACGCCAGCACGCCGATCACACCGACCGCGTACCAGATCGCGCTTTGGCCCAGGTCCGTCACGACACGGAAAAAGCCGACCATCGCCGTGTCGCTGAGCGCCTTGAAGTACATTGCCACCGGCCGGTCGATCGCCCAGACGCACAGCAGGCACATGGCCGCCACGCCCGCCGCCGGCCAGGCCAGGCGCGCGAGACCGATGCGGCGCACGGCCGACAGCGCCAACGGGTCGGGCCGCGGTTCCAGGCGGCCATCGGTGAATTTCGCGTCGATGTTCATGGCATGGGCGAGGACTTGCGGCGCAGCAGGATCAGCGTGACCGCTTCGCCGCGTCCGTAGTTGTAGCCTGAAATTTCGGCGATCCGCTCGATCTTTCCGCCGCGCGCGGACAAGGTTCGCGCCAGCACGGGCAAGTCCTCGGCCGTCACTGCAACCAGCGCGCCGGGCCGGTCGGCCAGCACGGCCGCGCCGCCGGCGGCATCGGTCAATTGAGTTGGTGTGCCCAGCAGAAATACCGCCGACGGCTCGTGGTAGCCGACCAGCGCGATGTCGGCGTCGCCGTCGGGGCTGGCCGCGCGCACCGCGGCGGCCAGGCGCGCGCTGACGTTGAGCGACGGCGTCTCGGGCAGCGCGTGCCTGAAGGTCGCGGCATAAAACACCGTTGCGGCGAAAGCAGTCCGGGTCGCCATGCGCGTCAGATTGGCGTCGGAGACCGCGGCCAGCGGCATCGCGGCCAGCACGGCCAGCGCCAGGATCGACAGGATCGGGATGGTGCCGAAGGCGCCGGGCGTGTCGATCAGCGCCAAAGTCACCAGGAACACGCCGCACAGCGCGATATGGGCGGCCACCGCGATGGACGACACGGCACGCGGCAGTTTCTCGGCCGGTGCGGCGCGGGTGCGCGCCTTGCAGACGGCCGCGCCGATCAACAGCGCCAGCGCCGGCAGGACCGGCAACGGATAATGCGGCAGCTTGGTCGGCACGATTTCCAGAAGCAGCCAGAACGGCCCGATCCAGGCCAGGCAGAAGCGCACGACGGGTTCGCCGCGCGCGCGCCACGCGCTGAACAGCGTGGCCGGCACCAGAAACGCCCACGGCCACAGCGTCACCAGGGCGGCGACAGCGTGCGTGCCTGGCGGCGCGCCATGGTCCTCGATGCCGGCGACCAGCTTGGGCCACAGGTCCTGGGCCGCGGCCGCGCCGCTGAAGCGCAGCACCTCGTCCCATCCGGAGACCAGCGGCCAAATCGCCAGCACGGCGAGCGCGAGCGGCGCGCCCACCGCCGGCTTCAGCGCCGCGAGCCAGCCGACGCGACGGTCGGCCGCCGCCAGTGCCGCGATCGGCAGCGCCACCACGGCCAGGATAATTGGGCCCTTGACCAGAACGCCCGCACCGAGAGCCAACCAAAAACCGCCGACCAGCGACGGTGGAAGCCGCTGCGCGGGCATCGCCGTGTAGGCGGCCAGCAGGGCGGCGAAACAGATCGTGGCGCACAACAGCAGGGGTGCATCGGCCTTGGCCAAGTGCGTTTCCACGACCACCGCCGTCATGGTGGCCAGGATCGCCCCGGCGGCAAGACCCACGCCCGGGGCCAGAGCGCGGCGCCCCGTGCCGGCGATCAGCATCACCGCCAGCCAAACCGCCACGACCGACGGCAGGCGGTAGGCCGCCACGATCCCGGTGTCGCCGCCGGCCAGTGTGTTGACCACGCCGGCCTGCAGCCAGTGCGCGCCGGGTGGCTTTTTGTCGCGCGGAAGGTCTTGAAAGAGAATACGGCCGTAATCGCCGCTCTCCACCATCTGCTTGGTGGCCTGCATGAAGCGCGCTTCGTCGCGGTCCACCGGCGCCAGCCGCGCGATGCCGGGCAGCAGTGCGAAAAAGCACAGCAGGGTCAGCAGCGCGTACGGCCGCGCCCCCGTCGTCCAATCGAAGTTGGCGAAGGTGGATAATGCGCTTCGGCGCGCGCCGTTGCCGCCGTTCGGCGACGCCAGGTCCGCCGGTTCGGACACGCCGCCCCGGCGATCCGCACGCCTACCGGGTCGGCACCGGCTCGGGGCCGGTGTAGTCGTAGAAGCCCTTGCCGGTCTTGCGGCCCAGCCAGCCGGCCTCGACGTACTTCACCAGCAGCGGGCAGGGGCGGTACTTGGTGTCCGCCAAGCCGTCGTGCAGCACGCTCATGATGGCGAGGCACGTGTCCAGGCCGATGAAGTCGGCCAGTTCCAGCGGGCCCATCGGGTGATTCGCGCCCAGTTTCAAGGCCGTGTCGATGGCCTTCACGGTGCCGACGCCTTCATACAGCGTGTAGATGGCCTCGTTGATCATCGGGATGAGCACGCGGTTGACGATGAACGCCGGGAAGTCCTCCGACGAGACCGTCTGTTTGCCCAGCTTCACGGCGAATTCCTTGACGCCGGCGAAGGTGGCTTCTTCCGTGGCGATGCCGCGGATCAGCTCCACCAGCTTCATC
>JANRJB010000216.1:0-2805 GCA_033764265.1 Rhodospirillaceae bacterium | reverse complement strand
GCGAAGCGGCCGCCGCCGGCGCCGACGACGCGCTGATCCTGAACACCGACGGCCGCGTCGCCGAGACCAGCATCGCCAACGTGTTCGCGCTGATCGGCGGGCGGCTGGTCACGCCGCCGCTGGCCGACGGCGCGCTGCCGGGCGTGATGCGCGCCGAGGTGCTGCGCCTGGCCCGCGCCGAAGAGTTGTCGCTGTCGCCCGAACAGGTGCGCGGCGCCAGCGAGGTGTTCGTGACCAGCGCGCTCGGCCTGCGCGCGGTGGTCGCCATCGACGGCCAACCGATCGGCGACGGCGCGCCGGGGCTGATTACCCAGCTGCTCGCGACCCGGGTATAGGCCTGTTTCGGGCTGCACTGCGGCAAACGTCGCGGCCGAATTTCCGCGCCAAATCAAATGGTTGCGGCCGGCCCCTGTAAATACAGGCAAAATACAGGGGAACACCGCAAAAAGTGTTTATTTTTCAATGGGTTGAAATTATGACACACGGCGATTTCTCACCAATGGGGTCAGAGTAAAATGAAAAAGCAATTTACTCTGACCCCATTGGACTTAGCCGGCCTTCACGCCGCATTCCTCGCCGATCTTTTTGTAGGCGGCGGTGAAGCCCTGCAGCGAGTAGGTGTCGGTGGTCAGAGTGCCGCGGCTGGACGTGCCGGTGACCACCGCGGTGTTGCCCTTGATGAAGGCGTTGATGATGGCCTTGTCGGTCTTGGCGTCGCGCGCCCAGGCGCGGCCTTCGACCGTGAACAGGTCCCACTTGGCGCGGCCGACCTGGATGACCGCGTCGCTATCGACCTTGTAGGCGTAGCCGGCGACGACGCTGACCACGTCGGTGGCGTTGTCGGACGGCCGGTGGCTGATCTGCAGCTGGATGTCGCCGCGCGCCGAGTACGCGCCTTCCGACTTGGCGGGTTGTGACGCGATGTAGCAGACCGGCTTGCCGTTTTCCTGAAAGCTGTAGGCCGTCCATTTGCCGGTGGTGGACAGCACCTTCACCTCCGGCGCCTGGGCCAGAGCCGGGCCGGCGGCCAGCGCCGCACTCAGCAAAATCCACGTTGCACGCGTCATCGCCACCTCATGACATCGCCGATGCGGGATTGTGAGTCGCCGCGCGCGACGATGCAAGAGTCGTCGCGACATCATGCTGGTTCATCGTCGCCGTCGGCCAGCGCCACCTCGGCCAATGGCGGGTCGGTGCGGAAGGCCCCCAACGCGTCGAGCCCGCGCGGCCGGGGCGCGGGCGCATCGCCGCGCGGCCCGCCCGGCATCAGCGGGCGTTCGCCGAAGCGCCCCCTGCTGATCAGCCGGTCGTACATCACCACCACGCCGGCGATGCCGACGTTGAGCGAGAAGCGCGTCGGAATCTTGATGACATGATCGCAGCGTTGCCGCATGGCCGCCGACAGCGACCCGCGCTCGGGCCCCAGCACATAGGCCGCCTGGCGCGGATGGTGAAAGGTGGGCAGCACCACCGCGTCGTCGAGCAGCTCGACCCCTACCAGCGCGCAGCCCTTGGGCAGCACCAGGGCCTCGACAGACGGAAATGCATAGAACGGCTGGCTGGCGAGCGCCTTGGAGGTATCGGCCGCGCGGCCCTGCTTGCGACTGTAATCGGCCGCCACCGTGAACACGAAGCTGGCGCCGAAAGCATGAGCCGAGCGGAACAGGTTGCCGACGTTGAACGGCTTGGAGACGCCTTCGACGCCGATGCCGAAGTAGCCGCGCAGCGCATCGCCGGTCGGCCGGCCGGGGCGGGTGGGTTGCTTCATCTCAGTCGGCGGCGGCAATCGCGGCCCCGGCGGTGTCGATCACTTTGGCAACCCGCGCTCGTCGTAAAGTAAATCGTCGGGATTGGCCGACTTTTGAGGCTCCGTCAAATGTGCTGCGCAATCCCGGCCGATGGCCATGAGCCGTTCGGCCAGACCCGCCTTGGCCTTCACTTTCCCCGTGTTCCGGGCTGAGCGAGCCGGCTGCGTGGTGGCGCGTCTCGATACGTTGAGGCGTTCCATGCGTTCTCCCTCCGAGAAGAATCTTACCATTCAGCGAGCAAGGCGTCAGTACACCCGATTCAGCCCTCGGAACCTGTGAGAATCCCCGCGAATCCCACGTATCTGTCATGCGCGATTGGCGTCCGCGACAGCTAGGTTTGCGGGCACGGTCCGTGTATGACACCGCCCCCCATTGCCGACACCGCCATGAGCCCTTCCGCGCACGCTTCCCCTGCCATCACCGACAACCTGCGCGGCGCGGCTTGGATGCTGGCGAGCGCGGTGGTGTTCTCGTTCGTCTCGCTGGCGATCAAGGCCGTGGGCCAGGGCCTGCCGTCGCCCGAGGTGGTGTTCTTCCGCTGCCTGTTCGGGCTGGTGGTGATCGCGCCGTTCGTGGTGCGCCACGGCTGGGCGGTGTACCGCACGGCGCGCCCGGGCCTGCACGTCATGCGCCTGGTATGCGCCACCATCGGCATGAACGCCGGCTTCTATGCCACCGCCAACCTGGAACTGGCGACCGCCATTTCGCTGAGCTACACGCGGCCCCTGTTCATGATCGTCATCGCCATCCTGTTCCTGGGCGAGATCGTGCGCTGGCGGCGCGGCCTGGCGACCATCGTCGGCTTCATCGGCGTGCTGGTCATGCTCGGCCCCGCCGATATCGCGCTCTCGCCGCCGGCGATCGCCGCGCTGGTGGCCGCGCTGGCCACCGCCGGGGCCATGGCGGTGGTGAAAAGCCAGGCCGCCACCGACGGCCCGGCCACCATCATGGTGTGGTTCGGCACCGGCACCGCGATCCTGACCGCGATTCCGGCCGC
>JANRJB010000209.1:0-1836 GCA_033764265.1 Rhodospirillaceae bacterium | reverse complement strand
GGTCACGTTGTGGCCCTGTTCGCGCAGCCGGTGGTGCCAGGTCGGCACCCGCCCGTCGTAGGTCAGCGCGTTGTCCCAGTAACCGGTCTGGTGCGGGTAACGGCCGGTGGCGAGGCTGGAGCGCGACGGGCAGCACAGCGGGCTGGTGCAGTAGGCATTGGCGAAACGCACGCCGGCGGCGGCGATGCGGTCCATCACCGGCGTCTTCACGTAGGGATGGCCGTAACAGCCGGTGATCTGGCCGTTGTGGTTGTCGGACTGGAACAGGATCAGGTTGGCGGTCGGGGTCATGGCGTTTGCAGTCGGATTGTTTCAGTCGAGGACGATACCGGCCTGTTTGCCGACGTTGGCGATGCGCGCGCGTTCCGATTTCATGAACGCGAGGAAGGCCGCCGGGGTCTCCGGGCTGGGCGTCGCGCCGTTCTTGTTCATCAGCGACTTGGTATCGGGCGAATTCAGCGCCGTCATCAGTTCGCGGTGCAGGTGCTGCGTGACCGCGGCCGGCGTGCCCCGGGGCACGGCCACACCCCACCATTGCACGATCTCGTAGCCGGGCACGGTTTCCGCCACCGTCGGCAGTTCGGGCAGCAGCGGATCGCGCTGCGCGCCGGTGGAGGCGAGCACCTTGATGCGCCCGGCGCGGCCGTGCGGCATGGCCACCAGGGGCGAGGTGATCAGGAACTGGATCTGGCCGCCCATCATGTCCGACATCGCCGGCGCCGCGCCCTTGTACGGGACGTGCGTGGTCTTCACGCCGGCGAGCACGTTGAACATCGCGCCGGCGAGGTGCGCGGGTGATCCGTTGCCGGCCGATCCGTAGTTGAGGCTGCCGGGTTTCGCCTTGGCCAGCCTGACCAGGTCGGCGGTGTTGTTGACGCCGATGTCCTTGTTGACCGTGACCACGTTGGCAACCCAGGCGATGCGCGACAGCGCGATGAAGTCGCGGTCCGGGTCAAAGGGCAGTTTCTTTTTCAGCACCGGCAGCGAGGCGAAGGTGGTCGAGGTGACCAGCAGCAGGGTGTAGCCGTCGGCCGCGCCGGCCCTGGCGATCTCCACGCCGATGACGCCGCTGGCGCCGGGACGGGTGTCGACCACGATCTGCGTTTTCATCTGCTCGCCGAGCTTGTTGCCGACGATGCGGGCGAGAATGTCCGGCGAGCCGCCGGGGGCGGTGGGGACGATGAAGCGGATCGGTTTGCTGGGATAAGTCTGCGCCTGCGCAGCGCCGATGAAGATGAAAGTTGCCGCAATCAGCCATCTGAGCATGATGATCCTCCGGAGCCGCTGTGTTTTGGTGAATCAGCTTTTCTGGTCTGCATAAAACGCCGCCTTGGAGCCGGGCGGCGGCGAATAACGGAAGGTGCCGAGCTGCTTGATGGCCTCGACGCCGCCGTGCTGCGCGATCCGCGCTTTCTGGTCGGCCATGGCCAGCCGGTGTGCGGCATCGGGATCGACGACCGCGCGCAGCGCACGCTCGCATTCGGCGACGACGCCCGCATGCGCCGGATCGCGCCCCAGGTCCTTCAGCTCGAAAGGGTCGTTTTCCAGGTCGAAGAGCATGGGGGGCACGGTCGCGTAGTGGATGTATTTCCACCGGCCGTGGCGGATCATGAAGGCGCCGCACATCGATCCGGCCGCGTGGTATTCGGAAAGTATGGTGCGCGCCGGCACCCGGCCCTGCGCGATGTCGAGCAGCGAGTTGCCGGGGAGTCTGGCGTCGTCGGGATGCGGCTTCGCGCCCAGCGCGTGGATGAAGGTCGGGAAACCGTCGGCCAGCGTCACCGGCGTGTCGCAGACGCTGCCGGCCGGAACGCCGGGCCCGGCGATCATCATCGG
>JANRJB010000207.1:0-14718 GCA_033764265.1 Rhodospirillaceae bacterium | reverse complement strand
GTGACCGTCCGGGAGAAATTCCAAGACACCATGAAACGCGGCGTGCGCGCGGCGCGCAACCCGCGGATCGCGCTGTCGTATGCGGCGGCGATGGTCTCACGCGGCGACCTGTCGACCGTTTCGACGTTTCTGTCGCTGTGGTTGGTTCAGGTCGGGGTCAGCAAGGGGATGAGTTCAGGCGAGGCGCTGCGCACCGCGGGCATGTTCTTCGGCATCGTGCAGGTGTGCGCCCTGCTGTGGGCGCCGGTGATGGGCGTGCTGTGCGATCGCATCAACCGCGTCGGTGCGCTGGCACTGGCGATGACCCTGGCCGCCACCGGCTACCTGACCGCGGGCTTCCTGCCCGACCCGACCGGATCCGCGATGTACTTCGCGGCCGTCATTCTTGGCGTTGGCGAGGTCAGTGCTGTGATTGCCGCTCAGGCGTTGATCGGCCAGGAAGCGCCCGAGGACGGCCGCGGCGCGGTGATCGGCGTATTCGGTGTTGCCGGCGGGATCGGCATCCTGATGGCCGGATCGCTGGGTGGATACCTGTTCGATGCGTGGCGACCGTCGGCGCCGTTCATCCTGATGGGCGTGGCGAACGCCACGTTGTTGTGCGTGGCGTTGCTGGTCCGCTGGAAAGCGCCGCGCTAAGGTGGCCGCATGCGTGCCGTCGTTTCCGCCCTTGCCCGCTACAATTCGTGGATGAACGCCGCCGTCCGCGCGGCCGGCGCGAAGCTGGCTGCGCCGGATCGCCACAAGAACGTCGGCGCCACGTTCAAGTCGCTGCACGGAACGCTCAACCATATCATGGTGGCCGACCGCATGTGGCTGGCCCGCTTTGTCGGACGCCCGGTACCCACCGACCCGCTCGATGCCATTCTGTACACCGACGAGGGAGAATTCTGGGCAACCCGCGACGCGCTGGACGCCGAGATTCAATCTGTCGCCGACGGCCGGTCCGACGATGCCTGGGCGGCCATCCTCAGCGTCCCTCGGTTATCGGGTCGCGTGCTCAGCCGGCCGGCCTGGCTGATGGCGCTGCACATGCTCAACCACCAGACCTATCACCGCGGCCAGGCCACCACGATCCTGATGCAGAACGGCGTCGATCCGGGGCCAACCGACCTGCCCGTCATGCCGGGCGCGGACGCGATCGCGTCCGATCGACCGTTCGGCGACCTCGCCGGCCGCGATGTGTTCAGTTTATTGGCCCGCTATAACGCGTGGTCGAACGCAACGCTTTACGAGCAGTGCGCAGGCCTCGACGACGCCGCGCGCACGCGCGATCTGGGCGCTTTTTTCAAGAGTATCCACGGCACGCTGGGCCATATCCTGGTCGGCGACCGCATCTGGCTGGCGCGCTTTCGCGGGCAACCCGTGCCGATGGTCGGCCTCGGCGACGTTCCCTACGCGCGCTTTGACGACCTGCGGCAGGCCCGGCGCGACCTGGATGCTGACGTCGTCGCATTCGCCGAAAGCCTCGACGACGGCTGGCTGGCGCAGCCGTTCAGCTTCGTCAGCGCGGCCTATCGCGCGACCTTCACCCGGGCGACGTGGCTCTTGCTGCTGCACATGTTCAACCACCAGACCCATCACCGTGGCCAAGCCACGGTGATGATCAGTCAGCTGGGGCTCGTTCCAGGCGAAACGGACCTGATCTCGACGCCGGGCTTGGATTAGCGACCGGCCACGAACTTCAGCACCTGCCCGGCCAAGAGTTCGCCCATGCGTGGGTCGTCGTTGGCCGGCACCCACATCGCCCAGGTGCCGCGATACTGGCCTTGCACGGGGGCATCGTCGCGCGGGGGGCCAAGGGCCTGATCGTAGCCCAAGTGGCCGTAGGCGGAGACATCGAACGCCAGCGACGGGTCGACATCTTCGCGCGCACGGTCGATCGGAGTCTGGCGCGGTGGCGGATAAGGCCGGCCGTCAGCGCACCCGCCCATCGTCATGCAGCAGTTCTGCGCACGACCGTCGATCATGCACTGGGTGCTGGCCCAGACGCCCCAGTAGTCGGCGAACGGATGGCCGTGGTCGGGATAGCGCTCGCGGTCGCCCCGTTCTGCGTAAAGCCAGGTTTTCCAACCGATTTCCTTGGCGATCTGGTTGGGCACTTCGACCATGTCGAGCGCCGAGGCGATCACGATTTGCGAGAAGATCACCACGATGTGCTTGATACCGCGGTCCTTCAGCATCGCCAACGCGTCCCAATATCGATAGCCGTGGTCTCCCCCCGGTAGCTGCTTGTTCGATTCGTATAGCCACGCATTGCCGAGGTCTTCGCCACGCATGTCACGTGTGCGTTCCAAGTTCGACCGCACACGTCCGCCGATCTTGATGTTGGGATTGGGCTCGCGCAGGCCCATCCACGCGCCAATGATGTTCTCGGCCTTCATACCGGGGAACCGCTTGATCAGGTCGGCCTTGATGGCGGCGTCCAGAACCAGCGTATCGTCGATCTTGGGGTCGAACGCCTCGTTGCCCTCGCGGGTGGCGTGATTGATGAACATCACGGCCGTATCTGCGGGTGTGACGGACGGATTAAAGGCCTTGGCGATGCCGTCGACCATGATGTCGGCCAAAAGCGGATCTTCCGCGACCGGATTGGGACGTCCGTCGAGCGGCACGCGCCGATCGGCCTTGGGCTCACCCAAGGAACGGGTCCAACCGGGCGGATCGATCGGATAGCTGTCGACCATTAGATCGGTGATGTCGTTCAGCCACGTCGCCTTCACCGCAGTGCCATGTTGCGCGTTCCACGCATCGACCACAGCGCGCAGCGTGGCGACGACATCAAAGCTTTTCCAGAAGCGTACGCCGCCGACGGTCATGTCGATCAGCACAAGGTCCTCGGCGCCCTGTTTCAACAGGCGTTCGGCCGGGCCGTCGACGTTGTATCGCTCGGGATCGCAGCCGGGCCACGGCCCGCCATCGGCGGCGCTGCCGCAATAGGTCAGCTCCGCGCCGCCGGGAATTTGCGGCTCGTACATCCGCCTGGGCCATGGCAGGTATTTGGTCTGGTCCTGGGCGCCGATCCATTGGGCGCGGTCGGTCAGGAATGTAACGCCGGCTTTGGCTTCGGCTTGCTTCAGCGCGGCCGTCATCGCCGCGAATTGCGCCTCGGTATAGCGTGTGGACGGATCGCGCCCGCCCATGCGCTCGGAGGCAAAGGCATACTTTTTCAGCTGAGTGGAGGCATTCGCATAGGACTGGCTGTCGCCCGACTGCACGACTGTCGGCCATGCGGCGGGGTTCCAGATCACATTCTTGTAAATCGGATTGTGCGGGTCGTACTGAAAGAACTGCAGGGTATTGTCCCATTGCTGGGGCACGTCCTGCTCCTCGCTGCCACCATGGACGATGAAAATCACGCCGATAGTTCGGGCCGATACCGGCGCAATACCGAGCGACAGCGCAAGGCTCGCGGCCACGATCCAGGATTTCATCCGACCCTCTCGACTTCGACTGCGACCGCACTCTATCGGTCTCAGCCAGAACATCGAACAGCGGGTGATGCGTTCACCGCGTTGCGGTCAACGGCGCGCGTTGACGGGAAGATCGAGTTTACTGCGGTCGATCACTTGGCCGCCCTTGATCACCGTATTGATGCGACGGGCATTTCGCACGTCGGCGGTGGGGTCGGCGTCGAGCAGGAGAAGGTCGGCCAGCTTACCGGGCGCGATGGTGCCGAGATCGGCCTCGCGCCCCAGGTACTTTGCGCCGTTCAGTGTGCCGATTCGCACGATGTCGGCCGGCGGAATTCCGATTTCGGCCAACAGTTCCAATTCGCGGTGAATCATGGGGCCTTCGCTGCGGTCGGTGGCCAGCACCACGACCCCGCCGGCGTCATGCAACTTCTTCACGTTTTCGCGCAGGTAGGGGTTCAACGCCTTGAACCAGCTCGTCCACCCCAGCGACGCGAACCGCGCCGGACCTTGTTCTTTCCGCGCCGCGATTTCCTCGGCGGAGAGCACGTCGGTGAACATTTCATCGTCCAGATAGCTTGGGTCTTCGCCCAGGCGGATAATCTCGTCGTACACCGACAACGTGGTGGCGACCGGTATTTGCCGTTCAGCAAGCAGTTTGACGTAAGCGTCGCTCATGCGGCCGGTAGCGACCGGATGAGCGAAGCTGTCGATGCCGGCATCAAGCGCGTCGCGCGCCAGGCTCTCGGTGGTGGCGTGGATGGTCGTGCGGATGCCCTTGGCGCGCATGTAGTCGATGATCTTTCCCATCAGATCGACGGGCAGGTGCGGGGCGAGCGGGTTCGGACCGAGGCCGAATCGCTCCAGGACCAATTTCTGTACGTCGGGCCCGGCGGAAACCTGGGCATCGAGCAGCTTGATCGTGTCGGGCCAGTCAGGTGCGCCGACGCCATGGAACGAGCCCGCCATCCAGCTGCCGGGATAACTGATGGCGTGGCCAGTGGCAAAGATGCGCGGGCTGACCAGGGCGCCGGCACGTTCCTTGGCACGCAGGTCGAGAATCAGATCCGGATTGTTGCCGGCGTCATAGACCGAAGTGACCCCAAAATAGAGATAGCTATGCAGCGCCGATCGCGCCGCATCCCGGTCGATTTCCACGCCCGGCGGATTGGACAGTCCGCGCCACTGCCCGGCGCCGACGAGATGGATATGCATGTCCATCAAGCCAGGCATGAGAAACTTGCCGGTCCCGTCGATGCGCTGCGCCGCACGTGGGACGTTCACCGTGACCGTGGGACCAACCGCGGTGACGCGATCGCCACCGACAACAACGGTCATGCCGGGCTGGGCGAGCCCGCCCGAACCGTCCAGGAGCGAGACATTGGTTATCGCGATGTCGGCGCGTGGTGTGGCGCCGACCGCGGCAACCATAATCAGCGCGAACAGGCATGAAATCGTGCGCATGGAAGGCCCCCTCCTCGCCGTGCGGGCAAGATTGTGCGCCGAAGTGGCGCCGACCGCACCACGAATATGCGGTCTGCTTGCGAACACACGCATCGGCCGCCTTGCTGCCGGGAAACAGCGGTGAAAGGATGGCGCCCGCCGCTTCGACCGAAAGGACACGCCGATGATCCAACCCTGGACCGCGACCTGCGTGCAGGTCTTTACGCACTGCGTCAACAGCGCCAACAGTCGCGATGAGGCCATGGCGATCGTCGGCAAGAGTGTGGACCGCTGGCTGCAGTTGATCCGGGCCGCCGGTCGCATGGGTGGCGGCGGCAAGCATCTGTTCCTGTTCCCCGAATTCGCGCTGACCGGATTTCCGCTGCACGAAACGGCGGCCGAATGGATTGACAAGGCCTGCATCGAAATTCCCGGCCCTGTCACCGAGCGCTTCCAAAAGGCGGCCCAGGACCTGAAGTGCTACATCGGCATGAATGCTTATGAGCGTACGGCGGATTGGCCGGGACGCTACTTCAACTGCAGCTTCATCATCGGCCCGAGCGGCGAAATCCTGATCAAGTACCGGCGCATCAACACGGTACATACCGGCAGTCCACACGATTTCATGGACAAGTACTTCGCCAAGCACGGCATCGAAGGCACCTTCCCGGTGGCCAAGACCGAACTGGGCAACCTGGCGATCATGCCGTGCGGCGAGATCATGTACCCGGAAGCCGCGCGCATGTTCATGTTCCGCGGCGCCGAGGTGCTGCTGCACCCCACCTCCGACCAGGGCCTGGGCGACAAATGGGCATGGGAGTCGGCCAAGAAGGTCCGCGCCGCCGAGAACATGATGTACCTGGTCTCGTGCAACGCCACCGGTCAGTTGGGGACTTACCTTCCCGAGGGCCAGACACTCGGCAACTCCAAGATCATCGATTACAACGGCTTGGTGCTGGCGGCCACCGGCGGGCCGGGTGAATGCACCACCGCCAGCACCACCATCGACGTCGAAGCGCTGCGGCGGGCCCGGATGCAGCCGGGCGCCGGCAACCGGCTGTTGCGCCAGCGCATCGAGATTTATCGGCCGCTATACAATTCAACGGTCTTCTACCCTGCGAATCAGTTCGCCGATCAGCCGATGGACTCCAAGCAGCGCATCATGGAAATCCAGGCCCAGGCCCTGAAGAACATGGAGTCGATGGGCGTGATCAACTATCCCGACGACGGCGTACGCCGGGCGGCGGAATAGTGGAGCGGCCCGCCAAACCGGACCTGCCGCCAGGCATCACGCCCGGGTACGCCCGCTACCTTGTGACGCTGCTGACTTTGTGCGGCGTACTCAACTACATCGACCGGCAATTGCCGGCGATCATGCTGCCGCAGATCAAGGCCGACCTGAACCTGTCGGACACGCAGCTGGGGTTCATCACCGGTTTGGCGTTCGCGTTGTTTTTCTCCGTGGCCGGCATCCCCATCGGCCGCGCCGCCGACCACTTCAACCGGCGCAATGTGCTGGCGCTGTGCGTCGGGTTTTGGAGCCTGATGACGGCCTTGTCGGGCTGGGCGACCAACTTCTTACATATGGCGGTGGCCCGTTTCGGCGTCGGCTTCGGCGAGGCGGGGCTGTCGCCGGCCGGACATTCGCTGGTGTCCGACATATTTCCGCCCGGCCGACGCGCAACCGCGTTCGGCATCATGGCCATGGGCGTGCCGCTCGGCAGCGTGATCGCGTACGTCGCCGGCGGCTGGCTGACGGAGATTTTCGGCTGGCGCGTCGCGTTTTTCGCGCTCGGTTTTCCGGGAATCGCCGTCGCGGTGCTGGTGTGGCTGACGGTGAAGGAAACGCCGCGCGGGCTGGCCGATGGTTACGTCGACCCGGGCAAACCGCCGCCGTTCCTGGAGGTGGTGAAGACCCTGTTGACCATTCCGGCCTTCATCCACTGCATGCTGGGCACCTCGTTCACCGGCCTGGTCTATACCGCGGTGTCGGTCTGGGCCCCGTCATTCTTGTCGCGCTCATTCGGCATGTCGACCGGCGAGATCGGCACGTGGCTCGCCCCGGCCATTGGCGCCGGCGGCATGATGGGCACGCTGGTCGGAGGTTACCTCGCCGATCGAATCGGCGCCCACGATAAGCGCTGGATGGCGTGGCTGCCGTGCATCACCACCACGACCGGATCGCTGATCGGCGCATTGTGTTTCGCCTCCGACAATCAGGTAGTCGCCGTCGTGCTGATCGGGGTGCCGTTGATTCTGTGCCCCGTGCACCTGCCGATCTACAGCGCGATCCTGCAGGGGCTGGCGGGCGTGCGCATGCGCAGTTCGTTCCCGGCGCTCTCGCTGTTTTTCGCCGGGATCATCGGGCTGGGCATAGGGCCGCAGATGGTGGGCGCGGCCAGCGACTTGGTTCGGCCCTGGGCGGGCGAGGAGTCGCTGCGCTACGCGCTGATGCTGGTGGTCCCGTTTTTCGGTGTCTGGGCCGGCATTCACTTCTACTTCGGCGGCAAGCACCTTCCCGCCGACCTTGCGAAAGCCAAGGAACGGGTGTGAACTAGTCCACCGTCGCCGCGACGCGGAATCCCAGCACGACCAGGCGCGTACCTGGCACTGGATCGCCGCCGCGGGTGGTGACGCGGGTATACCAGTCGGCCGAGCTGTAGCCAGAGCTGCGCAGCACCCGGCGCTTGCAATCCGCCGGTGGGTTTTCGAGCGGTTTGCCGTCGCGCGGTGTCGCGCCCAAGTCTTCGGCACGGCAGTCCTGCACCCATTCCCACACATTACCCAGCATGTCGTGAACCCCAAATGCGTTCGCGGGGAACGCCGTGACCGGCGAGGTGAACGCATAGCCGTCGTTGCAAGCGATCGCGCCGTAATCGGGAATGATTTTCAAGTAACTCTCGTCTCCGACATTCGCGTACTTGCACGACTCTTCGACGGGGCCTGGCCACGGCCGCGGCCCTGTCGTACCGGCCCGGGCGGCATATTCGAACTGGGCTTCGCTGGGCAGCGCATAGGTTCGCTTGCCTGCGGCCAAGCGGTTCAGCCATGCGACATAAGCTTGGGCGTCCTCGAAGCCGATACAGACCACCGGATGATCATCGGCCTGCTTCTCGCCGTTGGGCCACGACGGATCGAGCCACGAGACCTTGGTGGGGTCCGCCAGACGCTTTTCCCAGATGGAGCGACAGCGCCCGTCCTGGACGTAGCCGGTCGCGGCCACGAATGCGGCGAATTGGGCGCGTGTGATTTCGGTGGCCGCAAGGGCGAACGGCTCGGCGATGCGAACCTCGATCGGCGGACCGCCCCAGCCGAACTTGCGATTCTGGCTTTCGCTCTCGGGGGCGCCCATCGTGAAGCCGCCGGCGGGAATCACCACCATGTCGGGGCAGTCGGCGCAGTCCTTGAATGTCTGTGGCCCCTGCCCTTCGGCCAACGCCGCCAGCGGCATGAGTAAAGCGATCAGCAGCATGCGAATCATGGTGCACCCCCGGTCGTGTCGATTACCATAGGCCCAAACGTGGCGTCCTCCAATGCGGCACCGGTCCTACACGGGCAAAGTCCTTTACCTGACCGACGGCGTCGGCGAGATGGGCCGCGAGATGTTCCATGTCACCATTCAGGCCGATGGCACGCGTATCTTGCGCGCGATCTGCGAACTGGAGGACGACAAACTTCTGCGCGATGTGGTCGCAACTGTCGGCGCCGATTGGTATCCCATCGACGCCTTCGTCCGTATCGTGACCGACGGCGCGTTCGTGGGGTCGACTTGGTTTCGCTTCACCCATCGCGCCGCCGAGTGCCATGCGGTGACGGCCTTGGAAGGCCGCTGGTCGCAGGCATTCGATCTCGACGGCCCCGCGGGCGAGTTGGGCACGCATCCGGTCCATGCCGACGCCTGGGGTCTGGCGCACTTCCCGAACCGCGAGCCCGGGCACGAAGCGCTGCCGCCAGGTGTGCGTTTCTCCACCTCAATCCAGTCCAACGGCGGGTCCGGCCCCTTGCTGACGCCATCAACCGGCCGCAAGCGACGGCGCTATGTCGGTCGGGAAAAACTGACGGTGCGGGCCGGCGCCTTCGACGTCGAGCACTTCCAGGACCTATTTCCGGACAAACCGCCGGCTGACCTGTGGGTCACAGCGACGGATTATGTTCCGGTCAAAGTGCAGTGGGTTTACCGCAAGCAGACGTACGAATTGGTCGAACTGTCAGGAGACGCGCGATGAAACACAGGTCCTACAGCGGCAAGGTGCTGTACCTGACCGACGGCAAGGGCGAGATGGGGCGCGAGATGTTCTATGTGACCATCCAGCCCGACGGCGCGCGAACCATGCGCGCGACGTGCGAGATGGACGACGACCGGCTGTTGCGCGACGTGGTCATCACCGTGGACAAACAATGGCAGCCGATCGACGCCTATGTGCGGCTGACCATCGCGGAAAAATTCTACGGTGGGTCGTGGTTCCGCTTCACCGACACGACCGCCGAATGCCAGGGCTTCACGGCCAAGGACGGCCGTATCGCGCAATCGTTCGATACGCCGACGCGTACGCGCAGCTTTGGCACGCATCCGGTGCACGGCGACGCGTGGGGCCTGGCTCGCATCACGAACCGCACACCCGGTTCCGTAACCGAAACCTCGGGCGTGTCGTTTTCCAGTTCGCACCTGCCGAACGGCGGCTCAGGCCCATACCTGATGCCGTCGAGCGGGCGCGTGCGGCAGCGCTATGTGGGCCGGGAGCAGCTGCAGGTGCCAGCGGGAACCTTCGCCGTCGAGCATTTCCAGGCATTGTTCAACGACTACCCGCCGATCGACATCTGGGCGACGCCGGAGGACTGCGTGCCGGTGCGGCTGCGCTGGGATCTGTTGAAGCAAACGTACGATCTGGTGGAGTTGAGCGGCGACGCGCGCTGAACGGAAAATCGACGGAACGGGAGAAGCACGATGATCGAAATGTCGCGGCGGGATTTGGGGATATGGACGGCCGGAATCGGCCTGGGTGGGATCAGCTGGGGAATGGCGGGAGCCAGGTTTGGGGGCGGGAACGCGGCATTGGCCGCGTCGGGGGCGAGGTTGCCGACCGAACCCAAGGACATACTCAACACACTGGTTCGGATTTACGGCACCTCGGGCAAAACCCGCGTCACCTGGAAGACGCGGATCACGGTGTATGCCGTGCAGCCGACCGGCGTGACGCCGATCGTGGGGCTACGCGGCAGCGAGAGCGCATGGTGGACGAAGAAGGACGACAGCACCTGGGTGCGCTATTCCTCGACGCTGTCGTTTTTCGAGGATCTGGAAACCCGCCGTTTCATCGACGAATTCCGAAATCCGCTCACCGGCAAGATGAACAAAGTGGGAGTCAGCTTCATCCGTCATAAGGAGGGCGAATACTATACCACCATGGGCGAGTACTACGGCAGCATGAAAGCGGCCTTTCCGGACTCGTACAAGGACGAACCACTGGCGCCGGACTGGGACCTCGACGGCGATGTGATCCGCGTGCGCGGAAAATCCAACTTCCCGCCGATCCTTCAGCAGCCCACGCGCGAGGTGGCCTCGCAAATGTGCCGCGCGTCTGAGGTGTTCGATCCGGCGATCGAGACGCCGGCCTCGACCGTCAGCGGCTGGAACATCCGCCCCTGGGAACGTTGGATGGAAATGGGCGACACGCCGGGGCATGTGATCTGGCACTTCGACGGCGTCAAGCTGACCGATGTGAACCTGCTGGATGCGGATTACATCGCGCGCGCACGGGCGCATACGCCGTTGTTCGACCAGAGCCCGCAGTTCGACGAGGGCCCGTCGTTCTTCGAGCGCGTCATCCAGAACCGGGGCGTCAAACCGACATGAAAACGGGTGCGCCGTCGGGAACGCCTCGGCTTCGCGTGCGGCCGATTGCGCCGGGTGATTGGCCCCTGATCGAACGGCTGTTCGGCGCCAACGGTGCCTGCGGAGGTTGCTGGTGCATGGTCTGGCGGGTACCGCCGGGCCAGGCCTATTGGCGGGAAAACAAGGGCGCACCAAACCGTCGTGCGTTCAAGCGCTTGATCGTCGGAGGTTCAGCGTTGGGCTGTCTGGCATTCGCCGGCGATGAACCGGTGGGTTGGGTGTCGATCGGCCCAAAGCCCGCGTTCGACTTTCTGGTGCGGTCGCGCACGCTTGGCTCGGACCTCGTGCCGTCGACCTGGAGCATCACCTGCTTCTTCGTGCCCGCCAAGTGGCGGGCCAAAGGGGTTGCCGCCGCGCTGTTGACCGGCGCGGTCAAACTGGCGCGCGCCAGCGGCGCCGATGTGGTGGAAGGCTATCCCGTGGCTCCGTCGAAGCCCGGAAAGATGCCCGCCGTATTTGCCTGGACCGGCGTGCCGCGGCTGTTCGCCGCCGCAGGATTCGTTCCGGTCAACCCCACGCCGCGCGGCCGATCAACTTACCGCAAAGTGCTGCGCCAACGAAAAAAGAACCCCGCCGGAGGGGGGCGGGGTTCTAACGTCACGCGCTGACGAGGTGGGGAGGAGAGGTTAGGCGCGTGAGGGGTTCCTGCGGCGATAACGCAGCGCCCAATAGCAGATAGCGCAGACGCCAAAGGCCGCCATGGTATTGGCAAGGGGATCGAGCCAAACGGCCAAGCCCGCGATTTCTTCGCTGACTTTGTGAGCAGCGACCAAGCCCGAGAAAATCCCGGCGCTGGCCATGAAAATGCCTTTACCCAACATGGAAACGTCAATCCCCCAACCGAACCAAGCCAACCATCAAAAACTCGTAACGGTTGTGTACGCCAAGAGAGGGATCACGTCTAGATAAATGTGATGAAACTTGGATGACGCGTTATCCATCTGATAAATATAAGTTTCTATCATTGCGAGAATGGTTTCGACATCTAACATTCTTTGGTTGAGCGACCGGACAAACGGCGACTCCGCCGACTAAACCATGCCGTTAGTCTGGAATTCGCGCGATGTTGATTTCGAAGACTTCGACGATCCGCCCGTTGGGATCGAACATCATCATCGAGCGCGACATACGCGAGCCTGACGGACCGGGCCCGAACAAGATTTCGACACCCTTGGCTTTGGCGCGCCGCGCGATCTCGTCGATGTTGGCGACGCGGTGCGGGTGGATGTGACTGCCGTGCACACCCTTGCGGTTCGCGGTTGCGTCCTGATCCTTGCAGGCCTTACCGTCGGGATCATTGATGCCCATGAACGCTACCCGGCCGCCGATAATTTCGCCGCCGGGATAAACGGCCGAGCCCTTCATCACGACGAACCTGACCTCGGCGTTCGGCGACACGTCGAGGTACTTGGCGGCGCCAGCGCCGTTTTGTCGGACGTCCTCAATCACCTCTTGGCCCAGCACGTCGCGATAGAACGCGATCGAGTCATCCAGCTTGCACGTCACCGTGACGGAGCGCAGCAAGATGCTCTGCACTCTTGCGGCCTCGGCTTCGGCGGCGCGCTGCCCGGGTTGCTGCGCGTCGACCGCAGCGGACAACGCGAGTCCGGCGACAATGATCGCCAGCAGGTTCACCATGGGATGCTCCTTCTATCGGATGGGCATGCGCTCGGTGACGCCTTGGGTCATGGGCGCTAGCGGAGCGATATTGGTCTCGAACAACTCGAGAATCACGCCATTGGGATCATAGGCGATCATGTTGCGCGACACGCCCACCGGCGATGGACGCGGCTGGAAGCCGATGCGGTAACCCTTCGCCGCCAGGCGTTTGGCGATTTCATCGATGCTGGAGACGCGAAACGGCAGGATCGCCTCGCCGTGGCGGCCGCCACGTTTGAGTTTTTCTTCGGCGTTGTTGTTCAGGTCGCGGCAGGCCGGGCCGTCGGGATCGCCGATCACGCCCATGAACGCGACACGTCCGCCCATGATCGGACCGCCGGGATATTCCCCGCGCCCTTCCATCACGACCAGCCGAACCGTCGCCTTGTCCGACACGTCGACATAGGGCTTGGCCACATCGGCGGTGAAGTCGCGTTCCTGGATCACCTTCTGGCCGAGGATATCGCGGTAGAACGCGATGGATTCGTCGAGCTTGCATGTCACAGTCACGGCGCGCAGCAGCAATGCCTGAACGTTGGGGTTGTCGTCCGCCGCTGACGCGGGCGCCGACATCAGCAAACTCGCAATCAGGTATCGGAGCATCGGAGTCCTCCCCTACTTCTGCGATCTGACGCCGTGGTGGGTAGCGTACTCGCCGGCCGAGCGCCCCCCGTCGACGATGACTTCCGCACCGGTGATGTGCCGCGCGGCGTCGCTGGCCAGGAAAACCACTGCCCGCCCGATGTCGCGCGGATGGCCGAGCCGGCCCAGCGGAATGGTTGCGATGTTGCGTCTGACGAACTCTTTGGCGCCTTCCTCGCCGTAGAGCGCGATGGCGCCGGGTGAAGGCTTGTCGCCTTCCTCGAACAGCACGCCGGGATGAACCGCGTTGACGCGGATTTTGCGGCCGCGGGCGCGTCCTTCCAGCGCGGCGGCGCGCGCCAATTGCGTGGTGCCGCCCTTGGCGATCGCGTACGCGGTGGAATTGGGCGATCCGCGCAATGCGTTGAGCGCGGAAATGTTGATGATCGACCCAACCTTGCCGGGATTGCGCTCCATCGCCGCGAACGCGAACTTGATGCCGAGAAACATGCCCAGCACGTTGACATCGGTCAGGAAAGTCAGGTCGGCCAGCGTCAGCGTTTCCATCGGCCGCAGCCGCGAGACGCCGGAATTGTTGACCAGCACGTCCAGCCTGCCTTCGCGTGACAGTAGATCGTCGAATACGCTCGCCCAGTGGGACTCTTGCGTCACGTCGTGGGGCAGGTAGCGTGCCTTCAGGCCTTGTGCGGCCAGACGGCGGGTGGTTTCTTCGGCGCCGGTAGAACTGCGGCCGGTGAAAACCACGGTTGCGCCGGCCGCTGCCATATTGACGACCGTAGCGCGGCCCAGACCCGACGTGCCACCCGTGATCAAGACGACTTTGGCGGTCAGGGTCGGCATGGGATCAACTCGCCAGGAATCCGCCGTCGACCGGCAGCTCGACGCCGGTCATGTAGGCCGCGCCATCGGTCACAAGAAAGTACACGCCATCGGCCACGTCGGCCGGTGTGACGATGGGTGCGCGCGGCAGTAACCGACCGTCAGGCCAATGGTCCGGATCACCTTCGATCCGGCCGGCTAGCACCGTGCTGACGATGACGTTGTCCTTGGCGCGAGCGCATTCTAGGGCGGCAGACTTTGACGACATCAGAACGCCGCGCGCGGCAGCGCACATTGCCGCGCAGTCGGCGGCGGCGACACGCGCCAGCACCGTGGTAACATGGACGAGCACTCCGCCGCCCGCGCGCTTCAACGCGGCGATGGCGAATTTCTGGCACAGCCAAGCCTGCCGCCCGATCGCGTCGAAGCCGGCCATGAAGTCGACCGGGCCGGTCTCTGCGATACCGCCGATGCGGCAAGCGTGCAGGGCGTTGACCACAAGATCGACACGACCATGTGCGGTTTCGCAGGTTTCGAAAGCGGTGCGCCAAGCCGTTTCGTCGGCCTCCAGCACCGGCAGGTCCATCACCACCGCGCCATCGCGCCGACACACGGCCGACACGGCGCGTCCCACGGAATTATCGATGCCTGCGATCACGACAATCTTGTCCCGAAGCTGGCTCATGATGCCCCCCAGGACCCACTTTAGGGTGCCGGGCGCAGTGCTGACAACCTGCGTCCGTCAACGACGTCCGCGGCTCTTGGCGGGCATCGATCGCGATACAGCGACCAGCAGTGCGGCCGCGGCGACTGTGATCATGCCGTTGGCCAAGGCTTGGTGCGACATGCTGACGCCGGCGTCAATCAACCAGCCGGCCAGAGCCATCGCAA
>JANRJB010000194.1:0-4038 GCA_033764265.1 Rhodospirillaceae bacterium | reverse complement strand
ACGGGCCCGGCCAGAAGGGGCGGAATTGGCCGCGGCCATGGGCGGGCGCTACATCGCCATGCCCTATGCCGAACCGGCCAAGGTCAGCGACGCGATCCGCGCCGCGCAGCAGCAATGATGACGCAGTCCGCACCTATCCATTACTGCAAGTAGGGCAATAAAACTGTCGCTCGGTTTCAGCGCAGCCGACGATGCAGCTTGTACTTACTACACCTCCCTCCTAACTTGACGGGGGGAGTACGGATGCACGGTACGCAGACGGAAACGGTCGCCATCGTTCTCGACGGGCCTGGGCAGCTGTCGCTGCGCACGCTTGCCCTGCAATCTGTGACGCCCGACGACGTGGTCGTCGGCATCGAATACAGCGGCATAAGTACCGGCACCGAACGACTCTTGTGGTCCGGCCGCATGCCGCCCTTTCCCGGCATGGGATACCCTTTGGTGCCGGGCTACGAGTCCGTGGGCCGTGTCATCGACGCCGGGGAAAGAGCCCGTGGCCGGATCGGCGAGCGGGTCTTCGTGCCGGGCGCCACCTGCTACAAAGACGCGCGCGGACTGTTCGGGGGCGCCGCCCGGCGCGTGATCGTGCCGGGCGCGCGCGCCATTTCCATACCCGATGCGCTCGACGAACGCGGCGTGCTGATCGCGCTGGCCGCGACCGCCTATCACGCCATCGTCGGCGGGTCGCCGCCGGACTTGATCGTCGGGCACGGCGTGCTCGGCCGACTGCTCGCGCGGTTGACGCTGGCGCTGGGTCACCCCGCGCCCACAGTCTGGGAAACCAATGCCGATCGCCATGGTGGCGCGGCCGGCTACGCGGTCGTGCATCCTGACCAAGATGCGCGCAAGGATTATCGCGCGATCTACGACGTCAGCGGCGACGGCAAGATTCTCGACAGCCTGATCGCGCGCCTGGGCAAGGGCGGCGAAGTGGTGCTGGCCGGCTTCTACGAGAACGCGCTCAGTTTCAATTTTCCGCCGGCCTTTATGCGCGAGGCGCGGCTGCGCGTGGCGGCCGAATGGAAGCCCGACGATCTGGCCGCCACCAAGGCCGTGATCGAACAAGGCCGGCTGTCGCTCGACGGCCTGATCACCCATCGCAAGCCGGTGCACGAAGCGGCCGACGCCTACGTCACCGCGTTTCAGGATCCCGCGTGTCTCAAAATGGTTGTGGATTGGAGGGCTTTAGCATGAATACCCTGGCGGCGACCCACCAGAAGCTGCGCGAAGAAGCTGCGCTCGAGCCCGCGCCGATTTCGACCGCTGCGCCGACCAAGAAAACGCAGATCATTGCCATCTACGGCAAGGGCGGCATCGGCAAGAGCTTCACGCTGTCCAACCTCAGCTACATGATGGCCCAGCAGGGCAAGCGGGTCCTGCTGATCGGCTGCGATCCGAAAAGCGACACCACCTCGCTGCTGTTCGGCGGCAAGAGTTGCCCGACCATCATCGAGACTTCCTCCAAGAAGAAACTCGCGGGCGAGGACGTCAAAATCGAGGACGTGTGCTTCATGCGCGACGGCGTGTTCGCGATGGAGCTGGGCGGGCCCGAGGTCGGCCGCGGCTGCGGCGGGCGCGGTATCATCCACGGCTTCGAGACGCTGGAGAAACTGGGCTTCCACGAGTGGGATTTCGACTTCGTGCTGCTCGACTTCCTGGGCGACGTGGTGTGCGGCGGTTTCGGCCTGCCGATCGCCCGCGACATGTGCCAGAAGGTGATCGTGGTCGGCTCCAACGACCTGCAGTCGCTCTACGTGGCCAACAACGTCTGCTCGGCGGTGGAATACTTCCGCAAGCTGGGCGGCAACGTCGGCGTCGCCGGCATGGTAGTCAATAAGGACGACGGCACCGGCGAGGCCGCGGCCTTCGCCGAGAAGGTCGGCATCCCGATCCTATCGGCCATTCCCGCGCACGAGGACATCCGGCGCAAGTCGGCCAACTACCAGATCATCGGCCGGCCCGGCACCGAGTGGGCGCCCCTGTTCGAGACCTTGGCCACCAATGTCGCCGAGGCGCCGCCGGTGCGGCCCAAACCGCTCACCTCCGATGGCCTGCTCGGCCTGTTCAAGCCCGACACCACGGGGGCGAACTTCAAGCTGCAGCCGGCCAGCCAGGCCGACCTGCGCGGGGCCAGCTACGCGCCCAAGAAATCGCTCGAGGTCGTCTACGACAACGTCTGAGGTCGGCGATGAACGATCACGGCTCCGCACCTATTGCGACGCCCACCGGCGGCGAAGTCGTTTACGACGGCGCGGCCGGCGCGTCGTTGTCCAACGCCGCGGCCATCGGCGAGGCGCAAGCCGCCGCGCAAGCCTGCGCGCCGGCTGCGTCCGGCGATGGCCTGGGGTGCCACGCGGGCGCAGAGAAGATGCGCGCCGCCGCCATGGCCTCGGGCAAGTCCGAGGTGCTTGAACGCTACGCCGCCGACTATCCCAAAGGTCCGCACGACCAGCCGCAGAGCATGTGCCCGGCGTTCGGCTCGCTGCGCGTGGGCCTGCGCATGCGGCGCACCGCGACGGTGCTCTCGGGCTCGGCCTGTTGCGTCTACGGGCTGACGTTCACGTCGCATTTCTATGGCGCGCGCCGCACGGTTGGCTACGTGCCGTTCAACTCCGAGACGCTGGTCACGGGCAAGCTGTTCGAGGACATCCGCGAGGCCGTCTACAAGCTCGCCGACCCCGAGAAGTACGACACGGTGGTCATCACCAATCTGTGCGTGCCGACCGCCTCGGGCGTGCCCTTGCAGCTTCTGCCGAAAGAGATCAACGGTGTGCGTATCATCGGCATCGACGTACCGGGCTTCGGTGTGCCGACCCATGCCGAGGCCAAGGATGTGCTAGCCGGCGCGATGCTAAAGTACGCACGCGCCGAAGCCGAGGCCGGCGCGGTCGCCGCGCCGCGCGAACGCGCCACGCTGCCCACCGTCACATTGCTCGGCGAAATGTTCCCGGCCGATCCGGTCGGCATCGGCATGATGCTGGAACCGCTCGGGCTGGCCGCCGGCCCGGTGGTGCCGACGCGCGAATGGCGCGAACTCTATTCCGCGCTCGATTGCGTCGCGGTGGCGGCGATTCACCCGTTCTATAAGGCCAGCGTGCGCGAGTTCGAGGCGGCGGGCCGCCCCATCGTCGGCTCCGCGCCGGTGGGCCGCGACGGCACCGCGGCGTGGCTCGACGCCGTCGGCAAGGCGGCCGGCGTCGCCCAAGCCAAGATCGACGCCGCCAAGAACCGCTGGCTGCCGGCGATCACCGGCGCGCTGGCCGGTAAGCCGATCAAGGGGCGCATCACCGTCACCGGCTACGAGGGTTCGGAACTGCTGGTCGCCCGGCTGCTGGTCGAAAGCGGCGCCGATGTGCCCTACGTCGGCACCGCGTGCCCGCGTACGCCGTGGTCCGACTCCGATCGCGACTGGCTCCAGGCGAAGGGCGTGCAGGTGCAGTACCGCGCCTCGTTGGAGCAGGATCTGGCGGCGGTCGACTTCTTCAAGCCCGATCTGGCGATCGGCACGACCCCGGTCGTGCAGCATGCCAAGGAGCGCGCGACGCCGGCGCTGTACTTCACCAATCTGATCTCGGCGCGGCCGTTGATGGGTCCGGCCGGCGCGGGTTCGCTCGCGCAGGTGATCAACGCCGCCCTGTCCAACCAAGCCCGCTTCGACCGTATGAAGGACTTCTTCGAAGGCGTCGGGTCCGGCGCCGCGGCCGGCATCTGGGAAGACACCCCGGTCGACCGGCCCGAGTTCAAGGCCAAATACGCCAAGCAGACCGCGGCCTTGCGCAAGAACGAGGAGGCGGTCGGATGCTGATCCTCGACCTCGACCGCGCCGGCGGTTATTGGGGCGCGGTCTACGTCTTCACCTCGATCAAGGGCATGCAGGTCATCATCGACGGCCCGGTCGGCTGCGAGAACCTGCCGGTGACCTCGGTGCTGCATTACACCGACGCGCTGCCGCCGCACGAACTGCCGATCGTCGTCACCGGCCTGGGCGAGGAAGAACTGGGACAGCACGGCACCGAGGGCGCCATGAAGCGCGCCTGG
>JANRJB010000186.1:0-2865 GCA_033764265.1 Rhodospirillaceae bacterium | reverse complement strand
GTCGTGCCGCCATTCGATGTACACGACATGGCGGCCAAGCCGGGGCATATCGACCGGCGTGGCGAACATGTAGTGGGCCTCGGCCAGCTCGCGCGGCAGCCGCGCGCCTTGCACCGCGCGGGCGCGCGCGGCGGCGACCAGCGGGGCGCTGTCGTATTCCCCGGCCAGCACCGCCACCAGGCGCTCGACATCGGCATCAGTCTCGGCTTGGGCCGCCGGCGCAGAAAAGGTGACGGCCGCGATCACCAGGATCGCGGCCGTCGGCCATGCGTTGCGGCCAAGCGCCATCACCTCAGAACTTGATCGACGTGCGCAGGCCGAACTGCCGCTTGTTCTGCGGCGTGACGATGATCGTCTGATAGGCGGTGATGAATGTCAGATCGGTCGGCAGGTCGAATTCCGAGAACCGGGCGCAAGCCGACCAGTTCTTGTCGTCGAACAGGTTCTTCACGAAAAACTCCAGGCGGAAGTCCTCGCGTTCGATGCCGGTGCGGGCGTTGGCGATGAAGTACGAATCGCACACCGACAGGTTATCGACGTCGATGAAGGTCTTGCCGAAGTACGACAGGTCGCCGCGCAGGAACCAATCCCAGTTGTCGGTCAGACCGGCGGTGTAAGACCCGTTGACCGAGCCGGACCACTTCGGGAAGCGGGCGTGCGCGTTGCCCTTGGCGTTGGTGAAGTTGGCGTAGGGCTGAATGAAGTTGGCGATGAACTCGGTGAATTTGTTACCGGCGTAGTTCACCGTCCAGCCGGTGGTTAAGTTCTCGGTGACCGCTGCGTTGCCCTCGACCTCGAAGCCGTAGATCTTGGACGTTCCGGCGACCACCACGTTGGTCGCTGAGAAGAAGGGACCGGTGACCGTGCGCGCCAGCTGGCCGGCGCCGGCTTCGTTGAACGCGGCGCCGCGGCAGCCCGGGTTGGACAAGAGCGCCTGCGGGCCTTCGCCGCAGGTGTACTGCACCAGGGCTTGGATGCGGCTTTTCTTGTTGGCCCATTCGCCGTAGTAGGCCGCCAAGCTGACGGCGATACGGTTGTCAAGGAACTGCTGCTTCCAGCCGATCTCGTAGTTGTCGAGGGTTTCTTCGGGCAGGAACGCCACCACGTTCTGCGCGGCGAACTGCGCCTGGGTGCTGGGCGTGGGATTGTCGATGACGGCCGCGTTGATTTCGCCGGGGATCACGCCCTTGGCGAAACTGGCGAAGATGTTGGTGTCGTCGTTGGGCTTGTACTGGGCGATGACGCGCGGCAGGAACGATTTGTAGACTGCGGTGATTCGCCGCGCGGTGCCGCGGGTGAACTGGTCATCCTGGTAGCGGCCTTCGATGCTGAGCGACAGCTGTTCGGTGAAGTCGTAGGTGACCGCGGCGTAGTAGCCGGTGGTCTGCACGTTGTCGGTGTTGGCGAGCGCGTTGTTGAAAGCGAAGAACGAGCCGCCCTGGGCCAGCGTGCGGCAGCCGCCGAACGCCACGCCCGGCACGGTGTCGACGCAGGTGAACACCGAATCGCCGCCGGTGCCGGAGGTAATCAGATCCTGTTCGTAGTAGTTGATGCCGACCAGCCAGCGGAGCTTCTGGTCCTGGGCCGAAGCAATGCGGCCTTCGATCGAGAAGTCTTCCAGGTCCTGTGGGTCGCGCGAATAGGCGTTATCGACCGGGGTGAAGGTGTAGTCGCGCGCCCAGGTGGCTTCCTGCGTGTTGTAGCCGCCCTGCACGGTGGCGACGATGCCGCCCGAGAATTCGTACTCCATCAGGCCGCCGAAGCGGAACATGTTGCGTTCCAGACCGATACGGTCCAGTTCGGGCAAGCCGGCCAACAGCGCCGGTTGCGGCTTCTTGATCAGGTTCTTGATCAGCCAGTCGGGATCGCCGGTGGAGATGAATGCCTGTTGCGGCCGGCTGGAGGTGTTGCTGTCGATGATCTTGAGCGAACCCAACGCGTTCACAGCGGTGCCCAGCTTGGGCACTTTGCCGCAGATGAAACGCACGGGACGCGCGGTTTCGCCGGCCTTGGTGGTGATGGTCTTGCCGGTGCAGCTGTCGTTCAGTCGCCCCGGGATCGAGCCACCGGAGGGCGGGCCATCGTTGTCGCGGGCATAGAAGGCCCGCGCGCGGATGCGGAAGCTGTCGTTGGGCGTGACGTAGACCGTGCCTTGCACGCTGCGCGAACTTTCCTCGCCCAGGCCGCCGCCGTCGGAGGCGGTATACATCGCGCCTTTGTTGTAAGCGCGCGCGCCGAGCCGGATGCCGATGCGATCCTGGATCAACGGTCCATCGAACGAGGCCGAAATGTCGTATTCGTCGTAGGTCGCCCCCGAGGCCTTGACCTCGGCGGTGTGTTCGGACGTCGATGGCGTCTTCATGATGTAATTGATGGCGCCGCCGAAGGTGTTGCGGCCGAAGTAGGCGGCCTGCGGGCCCTTGACCACTTCCACGCGCTCAACGTCGTCGAACGGAATGGACTCGGTGTTGCCCAGCACGAAGATGCCGTCGACGAACAGGGTGGCCAGCTGGAAGGTGGGCACCTGGCTGTTGACGTCCATGCCGCGGAAACGGATCGAGGAATTGACGCGACCGGGAATGGCCAGGCCGAGCGAGTGATACTGGAGGCCCGCGACGTTCAGCGACAGCTCGTGCAAGTCCTTGAACCCGGCGCGCTGCAGCTGATCGGCCGAGAAGGCGGTGATGGCGAGCGGGATTTCCTGCAGGCTTTCCTCGCGCTTGCGCGCGGTCACCACGATTTCCTCGAGCGTCGGCTGGGCCGGCGCGGGCAACGCCAACGCCGCAGTCATGACCGACACGGCGGCGCCCAAAGCCAAACGAATCCTGAAGCTCATGCGAAATCCCCCTTGGTCAAGCCGGCCGG
>JANRJB010000179.1:0-17913 GCA_033764265.1 Rhodospirillaceae bacterium | reverse complement strand
CACGAAACGGTGACCCACGAGCAGTTGGGCGGGGCGATGACCCACGCGTCGAAGTCCGGCGTCGCCGACGGGGTGTTCGCCAACGACGTCGACGGCATCCTGCAGCTGCGCCGCTTGATGGATTTTCTGCCGCTCAACAACCGCGAGAAGCCGCCGGTGATCGCCTGCACCGATCCGCCCGACCGCGACGACTTCTCGCTCGACACGTTGATCCCCGACAACCCCAACAAGCCCTACGACATGAAGGAGTTGATCTCCAAGGTCGTGGACGAGGGCGACTTCTTCGAGGTCGGCGAACACTTCGCCGGCAACATCATCACCGGCTTCGCCCGCATGGAGGGGTCCACCGTCGGTATCGTCGCCAATCAGCCGATGGTGCTGGCCGGCTGCCTGGATATCGACTCCAGCCGCAAGGCCGCGCGCTTTGTCCGCTTCTGCGATTGCTTCAACATTCCGATCATCACCTTCGTCGATGTGCCGGGCTTCCTGCCCGGCACCGACCAGGAATACGGCGGCATCATCAAGCATGGCGCCAAGCTGCTGTTCGCCTTCGCCGAGGCCACCGTGCCGAAGGTGACCGTCATCACCCGCAAGGCCTATGGCGGTGCCTACGACGTGATGAGCTCCAAGCACATCCGCGGCGACGTGAACTTCGCGTGGCCGACGGCGGAAATCGCGGTGATGGGCGCCAAGGGCGCGGTCGAGATCATTTTCCGCGCCGACATCGGTGACAAAGCCAAGATCGCCGCCCGCACCAAGGAATACGAAGCCAACTTCGCCAACCCCTTCAAGGCCGCCAACCTGGGCTTCATCGACGACGTGATCATGCCGCACGGCACCCGCCGGCGCATCTGCAAGTCGCTTGTCATGCTGAAAACCAAGGACGTCAAGAATCCTTGGAAGAAGCACGCCAACATTCCGCTGTGAGCCGCGCCGCATGTTCAAGAAAATCCTGATCGCCAATCGCGGCGAGATCGCCTGCCGGGTCATCAAGACCGCGCGCAAGATGGGCATCGCCACCGTCGCGGTGTATTCCGACGCCGACAAGGACGCGTTGCACGTCGAACTGGCCGACGAGGCCGTGCATATCGGCGAGGCGCCGACCGCCAAGAGCTATCTGCAGATCGACCGCATCGTCAGGGCCTGCAAGCAGACCAAGGCCGAGGCCGTGCATCCGGGCTACGGCTTTTTGTCCGAGAACGAGGACTTCCAGGCCGCGCTGGCCAAGGCCAAGGTCACCTTTATCGGCCCCGACGCCCACGCCATCGCCGCCATGGGCGACAAGATCGAGTCCAAGAAGCTGGCCGTGAAGGCCGGCGTCAGCGTCGTGCCGGGCTACAACGGCGTCATCAAGGACGCGAAGCACGCCCTCAAGATCGCCGAGGACGTCGGCTTTCCGGTGATGACCAAGGCCTCCGCCGGTGGCGGCGGCAAGGGCATGCGCATCGCCCGCAATGCCTCCGAGGTGCAGGAAGGCTTCGAACGCGCCACGTCCGAGGCCAAGTCGTCGTTCGGCGACGACCGGGTGTTCATCGAGCGCTACATCGAGCAGCCGCGCCACATTGAAATCCAGGTGCTGGCCGACCGCCACGGCAACACCCTGTACCTGGGCGAGCGCGAGTGCTCGATCCAGCGCCGCCACCAGAAGGTGATCGAAGAGGCGCCCAGCCCCTTCCTCGACGCCAAGACCCGCAAGGCCATGGGCGAGCAGGCGGTCGCGCTGGCCCGCGCCGTGAAATACGTGTCGGCCGGCACGGTGGAGTTCATCGTCGACCAGAAGCGCAATTTCTACTTCCTGGAGATGAACACCCGCCTGCAGGTGGAGCATCCGGTCACCGAGATGGTCACCGGCCTCGACCTGGTGGAGCTGATGATCCGCATCGCCGCCGGCGAGAAAATCCCCTTCAAGCAGGCCGACGTGAAGCTGTCTGGCTGGGCGATCGAGTCCCGCGTCTACGCCGAGGACCCCTATCGCAATTTCCTGCCCTCGACCGGTCGGCTTACGCGCTACATTCCGCCGGCCGAAGGCAAGCACGTGCGCGTCGACACCGGCGTCTACGAGGGCGGCGAGATTTCCGTCTACTACGATCCGATGATCGCCAAGCTGATCGCCACCGGCTCCGACCGGAACCAGGCGATCGCGAATATGCGCTCTGCGCTTGACGCCTATTACATCCGCGGCGTCAGCCACAATATTCCGTTCCTTGCTTCGCTGATGAGCAAGGCAAAGTTCGAATCGGGCAAGCTGTCGACCAATTTCATTGCCGAGGAGTATCCCGACGGTTTTTCGGCCAAGGACCTTCCCGCCGAAGATCCGACCGTGTTGATGGGCGTGGCCGCTCTGGTGCATCAGGCATATCAGCGCCGGGCCGCGGCCATCTCCGGTCAGCGTCCGGGTCGCACCCGCAAGCTGCCCGACACCTGGATGGTGGTGGCCGGCGAAGGGGCGGAAAAGACCAGCCACCAGGTTTGGGTCGCCCCGCACCCGGACGACGGCAACCCGGAGCACGGACCCGCATCGGGAACCGTCAAGGTCGGCAAGCGCACGCTGCACGTCGCCAGCGCCTGGACCTACGGTCAGCCCCTGTTCAAGGCTGAAATTTCCGGCGGCAAGGGCAAGGGCGAGCACGTCGTGGTGCAGGTCGACCGGCGCGGCATCGGCTATCGGCTGTTCCACGCCGGCGCCCAGGTCGACGTGGCCGTGCTGACATTGCACGAGGCCGAACTGGCCCGGCACATGCTCTACAAGCCGCCGCCGGACCTGTCGCAATTCCTGCTTTCGCCGATGCCGGGCCTGTTGGTCTCGCTGGCGGTGCAGGAAGGCCAGGAGGTCAAGGCCGGCGAGACGCTCGCCATCGTCGAGGCGATGAAGATGGAGAACGTTCTGAAGGCCGAGCGCGACGGCACGGTGAAGAAATTGCACCAGCAGCCGGGCGCGAGCCTGGCGGTGGACCAGGTGATCCTGGAGTTCGCGTAGTCCCGCCGTTGGCGACGGCTGTTCAGCGCGCGCTGTCGGTCGGCTGGAAGCGCCACTCGCGCCAGCGCTTGCCGTCGCGGAACTCGTACAGCTCGAGCGACGTCGTGGTCTTCTTGGTGCCGTCCGGCTGCGGCACGGTATCGACCTCGACCTGCACCAGGATGTTGCCGACCATCCCCAAACGATAGACCTTTGACTCGAAGTCCGAAGCCGCGAAGAACTGGCCGATCAGCTTCTCGGTGGCGGCGCGGCCCTTCACCACCTGTTTCGGCCCATCGGGCCCGATGATCCACCATTCGAAATCCTCGGTGACCGTGGCCGCGGCCGCCGCGGCGTCCTTGTTCATGAACGCGGTCTCGCCCACCTCAATCATCGCCGCGTCGGCGGCCGACAGCTTCGCGTAGCGGCTGGTGTCCGCCACCAGTTGCGACTGCGCGCTCGGCCGCGCCGGCCCATCGGCGCAGGCCGCCAAAACCAAAAGCGTCGTCACGGCTATGACGGGTCGAACGACAGTGCTCATGCTGGCCCCCTTCGAATTAAGGCGCCATCCTTCCGCCCGTGGCGTGGGGCTGTAAACCCCGAACGCAAATGGTGTTTCGAACCCCACCACGACATGGTCGGGCATGCTAATCTCGGGCGGGTGGCGCGGCGGGTCTGTTACCTTTCGCCGGCCGGCGATGGGAGTTGCAAGCGATGCTGCGTTTGTTGTGGATGGGCGGTCTTGCCGTCCTGGCGTGGGTCGGCGCGGCCCAGGCGGCGGGCGACCAGGTACGCGGCGAGGATTTGGCCCGCCAGTGCTTCGCCTGTCATGGCAAGGACGGCAACGCCCCGTCGCCGATCAACCCCAAGATTGGCGGCCAGCACGAACGCTACCTGATCCTGGCCATGAACGAGTATCGCGACGGCAAACGCGCGGAATCGCTGATGCGCGGTGCGGTGCTGCAGCTGACCGACGACGAGATCGCGGATATCGCCGCCTATTACGCGCGCCAGCGGGCCTTCACCGAGGCCCCGCCGCCGCGCGGCGCAACCACTGCGGCGGCGTCCGGCCCAGGCGCTCCAAACTCCGGCGCCCCCGCGCCCGGCAGTCTGGGCGGCCTGCGCGTCGACAAGGTGGAGCGCAACGCGCTTTACCTCAGCCTGCTCGCCGCGGCCAAGGACCAGGCCGCCAAGGTCCGCGCCGTTCCGTCGGTGGCTTGCATGAACCTCACCGGCCCCGCCAAGGGCCGCGACACCGACAACGACGGCCTCGACGACGGGTTCGACGCCGCGCCCGACAATGCCCAGGAATTCGCCAACGACAGCAACAACGACGGCAGCTACGAAATCTGCTCCATCGAGCAATTGCAGGCCGTGGTGACCTTGGGCACGGGAGAAGGCAAATCCACGGGCCTCGAGCTCGATGCCCGACTGCGGCGCAACTACCAGCTCGCGCAGGATTTGGACGCGTCGTCGCTGGCCAACTTCGTTCCGCTCGGTGACTGCGGGCCCGAGGACAATTGCATGATGGCGCGCGGCAAGTACGGCTATGCCGGGGCGTTCGACGGCCGCGGCAACGCCATCCGGAACCTGAAAATCGCGCACCCCAGCCGCGGCGGTGTCGGCCTGATCGGCGTGCTGGGCGAAACCGGCATGGTGATGAACCTGCGGATCGTCGGCGCCAGCGTGCAGGGCCGCTCCGGGACCGGCCTGGCGGTCGGCGCCAACATGGGCACGGTTTACAACGTGCACGCGGATGGCGCGGTCGAGGCCGGGCTGGCCGTCGGCGGCCTGGTTGGTGGAAATTCCGGCCTGGTGGCGGCCAGTTCGGCCCGGGGCACGGTCAAGGCCCAGCAGGCCGCGGGCGGGCTGGTGGGCGATATGACCGGCGCCGTGATCGACAGCGTCGCCAAGGTCGACGTTAGCGGTACGCGCGGCCTGGGCGGGCTGGTCGGCCTCAGCACATTCGGCACCATCATCGGCAGCGTGGCCGAAGGCCGTGTGACCGGGACCTCCGACTTGGGCGGACTGGTCGGTATGAACACCGACGCGTCGATCACCAACAGCTACGCCACCGGGGCGGTGACCGGCGATGCCAACAACATCGGCGGTCTGGTCGGGTTCAACTCGCTCAGCACCATCCGCAACAGCTATGCGATGGGCGCGGCGGCCGGCGCCGACAGTGTCGGCGCGCTGGTCGGGCGCAATAACGGCATCATCCGCAGATCCTACGCCGGCGGTCCGGCGACGGGGCAGACCAACTCCGGCGGGCTGGTCGGCCAAACCGTACAGGGCGAGGACAAGGCCAGCTTCGCCGACCTGACACAGCTGACACCCGGCAAATCGGGTTGGGTGCCGGAATCGCCGCCGGTGCAGGACTTCCTGGATTATTATTGCGATAGCAACTTCAACGGATTCATCGAACCGGCCGAGCGCACGCGCGACAACTATGTCTGGGAATTCCGCCGCGGCGCGCCGCCGCGCCTGCGCTGCAGCGCCCAACCCCTGACCTGATCCGCACGACCGCGAGGTTCGCCATGACCGTCAGCCGCCGCCATGCCCTCGTCGCCGCCGCCGCGCTCGCTGTCGTGCCGCGCATGGCGCCGGCCGCCGAGCGCGTGTCCACCGCAACGCCGTGGGCCAAGGGCGACATCATCGTCGCGGCCACCATCATGGATGATCCCACCGACGATCACGCCGGCACCGGGCGGCTGCTGCAGTATGACGCCGACCTCAACCTGAAAGGCGCGCTTTACATCAAGCAGACCCGCCACAAGCTGAGCGGGCTGACCTTCGGCCCCGACGGCACGCTGTTCGGCTTCGCGCCCCTCAACCATGCCGTGATCGAGATCGACCGCACGGCCACGGAACGTCCGCTGTTTTCCTTCGCCGACCGCGCGTTCTCCAACGTCATGTTCGCCAAGGACGGCACGATGCTGTTCGGCGAGCACCTGGTCGGCACCAAGACCGAATCGCAATTCGTCTCGACCAAGCTGCCGCGGATGAAGGGCTCCGACAAAGTCGGCGACGGCCACATCTACCGGTTCGATGCCGGCCGCAAGCTGGTCGCCACTTATCCCACCGCCGTGCATGGCGGCATGGAGGGCTATCACGGCGTCACCAGCACGGTCCTGGCCGACAACGACACGCGTGTGATCTACATCTCGGAGACCGGCAATCGGATCATGCAGTACGACCTCGCCAACAAAAGGCAATTGCCCGACCTGGCCGTGTTCGGCGACGAGTCCGATATCCGCATGGTGCTGTGGATGACGCGAATGCCCGATGGCGCGCTGCTGGTCGTCACCGGCGCGCAACTGGTGCTGATCGACCCCGACACCGGCGCGATCCGCCGGACCTACGACATGGACAGCTTCGGTTGGGCCGCCGCCAGCCCGTCGATCGACGGGGCTTACATTCTCACCGGCAATTTCATGGATGGCGATGTCGCCAAGGTGCGCGTGTCCGACGGCGCGGTTGTGGCGCGCGCCAATATCGGCGAGAAACGCTCGCTGTCGGGCATTGCCCAGTTTCCCGGTTGATCGGCACGGAGATCACGCATGTTGAAGTTTATTCTCTGGGTATTGGCCGCGATCCCGGTTCTGATCGTCGGCGCCATCGCCTACTTCTACATCCAGGGCAACAACCAGGACGTGGCGCGGTTCGCCTTGAACCCGCAAAGCCCGGCGCTGGCCGATGCCGACGACGGCGTGTTGATTTTCGGCGCCAGCCGCAATACCGGCCTCGACGTTGCCGAGATTCTGGCCAAACGCGGCGACAAGGTCACCGCCTTGGTGCGCCCCAACTCGAATACCGACGAACTCAAGGCGCTCAACGTCACGCTCGTCACCGGCGATGCGCTCGACATGCCGAGCGTGCAGGCCGCGTTCGCCGGCAAGAACTATCGCGCCGTCATCACCACCATCGCCTGCATCAGCTGCGATCCCAAGCCGGATTACCTCGGCAACCGCAACATCTTCGACGCGGCCAAGGCCGCCGGTGTGCGTCGGGTGATCCTCGTCACCACCATCGGCTCCGGCGACAGCTACGACGCCGCTCCGGCGCCGGCCAAGCGCTTCCTGAAGGAGATGCTGCCGCTCAAGACCCAGGCCGAGGATCATCTGAAAAGCCTGGGACTCGACTACACCATTATCCGCCCCGGCGGGCTCAAAACCGCGCCGGCCACCGGCCGCGGGCTGTTGACCGAGGACCGTACGGCGTCGGGCATCATCACCCGCGCCGATTTGGCGAAGCTGATCGTCGCCGCGCTTGATGATCCCGCCACCATCGGCAAGACGCTGTCGGCCATCGACGCCGAATTCAAGTTCCCGTTCGACATGTTCTGAGGCGCGGCGATGGCCGAGCCCCATGCCGTCCGGCTCTTGATCTCGGGCCGCGTCCAGGGTGTGGGCTTTCGGGCTTGGGCGGCCCGCAAGGCCGCCGACCTGGGCTTGTCCGGTTGGGTGCGCAACCTGACCGACGGTCGCGTCGAGGCGCTGGCACACGGCCCAGCCGTCGATGTCGCACGGTTCATACAGTTGTGTCACCGTGGACCGGTGATGGCTCGTGTCGATCTGGTGGATGCGCAATCCGCCGGCACCGCTTCACCCGGCCCGGGATTCGAGCAGCGCCCGACGGCCGACCCGGCATGACCTACGCCAGGGGCAGGGACGCCCGCTTGATCTCGTAGATCATCAGTGCCGTGGCCACGGCCAGGTTCAGGCTGTCGGCCCCGGTATCGGCGGCCATTGGTATGCGCACGCGCACCGAACAGGCACCGGCCACCGCATCGGACAGGCCGGGGCCCTCGCTGCCCATCGCCAGCAGCACCGGCCCGCGATAGTCGCGCCGATGATCGGTGCTGGCGGCAAGATGCGTCGCCACGCTCTCGCCTGGCCAAGCCCTGACCAGATCCAGAAATCCTTCGTGCGTCAACTGGGCCAAGGGAACCGCGAACACCGAGCCCATGGTCGCGCGCACCGATTCACGGGCATAGGGGTCGCAGGTGGTGCCCACCAGAACCACGCCGGACGCTCCGGCCGCGTCGGCGGTGCGTATGATCGTGCCCAGGTTGCCGGGGTCGCGCACCTCTTCCAGGGCGACCCACACATCACCGGCGTTCAGGCGCGCCGGATCGGGCGCGGCGGCCCAGCGTTGCTTGAAAACACCGATCACCGGCTGCGGGTTGTCGCGGGCCGACAGCGCTTCAGCGATCTTGGGCGTGATGCTGTGGCAGGCGGCCCCGTTTCTGCGTGCCCAGGCCACCAGCTCCGCGACAATGCCGCCAGCGGCTTTGTCGCGGTCGACGAACAGCGTTTCCGGCGGCCAGCCGGCATCGCGCGCGGTGGCGATGACCTTGGCCCCTTCGGCCAAAAACAGGCCGGACTCTTTGCGTTCCTTGCGGCGGTCAAGCGCGCGCGCGCGCTTGACATGATCGTTCTGCAAGCTGGTCAGGTGCGGCAGGTCCATAGGGCGCCTTAGGTCGTGGTCTGCCAGCGGACATACAGCGAGGTCGGCAGCAGCCGCGGGTTCGCGCCCGCTTCGGGGATTGCCAGCTCACCGGTTTCGAAGCGGCCATCGCGGCCGGCCAGGGCATCCTGCAGAGTCTGCCCCAGGGCCACGGCCGAGGCCCGAATGGCGTAAGCCGTCAGAATCACGTTGCCGAAAACGGGGTCGATCAGCTTGGCGCAATTGGCCAGCAGTTCGGGCAGGTGGTCGAACAGTTCCCAGGTCTCGCCTTCGGGCCCGCGCCCGAACTTGGGCGGATCGATCAGCAACATGTGATAACTGCGGCCGCGCCGTACCTCGCGCGCCGCAAACTTGCGGGCGTCGTCGACGATCCAGCGGATCGGCGCATCGCTCAGGCCCGAGGCCGCCTGGTTGTCCTTGGCCCAGGCCACAGACTTCTTGGAGGCATCGACATGGGTGACTTCGGCCCCGGCGCGTGCGGCGATCAGCGAGGCCGCACCGGTGTAGGCGAACAGGTTCAATACGCGCGGTCGGGGATCGGGGCAGCGTTTCAGCCGGTCCGCCATCCACGCCCAGTGGGGCGCCTGCTCGGGGAACAGTCCCATATGGCGAAAGGCCGAGAAGCGACACATCACGGTCACGCCGCCAATCCCGACGGGCCACGAGTTCGGCGCGGCGCCGGGGTGGCGCCAGCGGCCTTGTTCGTCATCGTCAGCGGCGTCGAACGCGCCGTCGGCGCCCTGCCACGTCACGGCGTCCAGCCGCGGGCGCCACATCGCCTGCGGTTCGGGCCGGTCGACCGTGATCGCGCCGAACCGTTCCAGCTTGCGGCCCGCACCGCTGTCCAGCAGCGCATAGTCGCCGGTATCGGCGGCGGCAATCAGCGACAGGGGCGGGGCGGGCGAGGGCACGAATGAATGGTCTGTGCTGGCGGTCTTGTCCTACAGGTGAACCTAAGCCAAGGCCGGCACCGTTGCCAATCGACTCCCCGCCGATGATCGGCTGTAGTGGCGCAATCGCGAACATGCCCTGGGGAGACCACCACGATGACTGACACAGTGTTGCCGACCGCCGCCAGCCGCCGCGGCGTGTTGGGTTTCGGCACCCTCGCGCTCGGACTGCCCGGAACGCTTGCCGCCTTGTCGATGCCGGTGGCGGCCCGGGCGCAGACCAAGAACAAGCCGCTCGATCTCAACAGCCGCGCCGATTTCCTCACCGCCGTGCAGAAGATGCGCGGCGCGCTCGACGGGCGCATCTGCATGGGCTACGTCAAGGGCGTCTACTACGGTGTGGTCGATACCGTGCTGACGCCGCTCTACGGCGTGCTGGGCGGCACTTTCAGCCGCTACAACCGGCTGCCGGACGGTAGTTTCGAGGGCCGCACCTTCGAGGTGGCCTACTTCACCGACTGGACCACCGGGCAACTTCTGGAAAAGTTCGCCAACCCCTACACCGGCGAAACCGTCGACGTGCCGCAGACGCGCATGGGCCCCAGCGTCATCAACATCTCCGCCGACGGACTGAAAGTTTCGGCCGAAGGGCGCGGACTGGTGTTCAAGCACCGGTTCCTGCCGGCGCGGGTGGTCAACGACGACGTCTGGATCGTCGACGAAAGCATGGTATCGACCCCGCCCAACTTCCCCGGGCCGAAGTTCTTCTACAACGAGGTCACGACCTTGCAGACGAGCCTGAAGGATCTCAACAACCCCGACCTCAATCAGACGCCGACCCACGTGCACTTCAACGGCATCGTGTCGTGGCGGCCGTGGCTGAAAATGGGCGACCGCCCCGGCCACCTGCTCGGCAACGCCGCCGGGCGGCGGCTCAACGCCATGACCGAGTATCCGCGCGAATACCAGGAGTGGACCAAGGCGCACCACGCCGATGTCTGGGCCGACCCCGGCGCGATCCTGGACAAAGCGGGACAGGCAAAGCCCGGTTAGACGGAATCGTTGACCAGATTTGCGCCGAACACCGCGCTGAACTCGGCGGCGAGCGCCCGGTCCACGTCGGCCATCGTCGCGGTCACGCCCAGGTCGGCCAGCGAGGTCACGCCGTGCTGGCTGACCCCGCACGGCACGATGCCGGTGAAGTGCGACAGGTCGGGATTTATGTTCAGCGCCACACCGTGAAAGCTGATCCAGTGGCGCACGCGGATGCCGAGCGCGGCGATCTTGTCCTCGCGCCCGCCGGGGCGCGCGACCCAGATGCCGACGCGGCCCGCGCGCCGTTCGCCGCGAACACCGAAGAAAGCCAGGGTGCGGATCAGCCAGTCTTCCAGGTCATGCACGAAGCAACGGATGTCGGGTGCGCCGGCCGCGCGGGCCTTCAGGTCCATCATGATGTAGCCGACCCGTTGGCCGGGGCCGTGATAGGTGTACTGGCCGCCGCGCCCGGTCTTGATCACCGGGAAGCGCCCTGGCGCAAGTAGGTCTTGGGCCTTGGCCGACGTGCCTGCCGTGTACACCGGAGGGTGTTCCACCAGCCAGAGCAGGTCGCCTTCGCGGCCTGTGCGGATGGCCTCGACCCGGGCCTCCATGGCCGCCACAGCGCCAGCGTAGTCGGTCAGCCCCGGCGAGGTGCGCAATTCGATGGCGAGCGCGTCGGCCCGCCATTTGCCAGCGCCGCAGGCCGGGGTGTCGGTGACGGGGATTGCGGTTCCATCCATGGCGCCGTCATAGCACGGAACGCTTGGGGCACGGAAAACCAAGGGGTTGCGCCACTTCGGGGGTGTTCCCGGCCGGTCGGGTTCGGTTGCCAAGCCAGGGCCGATTTGCTATGCCCGCCCGCTCTTGCCAGAGGGGCCGCTCGCGCCCCTTCTGATCCCGGCGTGCGGTCGTGGCGGAACTGGCAGACGCGCAGCGTTGAGGTCGCTGTGGGGCAACCCGTGAAGGTTCAAGTCCTTTCGACCGCACCATTTTCCGGCTTTGCCGACGACCCCGGCAGCCGTCTTAGTCGGCGCGGCCTGTAAGCCGCACCCGGTCCCAGCGGACCAAGTCCTCTTCCACCGTGTAATCGGCCACGTGGGCGGCGACCGCGTCGAACCCCACGCCCGGCCACAACAGCACGCCCGGCGGATGGTCGCGCTCGTAGGCCAGCGCCGCCCGGGTTGCGGCCAAGCGGGCCGCGGCGGTCGGCGCGGCTTCGGCGGCGGCGATCAGGGGCATCATGGCCGGGTCGCAATGGTAGGGCGTGGCGTGGCCGCAGCTGCGGAACCGGTAACCCCGCAAGCTGTCGAATCCGGCGAAGGTCCAAGCGAATGCCTCCGCCGGCCAGTTACCGGTCTGCACGCCTTCCACCATGCGCGAGGTGGTGGTGGGCCGAATGGTCATGCGCACGCCGACGGCGGCGAAGTCCTGCGCGAGCTGCTGAAACCAGTCCGTGTAACTTCCGCCGGAACTGGGATCGAGCAGCATGGTGAAGCCAAATCCGTTCGCATGCCCGGCTTCGGCCAACAGCGCCTTGGCGCGGGCAGGATCGTAGTCGTAAGGATCGAGCGTCGGGTCGAACCCGAAGGCCATCGGGTGCGAGAACTGGCTGGCCGGGGTCGTCGCATTGGCCAGAAACGCCGCCAGCAGCACGTTCTTGTTGACGGCGTGATTCAGGGCGCGCTGCACCCGCGTGTCTTTAAGCGGGCTGTCCTTGACCGTGATGAACATCAGGTAGTGCACCAGCGGGCTCGGACGCGACAACAGCCGCCCGCCGACGCCTTCGACGGCCGGCTGGTCCTGCGGGGCCAGTGCCGTGGCGATATCGACCGAGCCGGACACGAAGGCCTGGACGCGGACCGTCGGGTCGCTGATCTGCAGCATCTCGATCCGCGCAACCCGGGGTGCGCGCCACGAACCGGCGAAGGCCGTCATCGCCAGCCGTGCTTCATCCCAACGCTCCACCTTGAACGGCCCTGTGCCGACGGGCGCGCGCACGAACGTCTCGCGCGGCGCTTCCGCCCAGGCGCGCGGGGCAGGGACCCGCACGAAGCTGAGATGCAGCGGCAGGATCGGGTCGGGCTCGGTGGTGACAACCTCGACCGTCAGTGCATCACGGGCGCGGAACGAAGCGAGGGTCGCTTTCAAATCCTGGCTGGCCACCGAATCGCGCCGGCCTTCATCGGTCTGCAGGTAGGCGAGGGCCGCCACCACGGCCTCGGCATCGAACGGCTCGCCGTTGGAGAATGCAACGCCCGGCCGCAATGTGAAAATCCAGGTGGTGGGCGTTTCCTGGGCCCAGGCCACCGCCAGGCCAGGCAGCACCTGTCCGGACGGCCCGATGACCGTCAATGGGTCATAAATCGCCTGCAATGTCAGCGCGTTGGGCAGCGCGATCGGATTGTAGGGATTGCCGAAGCGCGGCGGAAACGTCTGCGCCGCCACCCGCAGCACGTTGTCCGCAGGCCAAGCCGGCGCGGCGGCGACGCCGCCGCACGCCGCGACGACGGCAAGCGCCAGCCCGGCGCGCAGCAGCGGTCTCGGCGGCTTCATGTCGGCATCCCCATCACGCCGGGAGCATAGGGGCCACGGGGGATCGGCGGCAATTTGGAACTTGGCGTATAATCCGCAAATCGGATTTCGGGCGGGAGGAGGGCAGCGATGGAGACCGTGAAAAGCCTGGAGCGCGGCCTCGACGTGCTAGACGCGCTGGTCGCGCTGGGGTCGGGCACGGTGCGGGCGGTCGCGCGCCGCGCGGGCCTAACCCAGCAGGCGACTTATCGCTGTCTGGAATCGCTGCGGCACAAGGGATTTGCCCACCGCAACTCCTATCGCGAGCCGTACCGGGCGACCGCACTGCACCTGAACTGGTGCGCCCGACTGCCGCCCGAAATCGTGCTGATGGACGCGGCGCGCGCGCCCATGGCCGAGCTGACGCGCCGCCTGAAATGGCCGGCGGTCCTGACCGCCGTCGGCGATCTCAACTTGAGGATACTCGAGACCACGGACCATCTGCCTGGACGCCATCGCGGCCAGAAAGGCATGCGCCGTCTCAGCCATGGCGCGTCGGTGGCATTTTTCGAACGTCCGTCCTGGGCGCTTTACCAGGCTGGATTGACCCCGGAGCGGGCCCGGGCCCTGTTTCGGGAGGTCGTGGCCCGCCATGGGGCGCAGCTGTTCGTGCGCGACCAGGACTTCCACGACATGCTGCTCGCGCGCATCCGCACCCGCGGCTACGTCGTGTTCGAACCGCTGCGCGGTCCCGAAAGCAGCGTCGCCGTGCCGTTGCGCGTCCTCGGCGGCCAGTTCTTCGGCCTGGAACTGCGGTTCATCGCCGCCGACGTGAAGACCGCCGCCATCAAGGCCGAGTTCGTTCCGGCGCTGAAAGGCGCGGCGCACGCCATCGCCGCCGCTGCTGCGCCGGGGCTGGCCGCGGGCGCCACGCTGGCCGCCGCCGTCGATGCGCGGCCCACGTCATAATCCGCAATCCGGATTTTTACGATCGGCGGAATCGGGTCAGCCCGGCCGCGCGGGTAACAGTTTGGCGCAACGCCACCCACCGCCGACCTTCGCCGGAGCCCGCCATGAATCGCCATCCGCTGCAGCCGATCACCGACGACGACCGCGCCGCCTATGCCCGCGACGGGGCGGTCTGTTTGCGCGGCATGTTCGACGCGGGTTGGATTGCCCGCATGCGCGCCGCCGCCGAGCGCGTGATCGCCGAACCCGCCCGCTATGGCATCCTCGGCCCGTCGCAGGACGCCACCATGACATCGGTCTGCTACATGTGGCGCACCGACCCCGATTTTCGCGCCTTCGCGTTCGAATCACCGGCGGCAGAGATCACCGGCCGGGTGATCGGTTCGCGCACCATCCGCATGTACCACGATCACCTGTTTCACAAGGCGCCCAACTCGCCGCGCATCATGCAATGGCATATCGACGCCACCGCCTGGCCGGTGATTGGCGAGATGGCGCCGAACATCTGGGTGGCGCTGACTCCGGTGGACGCCGAGAACGGTCGCATCGAGTTCGTCGCCGGCCATCACCGCCAATTGGTTGATCGCGGCATGCAGTACGGCTTCAAGGCCGACCAGGCCAGCGGCCCGTGCCCCGACTTCGAAAAGGAACGCGGCAATCCCTCCACGCGCTTCATCACCTGGGACCTCGCGCCCGGCGACGCGGTGCTGTTCCATCCGTACACGCCGCATTTCTCAAAGGGCAACGTTTCGCCCGACCGGCCCCGCATCGGCCTGGCGATGCGCTTGTTCGGCGACGACGTGGTGTGGGATCCGCGCAGTTACAAGGCGATGGTGCCCGGCGTCGACCGGGCCGCGCTGCGCCCCGGCGAACGCCCGGACGGCGAATTCTTCCCGGTGCTGTGGCGCGAGACCGGCGGTCAGCAGCGTGATGCGGCTTAGGGGGCATCATGAAGATGCTAGCACTGGTTTCGGGCGATGACGGCCAATCCCATTTCCGCGAGATCGACTTGCCGCACACGGTCACGGCTTGGGGGTCGCACAAGTCGGCGCTCCAGCCGGCCGCGGGTTGGGAAATCGGCGAAAGCCAGCCCGGAAACTTCCTCGATTGGCACGTGGCCCGCGTACCGCGCGTACTGATCGTGCTGACGGGCGCGCTCGAGGTCGGCGTCGGGTCGGGCGAAGTGCGCCGTTTCGGTCCCGGCGACGCGCTCTACGCCCAGGACACCACCGGCCAGGGCCACACCTCGCACTTCGTCGGCGAAACGCCGACGCGCATGCTGACTATCCCGATCAGGCCCTGACCCCCGATCATCCCCTGACCAAAGAAAACGGCGGCCGGTCGCCTGGCCGCCGTTGTCGCGTCACGTCATCGGGTGTTTAGAAGTTGTAGCGCGCCCGCACGCCGATCTGGCGCTTGGAGGCCAGCGAGTAGCGGATCTCGTTGGTGCCGGCGAAGGTGAACAGATCGTTGCCGATCACTGCGCTGGGCGGCGAATAGTCCTTAAGCAGGTTCGTGACGAAGCCTTCGATCGACAGTTCGTCGGTGCGCAGACCGATGCGCAGGTTGACAATGTCCTGCGCGCCGCCCTGGGCGACGTTGGAGTAGTCGACGAAGTACTTGCCCTGGTGCGAATAGTCGACCCGGGTGAAGCCTTCGTAATCGCCGAACACCGGGGCGGCATACTCGGCCGACAACGACCACTTCCACTTGGGCGCCGACGGTAGGCTGTTGCCGGTCGAGTCGAACGAGTTGTAGACGAACTTACAGTCGTTGCAGAAGAAGCTCTTGATCTCGGTATCATTGAGACCAAACGTGCCCTGGACCTGGAAGTTCTCGGTCACCACGATCTCGCCTTCAAGTTCCAGCCCCTTCAGGTTGGTCTTGCCGGTGTTGACCGTCGCGGTGGCCAGGTTGAGCGAGCCGTCCGGGTTGGTGAACGGGATCGAATTCCCGACCTGGCCTTTGCGATAGGCCATGTAGTAGCCGGTCAGCCGGGTCTGGGCGCGGCCGTCGAGCCAGGTGACCTTGGCGCCCAGTTCAAAGTTGTCGAGCTTCTCCTGGTCGTAGGCCAGTGTGGCACCGAACGCGGCAAACTGCGCCACCACCGACGGCGGCGAGGTCGCCAGGATGGCGTTGAAGCCGCCCGGGCGGTAGCCGCGCGAGAACAGGGCGTAGAGCGTCGAGTTCTCGGCGAACTTGTAGTCGAGCGAGACACGCGGCGAGAAGCTCTTGAACGTTTCCTGGAGGGTCGGCGTCGTGGCCGGCACCGGTTGGCCATTGGCGCCGATCTTGGGGATCTGCTTGATCTTGTCCCACTGGTAGCGGGCCTCGGCGCTCAGCGTCAGCTCGGGCGTGAAGTCGTAGTAGACGCCGCCGAACACCGCCGGCGTATCGATTTTCTGCTGGGTGATGGCCGCGAAGAAACCCGGACCCAACACCGACAGGCCATACACGCTGCCGCCGGGGCTGCGGCCGGCCAGGTAGTTGCCACCGAACGTCCAGCGCAGCGGCTGGTCGGCCGGAGAGGACACGCGCAGTTCCTGGCTGAAGTCTTTCTGCTGCCCCTGGACAGCCAACAGCCACCAAACGAACGCCGGGCGGTTGGGGCCGAGCGCGGCGAGCGCGTTCGGGCGGTCCTGACCGTCGCGGAACGACAGGTCGATGATGCTCATCGACTTTTCGCGGTGGTAGGCGGTCAATGAGCTGAACGAGTAGCCGTCGGCGAAGTCGTAGTCGATGCGGATGTCGCCTTGCCAAGCCTCGCGGCCCAGGCCCGCCGACTTGCGGAACGCTGGATCGAAGATGACCGGCAGGTTGAAGCGGTTTTCGACCAGGATGCCGTAGGTGAAGGAATTCAGCAGGTAATTGCTCGAGATGATGCGCGCCGGAAGTTCGTCGGAATCCGGGATCACGCCGCAGAAATACCCGCCACGGGGCGCGCCGGCGGCACTGCGTCCGCCACGATCGCAGTTGAAGTCGCCGGCGACGCCCTTCAATGCGGCCTGGGCCGGCGGGCCGTCGTCGTTCTCGAAGAAATTGATGAAGCCCTTGATCTTCAGGCTGTCGCTCGGCGTGGCGACGAACTGGCCGGAGATCGAATTGGTCTCGCGCTTGCCGAACTTTTCGTTGCGGTTGGCGGCGTTGACCCACATGCCGCCCTGGGTGTCGTGCGAGCCGCTGACACGAACCGCGAATTTGTCCTCGACGATCGGACCTTCCAGGCTCAGCGCCGCCTCGTTGGAATTGTAACTGGAATAGCCGCCGGAAACGCGGCCACGGAATTCGTTGCCCGGCTCGCGGGTGACGAAGTTGATCGCGCCGGCGAAGGTCGAGCGGCCAAAGTAGGCCGACTGCGGGCCCTTGAGCACCTCGACCCGCTCGATGTCGCTCAAGCCCGCCACCTGCGCGCCGATCACCGGCGAGCCGTCCAGGAACGCCTGGCCGCCGGCATTGATGCCGAAGTTGCCGCTCAGGAACAGGCCGCGGAACACCAGCGTGTTGAACGAACGGTCGGCGCGGCCCGAGCCGCCACCGGTCTGGTTGACGAAATGGAAGCTGGGTGTGAACGCCGACACGTCGTTCATCGTCTTCATCGCCCGCGCGTCGATGTCCTTGGCCGAGAACGCCGTGATCGCCAGCGGCACTTCCATCAGGCTTTCTTCGCGCTTGCGCGCGGTGACGACGATTTCCTCCAATCGCACGTCCTGTGCCTGGGCCAGCGTGATCGCCTCGGGCATCAGGGCGATCAGCGCCGCGCCGCACAGCAAGCTCTTGGATTTGGTCATTCGAGGTTCTCCCTGGGTTTGGCGGCACGGGTCGGCCCGAAAGGGACCCAACCTGCGCCGGATGTATCGGTGAACTGCAATCAGGCGGTACCGCCACAGCTGCGGCGGACAGCCGGTTCATCGTGCGCGCGTCGACCCTGCAAGGTCGCTGTTGTAATTATGCAACAGGAGCGGAATGGCCGTCACGCGGGCGTCATCATCGAGTCATCGCTCACAATGTCAATCAAACAAGTGCGATCCCGCCATCGCATTCGCGAATGGCCCACGATGCGGGCATCCGGCCAGCGCCTGG
>JANRJB010000173.1:0-14771 GCA_033764265.1 Rhodospirillaceae bacterium | reverse complement strand
CGCACTCGCGACCAGAAAACGGACTCAGCATCGGTCTGCCGGCGCCTCAAGCCTCGGGCGCGCATGGTCGCGGAAATAGCCAAAACCCACCTCACCCTCCCCTCTCCTCAAGGAGAGGGAAAAATCAAACAGCAAACTCGGCGCGCTCCCTCTCCCTTGGGAGAGGGCCGGGGTGAGGGTCGGTTGTTGTTACGGTTTTGAGCCGGACGAGCGCGCAAGCTCGGCGCGCAGCGCGTCCAATACGCCATCGATGTTGGACAGCACGTCATTGTTCCAGAATCTGACGACGCGATACCCCAAACCCTCAATGGCCTGCGTTCGCTCGATGTCCCGCGCAGATTGAGCGTCGTGCTGCCCACCGTCGAGTTCGACGATCAATCGCGCCTCGTAACACGCGAAGTCGGCGACAAAGCGACCAATCGGGACCTGGCGCTTGAACTTGGCGCCGTCCAACTGGCGATTGCGCACCCGCGACCAGAAAACGGACTCAGCATCGGTCTGCCGGCGCCTCAAGCCTCGGGCGCGCATGGTCGCGGAAATAGCCAAAACCCACCTCACCCTCCCCTCCCCTCAAGGAGAGGGAAAAACCAAGCAACACACTCCGTCGACTCCCTCTCCCTTGGGAGAGGGGCGGGGTGAGGGTCAGTTGGTTCGCGGCGGCTGTGCCTGTTGCAACACCGCAAACCCACCTCACCCTCCCCTCTCCTCAAGGAGAGGGAAAAACCGAGCAACGCACTCCGTCGACTCCCTCTCCCTTGGGAGAGGGTCGGGGTGAGGGTCAGTTCGTTCGCCCCGGCGACGCTGAACGCACGACCTCAAACCCCACCTCACCCTGCCCTCTCCTCAAGGAGAGGGAAAAACCAAGCAACGCAATCCGTCGACCCCCTCTCCCTTGGGAGAGGGTCGGGGTGAGGGTCAGTTCGTTCGCCCCGGCGACGCTGATCGCACGACCGCAAACCCACCTCACCCTGCCCTCTCCTTAAGGAGAGGGAAAAACCAAGCAACAAGCGCGCCGCCGGGCGTGAGAAAGCACGCTATCGGCCGCGGTTGCCGAGCTTTTGATTTGAAACCTCGGCATCGACCGCAAGCGTGCCCGATTTCTCGAAGCGCAGCGACAGCGGCAGTTTCTGGCCGGGCTGAAGCTGCTGGGTGAGGCCGGTGACGGAGATGAAATAGCCGCCGGGGCGCATGCGCACCACGTCGGCGGCCTCGACCTCGACCCGGGGCACGTCGCGGTTCGTCGAAGTCAGGCCGCGGTGGCGCACGCGCTGCACCGCCGCGCGCTCGGCAATGGGCGAGGACACCCCGACCAGCGCGTCGTCGGCATCGCCGCGGTTGACGATGGTGACGAACGCGGTGGTGTCGCGCGAACTGATCGCGGTGCGCGCCCAGGCGTCGACGATCTCGATCCGTGGTCGATCAGAAGGCCGATCTTGTGGGCGAGTCTGGGCCGCCGGTATCGCCGCGGCCAGCAACGCCAACCACAGGGCCGCGGCGCGCATCGCCGTCAGCCTTTCAAGGCCCCGGCCGGGTCCTTGGCGATGTCCGGGTTGCGCTCGCGCATCAGCATCTTCCAGGTGTCCGGCATTTCGTCGAACGAGTACGCCTTGTGGCCGATGCCGCGCGAGACGTAGTTGCCGGGTTGGTCGCCCATCTCCAGCCAGTCCGCCCAGGTGTTGATGTCGTTGAAGATCCACGTCGACGGCGGGTTCTTCGCCGCCGGGTCCATGACCTGCGCCAGCGAACCGTGATAGGTGCTCCAGTCGTTGACGTGCTGCGGACGGCCCTTGCCCGCCTCGATCGGAATCGCCTTCAAGTTGGTGTCGGCGCGCAGCCAGACGCTGTCGCCCTGCACCCAGGCCGGACCCAGCGTGGCGCTGGTGGCGACGTTGAACCCCGGCCGGTCGATGGCGTGGCGTTCCTCGCCGTTCTTGTCGTAACGCGTCTTGCTCACCCGCGGCGGGGCGTAGCGCACGTTGACGGTTTTGCCGGTGTAGGGGTTCTTGAAGGTCTCGATGAATTTCCCGGTTTCGACGTCGGTATAGAAAATGGCGCTGAGGCCGGTGACCTCGAACGCGCCGGGCGCCACGTCGGCCACGGTGAACATGCGGCCCACGTGCATCTCCCAGAACGGCGTGAACTGGGTATCGACCAGGCCGAAGCGCGTGGCGCGCAGCCAGATATAAGTGACGCTGTCGTCGGCGGTGAACGCCAGCTTGCGGTAGGCCATCAGCACGTGATCGCGGTTGGCCGGATCGAACGCCGCCGTCGCCCCCGATGTGGCGGCACGCGCGGTCGATACGCCCACCGGCGCCACCAGAGCCGCCGCACCCATGGTCCCCAACAGTGTTCTGCGTTGCATTGCGTGCCTCCCGAATTGGCTTCAAGATCGGAGCCAGCATAGCAAATTCCGCCACGCGGGCGCGGAGATTCGACCCATGAGAGATCAATGAGAGCAAGGGACCTTGTGGTGGCGGCGGTCATGGCCGGTATCGCCTCGGCGGCCGTGGCCGAGACCGTGCTGAAGGTGGCGACCGTCGCCATTCCGCAGCGGCGCGGCGACCCCTATGCCTCGATCGCCATGCCGGCGACCGTAGCGGTGCAGTCGGTCTACGATACCCTGACCAATGTGGCCGACGACGGCACGGTCGAGCCCGCGCTGGCGGTGGCCTGGCGGCCGACCGGCCCGCGCAACTGGGAGATCAAGCTGCGACCGGGCGTGCGCTTCCACAATGGCGAACCACTGACGGCCGAGGCCGTGGTGGCCTCGGTCGCGTTTCTGACCACGCTGGAAGGCCGCAAGTCGGTCACCGGCGCCAACATGTACCAGCTCGCCCGCGCCCGCGCGATCGACGCGCTGACGGTCGACCTGGAACTGAGCGAGCCCGACGCCATCCTGCCGCTGCACATGTCGGCGTGGCGCTTGCCCGCGCCGGGCGCGTGGGCCGAGCTGGGCCCCGACGGCATGGTGACGCGGCCGGTCGGCACCGGGCCGTACCGCGTGACAAGCTGGACCGAAAACCGCCTGAGCGGTGTGCGCTTCGCCGAAGGCTGGCGGCCGGGCCAGGCCGACCGCATCGAGATCAATTCGCTGCCCGACCAGACCGCGCGACTGCAGGCGCTGACCTCGGGCGCGGTGGACCTTGCCATCGCGCTGGGCCCCGACGACCGCGAGACCGTCGAGTCCGTCGGCGGCACGCTCTACAACCGGCTTGCGCCGGTGGTGCAGTACCTGGGCTTCCTCACCGTTAACGGCGGGCCGATCACCGACGCGCGCGTGCGCCGGGCGCTGAACTACGCCGTCAATCGCGAGGCCATCATCCAGGGCATCCTGGGCGGCCACACCCGGCTGATCTCGCAGATCGCCTTTCCGGGCTCGTTCGGCTTCAACCCCGATCTCGCGCCCTACCCCTATGACCCCGCCAAGGCCAAGGCGCTGTTGGCCGAGGCTGGACACCCCGACGGATTCGACATGGTGATCAATATCGTGCCGGGTCGCGGCGCCAACGACGTGGCGGTGCAGCAGCAGATTGCGCAGGACCTGCGCGCGGTCGGCGTGCGCGTGCAGCTGAAGACCAACACCCAGGGCGCGCAATTGCAGGCGCTGTTCTACGGCAAGCTGGAAGGCCAGGCCTTCAACATGTTCACCCGCGGCCACGACCCGTTGACCGAGTACCGCTTCCGCGCGTGCACCGGGCTGGCCGCCGAGCGCGCGCCGTTCCACTGCGACGCGGCGATCCTGCCGAAGGTACGCGCCGCGTACGCCGCCACCGACGCCGCCGAGACCCATCGCCTGATGCGCGAAATTCTCAGCCATGAGTACGACGATCCACCCGGCATCTTCCTGTGGCAACAGGTGGAATTCGACGGGTTGGGCAAGCGCTTGCGGGGCTACACGCCGGCCGGCGATTCGCTCAACTATGCGGATCTGGTGATCGCGGAATAAGCCGTTTGCATGTGCGCCGTGCGCCGGCTGGTCTATGATGCCGGCGCAACCCCCAGGCGCCAATCGAGGAGGCCGCCATGAAACCCGACACCCCGTTCGCCCGCGTGCCGCGCGACAAGCTGCCGCCGGCCCTGCAGAGGGCCTGGGACAGCTCGCAGAAGATTCACGGCGACGCCACCTTCATCGAGGTGTTCGGCAACGCGCCGCACATGCTCGACTGGTACCTCAAGGACTACTACGAGAAGGTGTTCTATTCGGGCCGGCTCGATCGCAAGATCGTCGAACTCGTGCGCCTGCGGCTGGCCAACATCCACGGCTGCGCCTTCTGCAATCGCGGCGACACCATCGCCGCGCTTGACGCCGGCGTGCCGCAGGCCCAGATCGACGCCCTCGACAATTATGAACGCGGCCCCTTCAGCGAGAAGGAAAAGGCGGCACTGGCGCTCGCGGACGTGATGGTGCTGACCAACCCCAAGGGTTACGTGACGCGCGAGTTGTACGCCCGCGCCCGGGCCCACTTCACCGATGGCGAGATGGTGGAACTGGGCGTGATCATGGCGGTGCTCTGCGGCATGGCGAAGATGATCTTCGCCTACGACCTGGTTGAAAAGATGGACAGCTGCCCGTTCGTGCCGGAACGCGTGGCGGCGGAATAGCGGGCGGCGGAATAGGACACGGAGAGGACATCATGGGCGTTGTACGACAGATCGACCGCGGCTGGATCGGACGGCTGGAACGGCCGCCGGCGCTGGACGCCGAGACCTACGCCGGCTTCTGCGAAGGCATGCGCGGTTTCATCTTCGGGCCTTTGGGCGGCAAGGTGAAGCAGGCCAGCGACGCGGCCATCAATCGGGCCAAGGCGGCAGGCCGCGACCTCGCCCGCGTCAACGATATCCGCGCGCTGTTCGACCCGATCCCGGTGGTGGCCGCGCGTAACCGTCTGCTGAGGTCGGCCCAGGAAATGATGTGGCGGCGCTACCGCGAGGCCTACGATGACCAGGCCTATCTGGACGAACTGGCCGCCTACGACGCGAAGGGCCCCGGCAGCGTGGAGTGGGACCCCAACTTCGCCTACCCGGCTTACGTCAAGCACCCGATCCACATTCAACCGGGCGGCTACGGCGGCGACCCGCTGTGCGGCTACTGGTACCACCAGGCCAGCAACGTGTTCTTCATCGGCGCCAACGACCAGGACGAATACCACCTGAGCCTGGCCGCCGCGACCCGCCCGCCCGCCGACGGCAAGGTCGACCGCGTCATCGACCTCGGCTGTTCCATCGGCCAGCTGACCGTGGGCCTGAAGGAGCGTTTCAAGAACGCCGCCGTCACCGGGCTCGACGTCGCCTCGGCGCAAGTTCGCTATGCCCACATGCGCGCGGCCAAGATGGGCGTCGAATGCCATTTCGTGCAGCGCCTGGCCGAGGACACCAGGTATCCCGACGGCCACTTCGACGTGGTCGCGGCGTTCTTGTTGTTCCACGAGGTCTCGCTCGAGGCCGGCGAGAAGATCGTGCGCGAGGCGTACCGCATCCTGCGGCCCGGCGGCGTCTTCAACATTTTCGATTTCCCGACCGGATTGACCGGCGACGACCCCTACTTCCGCTATTTCATGGATGTCGACAGCAAGGACAACTGCGAGCCCTATTCGGTTGACTACACCGGCTCGGACTTCGTCGGCCTGCTCAAGCGCGTGGGCTTCAAGGTCGAGATGGGCACGCAGGACGTGATGCTGGCGCGGACCTACTACGCGACGAAGTAAACAGCCATAGCTGCCAATCTTCGTCGTCCTTGCAGTGAGTTAGAGTTCCCGAAGGTGCCGGAAATATATTACAGCCTAGTCAATTGGCTGCTGCAAAACTGGCAGCCACTCGTTATGAGCGCCGTTACTGCTATCGCGGCAATATTCGGATCATCACTTTACTTCAAATTTCGTTTCTCAAGATCGCATAGTGAGAGCGTTATTGGTGCAAAAGGGAACATTGGCCGCGATGTCCAAATCCGGGATGTCACAGTTACAGTGAATGACACCCGGGCATTAGGGGTCGTAGTCCAGTCACTATTCGAGAAAAACTTCCCTAACCTACAAGAGGACGCAAACGCGAAAGCAAGAGCAAACGTTTTGGCGTTCATTCAAGACCTGACCAAGGATTTTGTTGACGAAAAAAATCTTTTTCGCTTTTCCGAACCAGACATGCAGTATGCGCTTACTCAAGCAGCCCTAGCTGCCGCTCGCACATCAGAAGCGACGCGTCGTCGAGCGCTAGTCGCCCTGATAAAGCGAAAGGCAGATGCATCTCCAGATGATGCACTCGACATGATTTTTTCCGCAGCAATCGACGTTTCGAAAAACCTATCGCGCGAACACTTACGATTCATTGCGTTTAACTGCCTCGTTCGTTCGCCCGATTATTTGGGATTGCCGATGGACAAACGAGGTGAGTTCATAAACTCAGTTTTCTCGGAATTCAAAGATGTGGTGATTTCCAATCGATTGTCGGGTTATTGTGTTTCTTTGGGGATTGCTGAACGCAGTCCATTAAGACGCGGAATCGAATCAATTGTCGCTGAGGATTTTCTGATCGAACGTGGATTATCAAAGCTTACTGTCCTCGGAGGCGATATCTCTCCAGAAATGCGATTAGCTGTCAGAACCCAGCTCTCAATTCAGCAAGAAATCTGGCACATGATTGACAGGTGGAACGACAGTGGATGTTCACAAATGCACGTATCGCTTCTTGGTCGTGTTGTTGCTTTCTCGTACTTGGAAGCAATAGGAAAGTTTCAAGGAGACTGGAACGAATTGATATGACTTAGCGGTGTACCGTGCTGCGCGTCACCGAACTGAAGCTGCCGCTCGACCATGCGCCCGAGGCGCTGCGGCGCGCGCTGACCCGCCGGCTGAAGATCGCCGCCGCCGAGCTGGTGTCGTTCGCCGTGTTCCGGCGCGGCTTCGACGCGCGCAAGCCGGGCGCCATCCAGCTGGTCTACACGGTCGATGCCGAGGTCAACAACGAACCGGCGGTGCTCAAGCGGCTGACGGGCGAGCGGAACATTGGTCCCTCGCCCGACACACGCTACCGGCACGTCGCCCGCGCGCCGGAGACGTTGCGCCGCCGCCCGGTGGTGATCGGCACCGGGCCGTGCGGCCTGTTCGCGGGGCTGATCCTGGCCGAGATGGGCTTTCGTCCGCTGATCCTGGAGCGCGGCAAGATCGTGCGCGAGCGCACGGTCGACACCTTCGCGCTGTGGCGCAAGCGGGTCCTGACGCCTGAATCCAACGTGCAGTTCGGCGAGGGCGGCGCCGGCACCTTTTCCGACGGCAAGCTGCACAGCCAGATCAAGGATCCCGGCTTCCGCGGCCGCAAGGTGCTGACCGAGTTCGTCAAGGCCGGCGCGCCGGAGGAGATTCTGTTCGTCAGCAAGCCGCACATCGGCACCTTCCGGCTGGTGTCGATGGTCGAGCATCTGCGCGCGACCATGCAGGCGCTGGGCGCGGAGATCCGCTTCCAAAGCAAGGTGACCGACCTGCATGTGGCGACCGGCGCCGACGGCAAGCGCCACGTACGCGGTGTGACGCTGGAGGGCGGCGAGGAGATCGAGACCGACGCGGTGGTGCTGGCGGTGGGCCACAGCGCGCGCGATACGTTCCACATGCTCTACGACCGCGGCGTCTACGTCGAGGCCAAGCCGTTCTCGATCGGCGTGCGCATCGAGCATCCGCAGTCGATGATCGACCGGGCGCGGTACGGAAAATTCGCCGGCCACCCGATCCTGGGCGCGGCCGACTACAAGCTGGTCCACCACTGCGGCAACGGCCGTTCGGTCTACAGTTTCTGCATGTGCCCGGGCGGCACGGTGGTGGCCGCCGCGTCCGAGCCGGGCGGTGTCGTCACCAACGGCATGAGCCAGTACTCGCGCGCCGAACGCAACGCCAACTCCGGGCTGGTGGTCGATATCTCGCCGGCGGTGGACTACCCCGGCCACCCGCTGGCCGGCATCGCATTCCAGCGCCGCTGGGAGCAAGCCGCGTTCGCCGCCGGCCGCGGCAACTACGACGCACCGGGCCAGCTGGTCGGCGACTTTCTGGCGGGACGGCCGTCCACGGCGTTCGGCGACGTCATCCCGTCGTACCGGCCCGGCGTGCACCTGACCGACCTGAGCCTGTGCCTGCCGGCGTTCGCCGTCGCCGCGCTGCGCGAGGCGCTGCCGGCGTTCGAACGCCAGATCAAGGGTTACGCCCGCGCCGACGCGGTGATGACCGGCGTGGAAACCCGCACCTCGGCGCCGATCCGCATCGCGCGCGGCGATGATTTCCAAAGCCTCAACACCGCCGGCCTGTACCCCGCCGGCGAAGGCGCGGGCTATGCCGGCGGCATCCTGTCGGCGGGCGTCGACGGCATCCGCGTGGCCGAGGCGGTCGCGCTGGCGCTCACCGGCGGCGCGGCGGCGGTGTCGGGCCGCCAGATCACCGCCGGGTACGGGTGATGTTCGCACCTTCACTGTGGACTTGACCCGGTGGCAGCCGGCGCCGCGCGGCGTTAGGATGGGCGCTTCCGTCCGACAGGAGCGCGCCATGACGCAACTCGCCGACCGCGGCTGGATCGGCCGCTGGGAACGCACCCCGACGCTGGCCAGCGAGAGCTATCTCGATTTCTGCGAGGGCATCCGCAAATACGCGCAGGAAGGCACACGCGCGCCGGCCATGGCGGCGGCGGCCAGGGCGACCGAGCAGGCCAAGGCCAAGGGCCTCGACCTGGCCCGTGTCAACGACATCCGCGCGCTGTTCGATCCGGTGCCGCAGATCGCCGTGCGCAACCGCATGATGCGGACGCTTCAGGAAATGACTTGGCGCGGCCTGCGCGACGAGTTCTACAGCGAGAAGGACAAATACGCCGCCGAGCTCGACGCCTACGACCAGAAGGGCCCGGGCAAGGTTGAGTGGAACCCGGACTTCCGCGCCCCCGACTACGCCAAGCAGCCGATTCACATTCAGCCCGGCGGCTACGACGGCGACCCGATCGCCGGCTACTGGTACTACCAGGGCACGCATTCGTTCTTCATCGGCAAGAACACCCAGGACGAAGGCCACCTGGGCTGCGCCAATGCCGCGCGGCCGCCCGCCGACGGCCAGGTGAAACGCATCCTCGACATCGGCTGCTCGGTCGGCCAGATAACCGTGGGCCTGAAGGAGCGCTTCCCCAACGCCGAGGTATGGGGCATCGATACCTCCGCGCCGATGGTGCGCTACGCCCACAAGCGCGCGGTCGACTTGAACGTCGATCTCAACTTCTCGCAGCGCAACGCCGAAGCGACCGGCTGGCCCGACGGCCACTTCGACATGATCACCTCGTACATCCTGTTTCACGAGGTGCGGAACGACCGGATTCCCGTGATTCTGAAGGAAGTGTTCCGCCTGCTGCGCCCCGGCGGCACGTTCTCGATCTTCGATTTCCCCTACGACGTGAAGGCGCTGCCGCCGTTCATGCGCTACTTCTTCGACATCGACGGCAAGGACAACTGCGAGCCCTACGCCATGGATTTCGTCACCATGGACTTCACCGGCACGCTCAAGCGCACCGGCTTCGCGGTCGAACCCGGCCCCAACCAGATCTACGAAGTGCGGACGATTTATTGCACGAAGGCGGCCTAAAGCCCCAGCTACTGGCGCGTCAACGGCGCCGCGTTTCCGGAAACGTTACTTGACGTTACCGGAAACATGGGGATAATCGGAGGTTCGCTGGGGGCTTCACTCATGCCGGTTCGCGACCGCGTATCCCGCCACCGCAAAGCCCTGAAGGCCCAAGCCCTGGTCCGGGTCGAAGTGGTCGTGCCCGAAGAATATCGCGATCAGGTCAAAGCCTACGCGCGCAAGCTCGTGCGCAAGCGCGCCCATGGCCAACTTGAAACGGTGCGCGCGCGGATCGCGGACGCCTACGCCCGCTTCGGGGCATCATGCCTGGACAACATCGCTGTACACGCCGAAACGGCGACGTTCGGCCAGGCGCGGGTGATCGCCGACGCTTTGATGAGACGCGGCAACCGCGACGCCTTCCTGATCGGGCGTGAAATCGCGGACGCGATCGGGCCGGCATGACCCTGACCGCGCTGCAACGGCGGGTCTTGCAGGCCATCGCCAGTAATCGCGATACCTCGAGTTATGTCGCCGGCGGGGCGGCGCTGAATCGCACCCGACTTCGCGTGAGCGACGATCTCGATATTTTCATCGATCCGGGTGCGTCGCTCGCCGAAATCGCCGAGCGCGACATCGCCGCGATTCGGAGCGCGGGGCTCGATGTCACCGATTTCGCCAACCACTATGGTCTGATCGCTGAAGCGACGGTGTCTGACGGTCACGCCCAGACGCAAATTCAATGGCAGGACGAGACGCGGCGGCGTTTCCTGCCGGTCGTCTCCGATCAAGAGTTCGGAGTCCGATTGTCGGACGCCGATCTGGCGATCAATAAGGTGCTTGCAGCGGCATTCCGTCGCGCCGCGCGTGACTTCGTCGACCTTGTTGCGATCCAACGCGACTATGCCCCACTTGGGCCCCTCGTTTGGGCCGCGTGTGCGAAAACGGAGCTCGGGCCGGTCGCGTTGATCGATCGAATCCGCCAAAACGCCCGCTCTCTCTCTGACCAAGAGTACGCGACGGTCCGAATGGCGGGTGGCCGAGTTCGAAAAGCCGAACTCATGTCGTCATTGGAAGAGATGCTCGCCAAAGCGGAAGCCTTCCAGAAGGAAGCACCACCAGAGCATTACGGCAAACTGTTTCTGGACACTCGGGGAAGCCCCATCGCGGCCACCAAAGCAGCAATCGATCATGGTGCGGTCATACCGATCCCGCTATCCGAGTATGGGCCGATCGTGCCGGTCGTGTTGCCGGGCTGACAGGTTCCGACTACCTGCGCGCCCGTTCCTTCATGCGCTTCATGAGCGAGCCGTAGAGCACGCCGGGCGCGAAGCGGCGCAGCCAGACGTAGCGCCGGGTGCGCGGCTCGAGCACGTTGATCTCGTGCTTCTTCGCCGCCACGCCGTCGAGCACGATGCGGGTGCATGCGGCGACTGACAGCCCGCGGCTTTGCGTGTCGTCCATCTTGCCCCAGGGCGCGCCGTCGCCGGTGAGCGCGTGCAGCGACACCTCGGTCTGCACGCCGGCGACGACCAACAGCGACACGGCGATGTCGTAGGCCGCGCACTCCACCATCAACGTGTCGAAGAAGCCGTGCAAGGCGTGCTTGGCGGCGCAGTAGGCGCTGCGCACCGGCACGCCGAACTTGCCGGCCACCGACGAGGTGACAACGAAGTGCCCGGCGCGGCGGGCCATCATCGACGGCAGCAGCAGTTTGGTCAGCGCGATCACCGCGAAATAGTCCACCTCCATGATGGCGCGGTCGACCTCGAGCGCGGTGTCCTTGGCCAGCGCGCGCTGCGACACGCCGGCGTTGAGCACCATGATGTCGACGTGGCCCATGCGCGCCAGCACCGTATGCGCCGCCTGGGCGCGCGCGGACGCGTCGATCATGTCGAATGGCACGACCACCACCTCGGCCGCGCCGATGCATTTCGACTTCACCTGCTCCAGCTTGTCGGCGCGCCGCGCCGACAGCACCAGCCGCGCGCCCTCGGCAGCGAAGCCGTAGGCCAGCCCCTCGCCGATGCCCGACGAAGCGCCGGTGATCCACACCACCTTGTCCTTGAAGCGCATCGGCTGGGCCTTATGCCGCCTGGGCGCCGGCCGCGACGGGCACGGTGGCTGCCTCGGCCGCTTCGTCCGGCGCGTTCTCGCGCGGAGGCGGCGACGATACCGGCACGGGCACGGCTTGAGGGAAGGCAATCGATACGCGCAGGCCCGGGCGGTTGTCGTCCAGGGTGATGGCCAGCGCGTGCGAGCGCGCCACCGCCTGCACCAGGCTCAAGCCCAGTCCGCTGCCGGGCGAGGTGCGGCTTTGCTCCATGCGGAACAGCCGCTCGAACACCTTGTCGCGGAATTCCGGCGGCACGCCGGGGCCGCTGTCGGACACGACGAAGGTGGGTTTGCCGTCGATCAGGCGCAGCGCCATGCCGACCGCGCCGCCCGCGGGCGTGTACTTGATGGCGTTGTCGACCACGTTGGCGAGCGCCTGGGCGACCAGGTTGCGGTCGCCGCGCGCGCCGACGCCGCGCTGGAAATCGGCCGAGAACGCGATGCCCTTGTCCTCGGCGAGCGGTTCGTACATTTCGGCCACGTCGTCGCCGATGGCGGCGAGGTCGAGGTCCGTGAAGTTGCGCTGCAGGCCGGCCTCGGCGCGGGCGATGCGCAACAGCGCGGCGAACGTGGCCAAGAGGCCGTCGGCCTCGGTCAGCGCGGCCTCGATCGCCTCGCGCGCGGCGGGGTCGTTGACCTGGCGCAGCGCGCCTTCCAGCCGGCCGCGCAGCCGGTTGAGCGGCGTGCGCAGGTCGTGGGCGACGTTGTCCGACACCTGCTGCATGCCCTTCATCAGCCGTTCGATCTGATCGAGCATGGTATTGATGCCGAGCGAAAGCTGGCCGATCTCGTCGCCTTCGCGCGGCACCGGCACGCGGCGCGACAGATCGCCGCCCATGATCGACCGGCAGGTGCGGGTGATCGCCTCGATGCGCCGCATGGTGGCGCGGCCGAAGATGAAGCCCCCGGCCAGTCCCAGGGCGATGGTCAGCGCCAGGCCCAGGTTGAAGGCCTCGAGCAGCTGACGACGAAACTGCTGGGCGTCGCGAATGTCGCGGCCGACGAGCAGACGGAACCCCTCGCCGGTCTGGAACTGCAACGCGCGCACGTCGGCGATTTCGCCGGTGCCGACCGTCAGGTCGCGGATGGGGAAGCTGATCCACTCGTCTTCCACGGCGACATTGGACGGCCAGCTCTCCAGGTTGCCGGCCACCGGCGTGCCGATCTGGTCGATCAACAGATAGATGCCCTGGCCGCGACGGGACGGATCGCTGCGCCGGTTGATGGCGATCACCAGGCCCGACATGCCGCCGCGCTGGTAGCTGTCCTGCAGGCCGGCCACCTCGGCGCGGATCGCGGTTTCCACCTGGCGCTCGGCGAAGCCGCTGGTCTGGTAGAACACCAGGTAGAACAGCCCGCTGACCGAGACGGCGAAAATCAGCGTGTAGACCAGCGCCAGGCGGAAACTGACCGAGCCGACGAGGCGCTTGAAACGGGCCACGGCGTCACGCGGCGGGATCGAGCTTGTAGCCGGCGCCGCGCACGGTATGCAGGATCGGACGGTCGAACGGCTTGTCGATCTTCTGGCGCAACCGGCTGATATGCACGTCGATCACGTTGGTCTGCGGATCGAAGTGATACTCCCAGACGTTTTCCAGCAGCATGGTGCGCGTCACCACCTGGCCGGCGTGGCGCATCAGGTACTCGAGCAGGCGGAACTCGCGCGGGTGCAGATAGACGCGCTTGCCCTGGCGGGTGACTTTGCGCGCAAGCAGGTCCATCTCCAGGTCGCCGACCTTGAGGTGCATGTTCTCGGCCGAGTTGGAGGCCCGACGCAGCAAGGCCTCGAGCCGCGCCAGCAGTTCGGAAAAGGCGTAGGGCTTGGCGAGGTAATCGTCGCCGCCGGCCTTCAGCCCGGCGACCCGGTCGTCGACTTCGCCGAGCGCGCTCAGGAACAGGACCGGCGTGCCGATGCCGGCCTTGCGCACCGATTCGACGATGGTCAGCCCGTCGGGACCGGGCAGCATGCGGTCGACGATCATGGCGTCGTAAGGTTCCGACAGCGCCAGGAACAGTCCGTCCTTGCCGTCGGCGGCGTGATCGACGGTGTAGCCGCTTTCCCGCAAGCCCTTGCACAGGTACTCGGCGGTCTCGCGGTCGTCCTCGATCACTAGGATGCGCATGGCCGTGAGGGTGGAGTTGTCGCGGGGTTCCCGCGCCAACGCCGGCGCGTCGGGTACGCGGTCTTGAAGCGACATCATATAGGCGATCCCCCGCAGAATACCACCGGACCGCCCGGCCCGGCGCCCACCACTCCCGACAATGTGCGGTGGGCGCTTACCAAGGCCTTACGGAGTCATTAAAACTTTGTCACCACGCCGATCAGGCATGGCCGACAGACCAGGGGGAGACACACGCCATGACCGACATGCGTGCCGGGATCGAAGCGCTGTTGCGCCGCTACGCCGACTGCTGGACGCGGCTGAAACCGACCGAATTGAAGGGCCTGTGGCACCCCGACGAGGCCACCCCCTACTACGTTGCCGAGGAAAAACCCCGGCCGATGTGGTCGATGCCGGAGCTGGACGCCTACTGGCGCGAGGCGGAAAGCGTGCTGAAGCGCTTCTCGGTGCGCACCTGGGACCTGCAGTGCAAGCCGGTTGCGCCCGATCTGGCGGCGATGCAGTTCATGATGCACTGGAACGGCGAGCTCGCGGGCATCGACCCGGCGCCGATCGGCATGGACGTCAAGGTGTTCGCCATGGCCCAGCCGGCCGGCGACGGCTGGGCGTTCCGCCACGCCTATATCGAATCTCCGCTGGGCGCCCTGCCCTTCCTGAAAGCCGCCTACCGGGCCGGCGTCGACGCGGAGTTCCTGCGCACCCGCTGACAAAGCGAATTCTCGCGACGTTGTGATCTGCCGGGCCGATGGCCGTCATCCACGTCGCCATAATTTTGTCGGCCCGGCCGCCTAGTCTGTGCGGACATGGACATAGGAGGTATCGCCATGGCGGCCCCCACGACGAAAGTCCTTTCGGTTGCGTTCGGCCTGATGCTGGCGCCGTTGGGCGCCGCACGGGGCGACGATGCGCCCGCGCCGGGCGCGTTCGGGTTCGGCTGGAACGAGCGGTCGGGCGGACG
>JANRJB010000415.1:0-4504 GCA_033764265.1 Rhodospirillaceae bacterium | reverse complement strand
AACGGGCGGGCGGCCGCCAGCTTCGGCGTCGCGCCGACGGGAGGCTCCGCCTTGACCTTCATCGCCCGATCCTGACACTGCACGTCGATCCTGTTGCGCTCATCTCTCACACGACCAACGTCAATCTTCAATGGACGCGCCGACCGGACGCTTCGCCGATGACCTCCTGGGGCCCGCCGACCCGCCGCCGGTGGCCGTGATCAATCCGGACTCCGCGGTGCCGCTGGTGATCCATTGCGATCACGGCGGCAACGCCATTCCGGCCGCCCTTAAGTCCCTGGGCCTGACCGACGACGCGCTGGCCCGCCACATCGCCTGGGACATCGGCGCGGCGGCTGTGGCCGAACGGCTTGCGCGCCGCATCGGTGCGCCGGCCGTGCTGGCGCGCTATTCGCGCCTGCTGGTCGATCCCAATCGCGCGGCCGGCGATCCCGAGATGATCCCCGCCATCAGCGACGGGATCGCCATTCCCGGCAACGCCCACCTGTCCGACGCCGCCATCGCGGCGCGCCTGCGGGCAGCTTATTGGCCTTATCATCAGGCGATCGATGCGCAGATCGGGCGGCTGCGCCGGCGCGGTGTGATTCCGTTGGTCGTCTCGGTCCACAGCTTCACGCCGGCGCTGCTCGGTTCGGCCGCCGCCTCGGCCCGGCCATGGCATGTGGGCGTGATGTTCGACCGTGACGAGCGGTTGTCGCGGGCACTGATCGCAGGCTTGCGCGCGCGCGGCGGCCTGGTGGTCGGCGAGAACCAGCCCTATTCGGGCATCACCCACGGCTACTGCCTGAAAGCCCACGGCCTCGCCCAGGGCTTGCCCCACGCCCAGATCGAAATCCGCCAGGACCTGATCTGCACCGCCGCCGGTCAGGGGTGGTGGGCCGGCGTTCTGGCCGAGGTGCTGCGGCCCATCTTGGCAGACGACGATCTCAGGGCGATCATGCACGCCTGATCCCTGACCCCCCATCGGAGGCTCGCCATGGACGAACTCACCCGCCTGAAGGCCGAAGCGGCGGCGTTCCGCGGCCTGATCGCGCATCTGCAGAAGCGCACCGACGTGCAGAACATCGACATCATGAACACCGCCGGCTTCTGCCGGAACTGCCTGGCCAAGTGGTACAAGGCCGCGGCCGAGCATTACGGCGCGCCGATCAGCTACGAGCAGGCCCAGGACATCGTCTACGGCATGCCGCTGAAGGACTGGAAGGCCAGGCACCAGAAAGAAGCCTCGGCCGAACAGCAACAGAGGTTCGAGGCGACCAAGCCGCTGCACGCCGTGATCTCGGTGGTGGAGTAGGGCGATGAAATTCTGGGGTACGATGTTCGCCGCGCTGGGTCTGGCCGTCGCGGCGCAGGCCGCGGACAAGACCCTCGCCGACGTTCCGTTCTGGCGCGCCAACGCCGGCTGGTGGCGGGTCGACAACACCTATTTCGACCGCAACCTCGACTACAACATCCGATCCTACAACAGCGTGATCCACATCGAGATCGACGGCCGCACCTACCGCGAGACCGAGATCAAGTCTTACGCGCCCAGCAGGCTTGCGCATTACTACGGGCGCGGTCTGACCACGGAGGCCGAAGGCGTGGAAACGGTGACGGTCACCACCGGCGAGATGATCGACGATGCCGGTACGGTGCGCATCGCATCGGCGGCGTCGGGCCCGGGCGGCGAGGGGACCACCGAGATTCGGGTGCTGTCGGCCGACACGGCGGTGCGCGTCACCCACAACGCCGCGACCGGGTTCGACAGCTACCGCATGTTCATCACCCTGCCGGCGCCCAACAAACGCCATGTCGCCAACTACGGCTTGGTCAGCGACACCAAAGGCCCCGGCGCGGCCAATGCCGCCCCTGATGCCAGGATGGGCGATCTGCGCGGGTTCTCGTTGTTCCGCGGCGACCGCATCGCCGCCGATGAGGCGGAATCCTGGCGCGCGACGTTCCGCGCGCGCAACCTGGTCAAAGCAGTGATCGAACCCGGACCGGACGGAAAACCCGCCGGGCGACGCATCGACTGAGGCTGGCGCGCCGCCTTCTCCCCGGGTTCCCCGTAATCCACAGCTTGGCACGTGTCGGGCCGATGCCTAAGGTCCGCCGCAACGGCAGCAATGTGAATCAAGGAGTTGGCAATGCCCGATGGCGCGGCGGACAAGAGCATTTCGGCGCAGCGGCTGAAGCAGTTCATCAGCCGGATCGAGCGGCTGGACGAAGAAAAAACCAACCTGGGTGCCGACATCCGCGAAGTCTTCTCCGAGGCCAAGAGCGCCGGCTTCGACACCAAGATCATGCGCCAGGTGATCAAGCTGCGCAAAATGGACAAAGCCGACCGCGACGAGCAGGAAGCGCTGCTGCAACTGTACCTCGACGCTGTCGGCACCGAGTAGACCGCCCCGCATCCGGTAGACGCCAACCCGGCCGACCGGCACAATCGCCCCAGGTCAAGTTGGACTGGGGGCGGGTCATGGCGGAGCGCGGGCAGCGGTTTCTCAACGACCCCGAGGGCACGCGGTTGCCCATCAAGGTCGACTCCACCTCCAATGGCGAGTTCACACCGCCGGCGCTGACCCCCGCAGAGCGTGCCGCGAACCAGCACGCCTTTCAATCGGCGGGCGACAACGCCGCGCGCGTCGGCAAGCAGCGCCGCGATTTCCTAATCTCGGCCGCCGGCGCGGCGACGACGCTTCTGGCTTTCAACGAGGTTCACGCCGCCACCGGCAAGCGCGGCAGCAGTTACGTGCTGCCGTGGGAGGCGGGTCTGGACGAAGCCGCCGCCAAGGACGCGCTCGACGGCGACGAATTCATCCTCGACGTTCAGGGCCATCATGTCGGCAGCATCGAAAGCTGGGCCGAGGGCACGCCGCTCTATCCCGGCCGGCACCGCTTCTCGATGTTCGCGCCGCAGGCAGGTTGCGCCTACAAGGGCGACGACGCCGAACTGGGCCAGATCAGGTGCCTGGACGGCGAGGCTTACGTCAAAGAGGTGTTCCTCGACAGCGATACCGATATCGCCGTGCTGTCGTTCGGTCCGGCGCCCGACAATGAGATGATGCCGAAGTACTCCGAAGGCGCGGAAACCGTTCGGATTGTCGAGGCGCTCGGCACCACGCAGCGCCTGTTGGTGCATGGCCGCTGCATGCCGACTTACGCCGCGGACCTTGCGGCGATGGAGGACACTGCGGCCAAGTGGCCGGTCGCGGCCTGGAAGACCTATACCCAGCACGGCCCCAACGACACCGGGTTCTTCCTGGACGACGAACTGGGCCGGCAGTTCCTCGACAAGGTGCGCGCGATCGGCATCAAGCGCGTGGCCGTGCACAAGGGCCTGCCGTTCCTGCAGTACAAGGAAAACCTGAAATACGCCGGCTCGCGCGATGTGGGGCCGGCGGCGCTGGCCTACCCCGACATCACCTTCATGATCTATCACGCCGGCTACGACATGCGCGTGAAGGAAGGCCCCTATGCACGGGGCTCAGGTTCCGGTGTCGACGACCTGATCACCGCGTTGACCGATCATGGGATGACGCCGGGGCGCAACCCGAATGTCTACGCCGAGCTGGGATCCACCTGGCGTTACCTGATGCGCGATCCCGATCAGGCCGCGCATGTGATCGGCAAGCTGCTCAAGTATGTCGGCGCCGATCGCGTGCTGTGGGGCACGGACTCGATCTGGTACGGCTCGCCGCAGGACCAGATCATGGCCTTCCGCGCCTTCCAGATTTCCGATGAGTTCCAGGAGAAATACGGCTACCCGAAGATCACGCCGGAGATTCGCGCGAAGGTGTTCGGTCTGAACGGCGCCGCGGCCTACGGCCTCGATCCCGGCGAAGTGCGCCGGCGCACTGCGACCGACCATATCCAAACCGCCCGGGCCGACTATCGTGGCGCGCCCGACCCCAGCTTTCTGACGTACGGCCCAAAATCCCGCCGCGAGTTCGTGCGCTATCTGGCGCGGCAGGACCGCTGACTTGAAGCTGACGTGGCCGGCATTGTTCGCGGCGGCGCTCGCGGGTTCGGCGCACGCCCAGCCGGCGACCGACATGCGTGCCGCGGCGGCGCGCGCGCCGGTCGATCTGGTCGCGGAGTTGTATCGACGCGAGTGCGCGGTCTGCCATGGAGACACGTTGCGCGGCGGCGCGCAGGGCACGCCTCTGGTCGGCGCGCCGTTGCGTCACGGCGACAGCGTGGCGGCGCTGACCGCCAGCACGGCGAACGGTTTGCCCGAGCGCGGCATGCCGGCGTGGGCCGGCGTGCTGTCGGACGCGCAAATCCATGCGCTCGCGCTGTACATCTCCGAACAGCGCGCCGGCACCTCGATCACCGACTTCCGGTACGCCGCGCCGCTGCGCATTCCTGACGGGGTCATTGCCAGCGAACGTCACGCCTTCACCGTTCAGACTGTTGCCGCTGGCCTCGATCCGCTGCCCTACGGGCTCGCGGTGCTGCCCGACGGCCGCTTTCTCGTCACCGAGAAAATGCGCGGGCTGAAGTTGATCTCCGCCGATGG
>JANRJB010000411.1:0-4320 GCA_033764265.1 Rhodospirillaceae bacterium | reverse complement strand
AAAAATCCGCCGCCACCGACAGCTCCACGCGCCTGGCCTCGAACGGCGCGATCTGGCCCGAGGGCTGCGGCGTGATGCCGTTGGCGTTGGCCAGGTTGAGCGCCTGGAGGCGAAAGCGCACCGGCGTTCCCGCCACCGTGGTGGTATAGCGCGCGCCGGCGTCCACCGTCAGCGTGGCGCCGGTGCGGAAGGCGTTGTTGACCGTGACCACCCGCGAGGACAGGCTTTCGACCTTGGCGTCGAGCACCAGGCCGGCCACGCCTGGCGGGCGGTATTGCAGATTGACGCGCACCAGCCGCGGGATCGGCCCGACCGCGGTCAGGCGGCTTGCGCCCAGCGCCGCGGTTTCGTCGCTGATGCGCGCGCGCAGCAGCACCGCGCCCGCCACCACCGTCAGCGTGTCGGTCAGCGGGCCGGCCAGCGAGAATTCGAGGCCCCGGTGGCGGATGTCGCCCAGCGGGCGGAACACGTTGACGCGGTCGAGCCCGAAATAGGGCTTGTCGATCTGGAACGCGCCGGCGACGAACTGCAGCTTGGGTGTGAACTGGTAGCGCACGCCGGCGTCGACCTGGCGCGTAAGCTGCGCCGGCACCGCCTCGTCGCGGTTGACGGCGTTGAACGGGGCCGCGCCCAGTTCCTCCAGCCCGCGGGTGTAGCCGGCGTAGGCCGCCAGCCGCGGCGACAGGTACGCCGCCGCCGCGCCGTTATACAGCCACGGCGCGCTGCGCCCGACGACCGGACCCGCGCCGGGCCGCACCAGCGTGCGCTTATAATCGGTCTTCTGCGCCGCCAGGCTGAGCTGGCCGACCCGGCTCCAGATGCCCTCGTACCCCAGCCCGCCGGTGAACTGGTGGGTCTCAGAGCCGGTACGTTCGCCGGTGACGAATGTCGGCAGCGCGAGATCGGGGAACGCGCCCAGGGCCGCGCGGCCGAAACGCAGTGTCTGCCCGCCGCCGAAGGTGGCGTCGCGGTTGCGCCCGCGCGCGGTGAGATGGACGGTGTGCCGGCGCGGCCCCTCGGTCCACGGGCGCGAGGCGCGCACTTCGCCCGAGAGCGACTTGGTGAAGCGCGGCGGGGTCTGTTCGATGGCGTAATCGCCCTGCCCCAGTGTGTCGGTGTTGAACAGGAACGCCGTGAACGACCGCGGCGTCTTGTTGATGGAGCGAAACGCGCCGGCCCGCACCGTCCAGCCCGCCAGATCGGCGACGCTGCCGTACGCGCCGGCGTTGAACTGGCGAAAGCCGAACGCGAGCCAGGCCGGGCTGGTCATCTGGTCGGCGCGAAACCTGGGCGGGGCGTTGTTGCCCAGGATGATCTTGGGCCGGTCGCCGTCGACCGCGTCGGTTTTCAGCCCGCTCCAGAACGCGGTCAGCGCGATATCGTCGCCGGGCGTGAAATGCCCGACCACCGCGCCGTTGTAGTTTTCGTCGCCGACCGCCACTTCGTGCGCGGCGTTGCGATTGAAGGTGGCCCCGCCGCCCAGGCTGAACACCCCGGGCACGATCGGCAGCTGGGTGTCGACCTCGAGCGCGGTGCGGTCGTAACTGAACAGCGCGCCGTGGGTGACCACCAGACTGGTGACCGGCCGTTCGCCCGGCACGCGCAGGTCGAAGTCGACCACGCCGGTGGGCGCGGGGAACGGATAGCCCTGCGCGCTGATGCCGACGTGGACCGACGAGCCGCGCAGCAACCGCGCGTTCAGGGCCGCGGCCTGATCGAAGTAGAGCCCGTCGATGCGCAGGTTGCCGGCCTGGGTCGGGCTGAAGCCGCGCGCGCTGGTGGAGGTGTAAAGCCCGATCACCTCGGTGCCGACGGCGGAACCGAACGCGTCTTCCGCCTCGGCCACGGCGTTTTCCGCCGTGCGCTGGGCGTGAGCCGAGCCAACACAAAGCAACAGGCCGATCCCCGTCAGCAGCCCGGCCACGATCCGGTCCGCCGAACACCCCCTCGACAAATGCAAGGCAAGCCCCCCGATCCAGCACCGACTCCAGCCGCGACGGCAGTCGGAAGAATGCTGTCGCACGCGGCGGATCAGCATCACTTTCTGACATTTTGAGCCACACCGGGCCACGAAAAATTGCGGGGCATGGGGTGGGCAACGCAGTGGTTCGTGCGCGCGTTCAATAGTCGAACCAACCGACCGCGGCCCACAGCACCATTGCGGCGGTGGTGGTGGGTGCGCAGGGTCGTGCCCCGCCCGAGGTGATCGTCACCTTGCCACTTAGCCGCGGCGGTTGCATTGCGGCGCAGGCGTAACCACCGGAATCGCTTGCGCCAGCGTGTCCACCGGCGAAGAATCGGAGGGTCGTCCGACATCGGGCCCTTGCAGCACGCGCCGAGGGTCGGAACAGTGTCCTAACCGAACGCTATTGCAGCAGCGCGGCTTGTTGGGAAGAGCCACATGACATCGGACAGCGATGAGACTGATACCCTTGGGGATCGCGTCGTCGACGCTTCCATCGCCATGGATGCCGACCGGTTCATGCGCACCATGATCCGCGATCTTTCGGGCACGCTGCAGGACACCATCGGCGAGAAAAACGCGCGCGGGTTCGTGTCGGTGGTCGGTGCGCGGATGGGCGACAGGTTCAACGAGCTCTACCGCCGCGCGCTGGGCGAGACTCGATTGTCAAGGATCACCGTAGCGCGCGTGTTGGTGGACCTTAAGCGGCGCATTGGCGGCGATTTCTACATCATCGAGGAGAGCGACGAGAAAATTGTCCTGGGCAATCGGGCCTGTCCGTTCGGCGCCCATGTCAAGGATCGACCGTCACTTTGCATGATGACGTCAAACGTGTTCGGCCGGGTTGCCGCCGAGAATCTGGGCTACGCCAAAGTCAACATTGAGAAGTCGATCGCGGCCGGGAACGATGGTTGCCGGGTCGTCGTTTATTTGAACTATCACGGTGAGGCGGAGAGCGCCGTTGGTCATGAGTACTTCCGAGTGGAGGACTCCTGATGAACCAACGCTTGATCTCGAGCTTTGCGGATTTTGCACCCGACCCCGTCATGGTGTTCGCGACCGACGGTCGGCTTGAATCTGTGAACACCCACGCAGCCAACCTGCTGGGAATTCCGCGAACGGCGGTGGGCACGCTGACGCTAGTAGACCTGCTTGGCGGCCAATCTAAGGCGGCACGCGCCGTCATCCGCCAAGCCCTGGCCCAGAAAGAGCCTACGCCCATCCGCTTGACCGTGGCCGCCCCGGGGCGGGAAGCCGCCGAATTGAGCGGCGAGTGCTGGCGGATCGGCGGGATCGGCCGGGCGTGGGTGGGGGTGCGCTTCAACCAGACGGGCTCGGCCGCTGGAATTTTTGGCGAACTGGCCGTCACGATCGACGAGCTGAACCGGCAATTGCGCGCCAAGGACCGGGTGTTGAAGCGCCTAGCCGAATTGGAAGCCGAAGCCCGCCGCATTCAGGCCGAAGCAAAGATCGGCTCGTGGCAATGGCAGCGTGGGGACGCGAAAGTCGCGCTGTCCGACGAGGCCGGCCGGCTGCTGGGCTTGGCCCCCGGCCAGTCATCCGTCGATATCAGGACCTATCTGAAGCGGACAGAGCAGGCCGACCGCCGGCGCGTCGCCCAGGCGTTGCAGGCGCTTTACCGCGACGGCGGTCCCGTGGAGATCGAGCACAAGCTGCGGGTCAACGAAGAACACCGCGACCTGAGGATTCGCGGTCGCGCCGACGAGCGCGACACCAGCCGCATTTTCGGGTTTGTCCAGGATATGACTCGGCGCAAGCAGTTCGATCGGATGCTGCGCCACAGCGAATCGCGGCTGTCGAGCATTCTCGAGGCTGCATCCGACGCCATCATCGTCTTCGACGAGACCGGCGAGATCCTGTTGTTCAATCAGGCCGCGGAGCGGCTGTACCGCTGGACGGCACGCCAGGCGATCGGCGATTCAATTTTCCGCCTGATTCCTGAAGAACTGCACGGATCGGGAAACATTGAGGATCTCCTGAAGGTCGTGCGCCGCCGGGCGGGGAAAAACTTGTACCAACGGGGTCGCCGCATCTCCGGCGAGGAATTCCCAGCCGAAGTCAGATGGTCAAATTCGGAGTTCGAGGGCAAGAAGTACTTCGCGGTAACGGTGCGCGATGTGTCGAGCAAGAAAGCCCTGGAAGAGAAGCTGCGCGATGCCCAGCGGCTCGACGCCATCGGCCAATTGACCGGCGGCGTGGCGCACGACTTCAACAATTTGTTGACCGTGATTCTCGGCAACGCCGAGGCTTGCCGCGCCGAAATGGCATTGAATCGGCAGGCGCGCGAGCACCTCGACTTGATACTACTGGCCGGCCAAAAGGGGGCGGACCTGACA
>JANRJB010000386.1:0-7103 GCA_033764265.1 Rhodospirillaceae bacterium | reverse complement strand
ACATCGATCGCCCCGCGCACGCGCCTGGGCAAGGGCGCGCCGATCTCGTCGAGGTCGATCCGCAGACCGTCGCTGCGCCATGTCAGCGCGCTCGGGCCGATCCGCAAACGAGACGGCGTGGTCTCGACCGCTGCCGCGCGCCGCTCGGTCATGGTCCAGCGCGCGCTGTGCTTGCCGTACAAGGCCACGTTGACGGCGCAGTGGTCGCGCGGGTCGCGCCGGCCCGACCAGGCGTAATAGGGCGAGAACACACTGCCGACGAAGGCGATCAGAGTGAGCGCGAAGCGACCATCGTCGCTGATGGCGTCCAGGTACCACCAGCGGTAACCGCCGGCAGGCACGGCCGCGTCGAACGCCGGCCCGCGTTCGGGAGCGGCCAACGGTCCGATTCCAACATTCGCATCCTGGGTCATGGCGCAATCTTGCGAATGTCAAATCCGCTCCACTAGGTGTGGTCCGCGCATAGGCGCGCCGCCGCCAGACGCCCCGACAGGGCGGCCATCGGCACGCCGGCGCCGGGATGCGTCGCCCCGCCCGCCAGGTACAGCCCCGGAATCGCGGTTGTCGATCCCGGCCGGCGGAACGACGCGGTCCAGCCGTGGCTTGCCCGGCCGTACAGCGCTCCGCCTGTCGCCGGGAACAGCCGGTGAAACTGCGCCGGCGTCGTGCGCGCCACGCTCCAGTCCGTCCGCCGCACGGCTAGGCCGCAGCGCTCCAGCCGTTCGAAGGTACGCGCTTCGCATCGGTCCACGTCTCCGGCGTCGATGTCGCCAGCATCGCCGGTCGCTGCGGCGTTCACCAGCACCAATAGTCGTTCGCGATCGTCCGGCGCGGCCGTTCCGGGTGCGCGGTCCTGGGCACACACATAGACGGTCGGGTCGCCAGGCAAGCGGCCACGTGCGAGGTCATCGAATTCGGTGCGATAGTCGCCGCCGAAAAACACATTGTGGCGCACCAGTGGAAACCCCGCCGTGGCCGCGACCGCGGACCAGGTGATCGCCGACAGCGAGCGCCGGGCACTTGGCGTGGGCGGCGTGGCGTGCCGGACCGCGAGCCCCAGCGCGCCCGATGCCAGCGCGTTGGGATCGCCGTTGAACACTACGGCGTCGGCGTCGATGCGTTCGCCGCCCGCCAGCACGACGCCGGCCGCGCGTCCGCGGTGCACGATGACTTCGCAGACGTCGACGCCGGTGCGCACGGACGCGCCGTGGCGCTGGGCCAGGTTCTGAACCGCGCCCGCCAATGCGCTCATGCCGCCGTCGACCGACCAGACGCCGTCCTGTTCGACATGGGCGATCAGCATCAATGTCGCCGGGGCGGCGAATGGCGAGGATCCGACATAGGTCGAATAGCGCCCGAACAATTGGCGCAGGCGCGGGTCGGCGAAATGGCGGCCGAGCGCGGACCACAGCGTCTCGAACGGGCGCAAGCCGAACAGTGCGTCCAGATTGACCAGGCCAATGCGGCGCGCCAATCCGATCGGACCGGGCCGTTTGGCCGTCAGAAACGTATCGCGCAGGGTCTGGTAGATCGACCGCGCCTCGGCGCAGAACGCGATGAATCGGTCGCGTTCGGCGACACCGGAAAATTCGGCCACGGCATCGCCGGTGCGCGCCGCGTCGGCGTGCAGGTCAAAGCGCTCGCGCTCGCTCCAGGCGTGGCGGGCCAGTATGTCCAGCGGCGTGGTCGGCACCGCCTGGGCGAAGTCCGCGCCGGCGTCGGCGAACAGCCGTTCGAACACCCAGCGCATCGTGAACACCGTCGGGCCGCTGTCGATGTCGCGCCCCGCCACCTGCACTTGACGCAGCTTGCCTCCGGTGCCCATGGCCCGTTCCAGCACGACGACATCGCGGCCGCGCGCAGCAAGATCGGCGGCGCACGCCAACCCGCCGATACCGGCCCCGACGACGATCACCCGATCACGGCTCATGCGCCGGTGGCCTTTTCGTCTTGCGACGGCGAAAAATCACGTACTCTCCGCTGACTATCACATGCCGGACCGCCATGTTAGATTTGACCGTCCGGCGCGGCGGGGGAGAGTCGTTCATGGATGTTTCCGAGCGGATCGAGAAGGCCCTTGAGGGGGCGTTCGCCCGCGCCGCCGCCGATGCGCCGCCGCCCAAGCTGGTCGCCGCCATGCGTCACGCCGTGTTTCCGGGCGGCGCCCGCGTCCGTCCGCAGCTGTGTCTGGCGGTGGCCGAAGCGTGCGGCGGCGATGCGCCGGAGCTCACCGATGCGGCCGCGGCGGCCATCGAACTGCTGCATTGCGCCTCGCTGGTCCACGATGATCTGCCGTGTTTCGACGATGCGCCGACACGGCGCGATCAACCCTCGGTACAGGCCGCTTACGGCGAGGCGCTGGCCGTTCTGGCCGGCGATGCGCTGATCGTGCTGGCGTTCGAGACTTTGGTGATCGCCGGTGCGAACCATCCGCAGCGCCTGTCGCCGTTGCACGCCGTCATCACGCGTGCCGTTGGCATGCCGTCGGGGATCATCGCCGGCCAGGCCTGGGAAAGTGAACCCGACGCCTCGCCCGAAGCCTATCGCCGCGCCAAAACCGGTTCGCTGTTCGTGGCCGCCACGGTTGTCGGCGCCATCGCCGCCGGCGTCGATGCCGACGACTGGCGCGCGCTTGGCCAGAAACTGGGCGAGGCCTATCAGGTCGCCGACGATCTGCTCGACACCATCGCCAGGGCCGAAGATGCCGACAAGCCGGTCGGCCGCGACGCGGCGCTCGGCCGGCCCAATACCGTGGCCGAGCTGGGTGTGCCGGGCGCAGTGGCGCGGCTGGAAAGTCTGATCGCGGCGGCCATCGAGTCCATTCCGCCCTGCCGGGGCGCGGCGGCCTTGCGCGAGCTGGTGGGGCTGCAGGCGCGCCGGCTCGCACCCAAGCGGCTCTTGCGCAGCGCCGCCTGAAACCGCCGTCTCGGTCAGCCGTTCACCGCGGCGCAGGGTGAACATCCATGGCTTGGCCCATGTTGTTGCCCACATCCTGGACCGACCGTTGGCTCGCGATCCGCAATCGCCTGATTGCCAGTGCGCGATTCCGGCGCTGGGCCGCCGGCACGCCGCTGGTGCGCCGCATCGCCCATCGACAGACGGGCGCGCTCTTTGACCTGGTGGCGGGGTTTGTCTACGCGCAGGTTCTTTACGCCGGCGTGCGCGTGAAGCTGTTCGATCATCTCGCGGCCGGTCCGCTCAGCATCGACGAGGTGGCGCGACGCACCGGCTTGCCCCCCGCATCGGCCGAACTGCTGTTGTCCGCGGCCGCGTCGCTGCGACTGGTTGAGCCGGCGGGCCAAGGCCGATTCGCGCTTGGCATGCTGGGCGCCGCGCTTCAGGCCCAGCCCGGCGTGTCGGCGATGATCGAGCATCACGCCTTGCTCTATGCCGATCTGGCCGACCCGGTGGCGCTGCTGCGCGACGACCCCGCGCCGCGGCGTCTCGCCGATTTCTGGGCTTATGCGCGCAGCGCCGATCCGGCGCACGTAAGCGACGCCGACGTAGCGGCCTATTCGGCGTTGATGGCCGCATCGCAATCGTTCATCGCCGACGACGTGCTCGACGCCTATCCGGTCGCGCGCCATGAGCACCTGTTGGATGTCGGTGGCGGCGAGGGTGCGTTTCTGATCGCGGCGGGCCGGCGCGCACCGGACCTTCGCTTATCGCTGTTCGACTTGCCGGCGGTGGCGGCGCGCGCCACCGTCGCGCTGGCGGATGCGGGCTTATCCGCGCGCAGCGACGTCATCGGCGGAAATTTCCTGCGCGATCCGCTGCCGCACGGCGCCGATCTCATTACTCTTGTCAGGGTCTTGCACGATCACGGCGACGCCGCGGCGACGTCGATTCTCCGCGCGATCCACGTTGCACTGCGAGACGGCGGCACGCTTGTGATCGCCGAACCGATGGCCGGCACCGACGGCGCGGCGCCGATGGGCGCGGCGTACTTCGGATTCTATTTGAAAGCGATGGGCAGCGGTCGACCGCGCACGAGTGAAGAGATCAGGCGATTACTTGCTGAAATCGGATTTCGCGATGCGCGAATACTTGCCACGCGCACGCCGCTCCTGGTGCGCGTCATCGCCGCGCGCAAATGAATTTCATCGGCGGTTGCCGCGCGTGCAGTGCGACAAATTCTCGGTGCTTGACAGTAACTGTTGGAGTTCTAAGCTGAATATTGGGGGCGGACAGTAATTGCATCGCCCCGAGAAGGGGCTGCAATTGACCATACTCAAAGAAGTGTTTTCTACTTCGAGTGTTGTCCCGATCCTGACGCAGCAATTTCATTGCCTGCGCGACCTGCCCCGCTTCGATGCGTGTCACCGTTTGAACCGGCCTGGCGCCCGTTTCCGCCGCGCGACCACTGATGTCGCCGTTGTGGAGTTGGCGCGCAGGGCCGGCCCGCGATCGGGAGCCGCTGCGCGCCACGCGGCTTCCCACATCAATCCATCGTCCGGCGACACCGGACCCTCGGATGGCACAGCAATGTTCGCTGTGTCGGATGTCGCCGAAGCAGGTTGCTAAGGCGAAGCACAGAAGGGGAATCAGGAGGTTTACTGATGGCTCAAAACGATCGGTCCTTATCGGGACTCACCGAGACGGAGGCGAAAGAGTTTCACGGCGTCTTCGTATCGAGCTTTGTGATCTTCACGATCATCGCGATCGTGGCTCACATCCTGGTGTGGATGTGGCGTCCGTGGCTGCCGAGCGCCGGCGGCTATTCGTCGCTGCATGACGCACTGAACGTCGCCCAGGCGTGGGCGTCGGTACTGCTCGCCTAGGGAGGGACGTTGTTATGTGGAGAATCTGGCTGTTGTTCGATCCTCGCCGTGTCCTCGTGTCATTGGCGATTTTCTTGTTCGTCCTCGCCCTGCTGATCCACTTCATCCTGTTGAGCACCGATCGCTTCAACTGGATCGAAGGACCGCGGGCCGCGGCGGAATCGTCTCAGGTCGTGAAAGATACATCACTGACCTGATGTCGTGGCAGACTGTCCGGCGGCCCGATGGCGGCCGTCGGAACGAAATGCGGCGGACGGCGTCAGGACGTCATTGACACCGTCTGCCGCTTCCTCGCGGGGGAGTGCCGCCGCCGCAGGCGCCGGCACGCATGGGGACCGCATGCGAGCAGACCGCCCGTTTGGGCCGGTCGCCGGCATGCCAACGCCCTGATGGGGACGTGCCCGGTGCGCAACGCGCCGGCGGTGTAGCGGAGGGAAGGCGGCATGGCACTGCTTAGTTTCGAACGAAAGTATCGGATTCGCGGCGGCACGTTGATCGGCGGCGATCTGTTCGATTACTGGATCGGGCCGTTTTATGTGGGCTTCTTCGGCATCACCACGGCGTTCTTCGCCGTCCTCGGCACCGCCCTGATTTTCTATGGCGCCGCGTTGCAGGGTGTGTGGAACCCCTGGCTGATCAGCGTCAACCCGCCGGCGATCGAGAACGGGCTCCGGCTCGCGCCGTTGAAAGAGGGTGGGCTCTGGCAGCTGATCACCATCTGCGCCATCGGCGCCTTCGTGTCGTGGGCCCTGCGCGAGGTGGAAATCTGCCGCAAGCTCGGCATCGGCTATCACGTGCCGGTAGCCTTCGGCGTCGCGATCTTCGCCTACGTCACCCTGGTGGTGTTCCGCCCCATGCTGAAAGGCTCCTGGGGCTACGGCTTTCCGTACGGCATCTGGACGCACCTCGATTGGGTGTCCGAGACCGGGTACATGTACGGCAACTTCCACTACAACCCGGCGCACATGATCGCCATCACGTTCTTCTTCACGACGTGCCTGGCGCTGGCGTTGCACGGCTCGCTGATTCTGTCGGCGGCCAATCCGGGCAAGGGCAAAGAGATGAAATCGCCCGAGCACGAGGACACCTTCTTCCGCGATTTTATCGGCTATTCCATCGGGCCCTTGGGCATTCACCGCCTGGGGCTGTTCCTAGCGCTGTCGGCCGTGTTCTTCAGCGCGGTCTGCATCGTGATTTCGGGCACTTACTGGGCCGACGGCGAGCCGTGGGACCAGTGGTGGGCGCCATTGTGGAACGTGACCATGCCGGGCGAACCGACGCCGCTGCCGTATGGCGGCCCGCCGGCGCCGGGATCGTACTGACCCTGGCCCGTCCTCGTTAGGAGAGTTTCGTCATGGCGCGTTATCAGAACATCTTCACCCAGGTCCAGGTCCAGGCGGCGCCCGAAATGGGCGTCGTCGGGATCGACACCACCCAAGACCGGATGGGCAAGCCGGGGTTCAATTACTGGCTCGGCAAGCTGGGCAACGCCCAGATCGGCCCGATCTATCTGGGGTTCACCGGTCTCGCCTCGATCATCTGCTTCTTTATCGCGATTGAGGTGATCGGCCTGAACATGCTGGCGTCGGTTGACTGGAATCCGGTCAAGTTCGTCATGCTGCTGCCCTGGCTGCAGCTGGCGCCGCCAGGACCCGAATGGGGGCTGACAGTCCTGCCGCCGCTGCAGGAAGGCGGCTGGTGGCTGATCGCCGGCTTCTTCCTGACCGCGTCGATCCTGTTGTGGTGGATCCGGACCTATCGCCGCGCCATCGCCCTGGGCATGGGCACGCATGTCGCCTGGGCGTTTGCCTCGGCCATCTGGCTGTACCTGGTGCTGGGTTTCATCCGGCCGGTAATGATGGGCAGCTGGAGCGAGGCAGTCCCGTTCGGCATTCTGCCGCACCTGGATTGGACCAACTCGTTCTCGATCACCTACGGCAACCTGTTCTACAATCCGTTCCATTGCCTCTCGATTGCGTTCCTGTACGGCTCGGCGCTGCTGTTCGCCATGCACGGCGCGACGATCCTGGCGGTGGCCCGCTATGGCGGCGACCGCGAACTGGAGCAGATCGCCGATCGCGGCACGGCCTCGGAACGGGCGGCGCTGTTCTGGCGCTGGACCATGGGCTTCAACGCGTCGATGGAATCGATCCATCGCTGGGCGTGGTGGTTCGCGGTGCTGTGCACGCTGACCGGCGGCATCGGCATCCTGCTGACCGGCACGGTGGTCGATAACTGGTACGAATGGGCCGGACGCTACAACTACGCGCCGGGTCTGTAACAGACGCCGCACCGAAACCGGTGCCAGCAACACCCGACCGG
>JANRJB010000385.1:0-3936 GCA_033764265.1 Rhodospirillaceae bacterium | reverse complement strand
AGTATCCGCCGACCAGCAAAGCCCATGGCGTACCCAAACCCGCCATTTTCGTCATCGATGTCACCGGCGTCGTGCGCGGCAAGCTGGCCGAGGACGACTACAAAGTCCGCCCGCCGGTCGAAGCGGTGATCGAAGCCGTCGACAAGATCGCCGAACAGCAGGCCGACGCCGCGCGTTGAGCGCGTTGAAAGCCGGCCCCGCGCAACAGTGCCCGCGGAACGACCGGTTCTTGATTATGTGACCAGATATGGTCATGATAACACCCTATGAAGCCAGTCAAAATCGCCGACCTGAAAGCCCACCTGAGCGCCCACCTGCGCGCGGTTCGTCGTGGCGCGACCATCACCGTCATGGATCGCGACACGCCGGTGGCGCAGATCGTGCCGATCCGCCAGCCGCATCAATTGCAGGTGCGCCCGGCGGCGGGACGGATTCCACTGTCCAAGATTCCGCTTCCGAAATCGGCGCCGCTCGATTTCGACATCGTCGAGCTTCTGCGTGAAGAGCGGCAGCCAGACCGGTGATTGTATACGTCGATTCCTCGGTTCTCCTGCGGCACGCGCTGCATCAGCCGGACGCGTTACCGGAGTGGCCGAAAATTCGCCGCGGACTGTCCAGCAAGCTCATCGCCACCGAGTGCCTCAGGACCCTCGACCGCGTCCGCATTCGCGCGCGCCTGTCCGAATCCGACATGGCGTTGAAGCGTTCAGCCGTGCTCGCGTTGATCTCGGAACTGGACCTCGCCGAGCTTGACCAGGCCGTTCTCGACCGCGCCGCGCAGCCGATGCCGACGCAGCTCGGCACCCTGGACGCCATTCATCTCGCGACGGCGCTCCTGTGGCGCGACATGGCGCAGGCCGATCTGGTGCTGGCCACCCACGATACCGCGCTGGCCATGGCCGGCATGGCGCACGGATTGCCCGTGATCGGGGCATCGGTCGCCTGACGCCGGCTGCCACTCCTGCCTTGCCCCGCCCGGGGCCGCTAACTATAGTCCCGGCTCATGCGCGACCCGGTCTTCCCCCAACGTCACCTGCTGGGCATCGAAGGCCTTACCCCATTAGAAATCAACCACTTGCTCGACCTGTCGGAGCGCTACGTGGCGCTCAACCGCGGCGACGAGAAGATCACCGACACGTTGCGCGGGCGCACGGTCGTCAACCTGTTCTTCGAGAACTCGACGCGCACGCGCACCTCGTTCGAGCTGGCGGGCCTGCGGTTGGGCGCCAACGTCATCAACATGCAGGTGGAGTCGAGTTCGGTCAGCAAGGGCGAGACCCTGATCGACACCGCGGTGACGCTCAACGCCATGCGCCCCGACGTGCTGGCGGTGCGCCATCCGGACTCCGGCGCGGTCAAGCTGCTGGCCGACAAGGTCAACTGCGCGGTGGTCAACGGCGGCGATGGCAGCCACGAGCATCCGACGCAGGCGCTGCTCGATGCGCTGACCATCCGCCGGCGCAAAGGCCGGCTGTCGGGCCTGGTGGTCGCCATCTGCGGCGACGTGCTGCACAGCCGCGTTGCCCGCTCCAACTTCCTCCTGCTCCTGACGATGGGCGCGCGGGTGCGCATCATCGCCCCGCGCACGCTGATCCCGAGCGGCGTCGAGCGGCTGGGCGTCGAGGTCTTCACCGACATGACCAAGGGTTTGAAGGACGTGGACATCGTGATGATGCTGCGGGTGCAGAACGAGCGCATGCGCGGCAGCTTCATCCCCTCGATCCGCGAGTATTTCCGCTTTTTCGGCCTGGACCGCGCCAAGCTGGCCCAAGCCAAGCCCGACGCGCTGATCATGCATCCGGGGCCGATGAATCGCGGCACCGAGATCGACAGCGACGTGGCCGACGATTACGAACGCAGCGTCATCCGCGAGCAGGTGGAAATGGGCGTGGCGGTACGCATGGCGGTGCTGGAACTGCTGGCGCGCAACGCCGCGGCCGGCAATGCCTCGGGCGCGATCGGCGGAGCGGCCGCATGAAGGCGCCGCGTCCCGGCAAGGTGGCCTACGTCAACGCCCGCATCGTCGATCCCGCTTCGGGGTTCGACGGACCGGGACAGCTGTTGACCTCGGGCGAGGAAATTGCCGCGGTCGGCGCCAAGCTGTTCGAAGGCAAGCCACCGGCCGACGCCGAGGTCGTCGACTGTCAGGGGTACTGTCTCGCGCCCGGCCTAGTGGACATGCGCGTTCAGTTGCGCGAGCCCGGCGAGGAGCACAAGGAGAGCCTGCGCAGCGGCGGGGAAGCGGCGGTCGCCGGCGGCGTGACCACGATGGTCGGCCTGCCCAACACCGCCCCGATCATCGACGACGAAGCGACGGTGGAATTCGTCGCCCGGCGCGCGCGCCAACTCGCGCTGGCCAAGGTCTACGTCTACGGCGCCGCCACCAAGGGTCTCGCCGGAAAGGAACTGGCCGAGATGGGCCTGCTGTCCGAAGCCGGCGCGGTCGGTTTCACCGATGCCACCAAGGCCATCGCCGATGCCCAGGTCATGCGGCGGGCGCTGTCGTACGCCGCCACCTTCGGCCTGTTGATCCTGCAGCACCCGGAGGAACCCGCGCTTGCAACCGGGGTGATGAACGCGGGCGAAATGGCCACGCGGCTGGGCTTGAGCGGAATTCCGCGAGAGGCCGAGACCATCATGCTGGAACGCGACATGCGGCTGGTGGCGATGACCGGCGGGCGTTATCACGCCGCGCACATCTCCACGGCCGAAAGCGTGGAGATCATCGCCGACGCCAAGGCCAAGGGCCTTAACGTCACCTGCGACACCGCGCCGTTCTATTTCGCGCTGAACGAGTTGTCGGTCGGCGAATACCGTACCTTCGCCAAGCTGTCGCCGCCACTGCGCGGCGAGTCCGACCGCATAGCGATTATCGAGGGTTTGAAAAGCGGCGTGATCGACTGCATCGCCAGCGATCACGCGCCGCAGGACCAGGACTCCAAGCGCCTGCCGTTCGCGCAGGCGGCCTACGGCGGCAGCGGGCTCGAAACGCTGCTCGCCGTGTCGCTTGGACTGGTCCACAACGGCGACCTCAGCCTGATCGAAATGTTGCGCCGCATGACCACCGCACCGTCGCAGCTGCTCGGCCTGGAGGCCGGCCGGCTGAAAGTCGGCGCCAAAGCCGACCTGGTGCTGTTCGATCCGGACCGCGGCTGGAAGGTCATCGCCGACAACTTCCGGTCCAAGTCGAAGAACTCGCCGTTCGACGGCCAGCCGGTGCAGGGCCGCGTGCTGCGCACCGTGATCGACGGGCGCGTCGTGTTCGACGCGCTGGCGGCATGACGTTTCTGGCCGCAGCGGGCCAGGCCTCGGCCTGGGCCCTGGTCGCGGCGGCTCTGGGCGGCTACCTGTTCGGCTCGATCCCGTTCGGCCTGGTCCTGACCAAGCTTGCCGGCCTGGGCGATATCCGAACCATCGGATCGGGCAACATCGGCGCCACCAACGTGCTGCGCACCGGGCGCAAGGACCTGGCGCTCGCCACGCTGTTGTTGGATGGCGGCAAGGGCGCGGTCGCGGTGCTGCTCGCGCGCCTGGTCAGCGAGGACCTGACGGTGATCGCCGGCGGTGCAGCGATCCTCGGCCACCTGTTCCCGGTGTGGCTGAAGTTCAAGGGCGGCAAGGGCGTCGCCACCACCCTCGGCACCCTGATCGCGGCCAACTGGATGGTCGGGATCGGCGCCTGCGTGGTGTGGCTGATCATGGCGCTGCTGTTCCGCTATTCCTCGCTCTCGGCGCTGATCGCGGTGGCGTCGGCGCCGTTCATCGCCCTCTGGGTCGGCACCCCTCCGCAGGCTTGGCTCGCCGCCTTCGCCGCTTTGCTGGTTTGGATCCGCCACCACGAGAATATCCGCCGCCTGCTCAAGGGCGAAGAGCCGAAGATCGGCAAGAAAAAGGCGGCGGCATAACAGCTGCGGCCGCCCGCAGCAGAAAACGATC
>JANRJB010000379.1:0-23482 GCA_033764265.1 Rhodospirillaceae bacterium | reverse complement strand
GACGCCGGGGCTGCGGATTTGAATCTCGCCGACCGTGCCGGGCGGGCGCGAACTGCCGTCATTGCCGGCGATGCGGATCGAGGTGTAAAGCGCCGGCCAGCCGACGGCGGTGGGTTTGCGGCGCGCGACATCGGCACGCATCTGGGTGACGCCGAACACCTCGGTCATGCCGTAACCGGGCACCAGGGCAAGGCCTTTCGCGGCCCAGGTATCCAAAAGATCGAGCGTCGGTGGCGCGCCACCCACCGCGGCGATCCGCACGGCCGGAAAACGGGCGTCTGCGAAATCCGGATGACGCGCCATCGCCAGAAATTGCGTCGGCACGCCGAGGGTGTGCGACACCCGCAAGTCCGGATCGGCCAGGTGGCGCAGCGCGGCGCCGGCCTCCCACCGGTCCATGACCGCGAGCGTCCCGCCCAGGTGCAACAGCGGCGTCGCGAACGAGTTGAGCCCGGCGGTGTGGAATTGCGGCGCCGCCGTCAAAGTGACGGACTCGGCCGACAGCCCGGCGCTGAGGCCGGACTGCAGCAGCATCACCGTGGTCATGCGCCAGGTGCCGATCACGCCCTTCGGCCGGCCGGTGGTGCCCGAGGTGTAGAGGAGGGTATTCGGCGTATCGAGATCCGCCGCGAAATGCTCGGGCCGCGGTGCGGCCGAGGTGATCGCGCGCTCATAAGCCGACAAGGCGCTGCCGGGATTGCGTTCCAGAACCCGGGCAGCGGCCGGCAATGCTGCCAAGAATTCGTCGTCGGCGACAATCACCGCCGGCTCGGCATCTTCGACGATTGCGGCAACCTCGGCCGGCGCCAGGCGCCAGTTGACCGGCATGAACACCGCGCCGATGCGCCAGGCGGCCAGCATCAGTTCGTAGACGTCGGTGGAATTGCGCGCGAGCACCATCACCCGATTGCCCGGGCGCACCCCAAAGTCTCCGGCCAGCACGCCGGATAGCCGCGCGGTGCGGTCGAACGCCTGGCGATAGGTGAACCGTCGGCCGGTGCCGAGATCGATCAGCGCGAGGTGGTCGCCCCGGGATCGGGCGTGGTGGGCGAGCCAGTCGGCGATCGGGGCGGCCGGCACTTGGGTCAGAAGGCCAACTTGGCGCCGCCAAGCGCGCCGAGGCCATCCCAAGAGACGCCGCGTGAATCGCGCTGTTCGGCATAGAAGCCGCTGACGCCCAGGCTGATGCCGGGGCCGACGCGATAAGCGCCCTGCAGATTGGCGCGCTGGACGGACTCGCGCCGGGCGGCGCCGGGCAGACGATCGCGCCGGCCCGAAAAGTAATTGGCCGAGACCTTGTAAGGGCCGATGCCGTACAGCGCGCCTAGGGTCCACGCCGTTTCGTCGATGCCCGAGGCGGGGGTCGAGCGCGCGAAGCTGCCCGCCACGTCCCAGCCGCCGTAGGTGACGCCGGTGTGGACGATCCAGCCCTGGTTGCCATCGGCACGGCCGGCGCGCGAGGTGGCGTTGAAGTAGGCCGCCGCCACCCGATAGGTGCCGCCGCGAAAGCGGCCCTGGTAGCGGCCGGCCACTTCGTAGGCGTTGCTTTGCGCGTCGGCGCGGTCGAAAAAGCCTTCGTCGGTGGACAAGGCGGGAAAGTACGAGACGCCGAACTTGACGCCCTGAAGAAGCGGTGGCGTTTCGTAACTGACGCCCAAGACATCCTCGACATAGCGCTTGAAGGTGAAGGCGTCGCGCACCGTGACCCCGGTGCGGGGGCGCAACATGTCGCCAACAGCCTCTTCCTCGGTGGTCAGGAAGGCCTCGGGCATTGGCTCCTCGATCATGGTGGCGCTGACGCCCTCCTTCTCGCCGATGCGCAGCTTGCCAAGGCCCGAAATGAAGTCGATGTAGACCTCGTCGGCATTGGACTCGTTGCGGCTTTCAGCCTCGAGCTCGATGGTGGCGCGCACTTCGATCCCGTTATCGAGAATGGTGCGACCATCGAAGTAGATTTCGGCGTTGGTGAACATGCCGGTCGGATTGAGCCGCTCGGCGGCGGTTTCATCCTGGTCGGCGGCGAAAAAGAAATGGCGCAGCTTGCCGCCGAGCTTGAGCGTGATGGGATCGGCGCCGAGGGCCGGCGCGCCGGACCAGGCACATGCCGCGTCACAAGAAAAGGCAACGACCGTCAAACGCACGAGAAACTTCGCTCCGGCAGCGCCGCGGGGGCGTTTACCATAGAGCATTTCGCGCTGGGAAAAATGTCAGAATTCGAGCTTGGCGCCGCCGACGGCGCCGACGGCGTCGAAGCGCGCGCCGGCGGATGTCCGCTGGTCGACGAAGAAGCCGGCCAGGCCCAGGTCGATGCCAGGCCCGAGTTTGTAGCCTGACTGCAGCTTGACCTGGCGTGTGCGTTCGCGGAGGGCGGCGTTGGGCGTGGCGTCGCGCAGCGCGTAAGTGAAATCCGCCGACAGCGTCCACGGGTAGCCCTTGCGCAGGACGCCGATGCCGTAATCTTCCTCGTCAAGGTCGTTGGCGGGATTGACGTCCATGTAGGTGCCGCCGACGGCCCAATCGCCGCGCGTTGCCGAGACGTTGACGTTGAACGCCGCGAGGCCGTCGTTGCCGGCCAAAGTCTTGCGGCTGTCGATGTGCAGGTACCCGCCGCCGATGCGCAGCCGGGTGTTGCGGTCGAGGTCGGCCTGCCAGCGCCCCGAAACGTCGATGGCGTTGTTCTGGCGCGTGGCCGCGTCGAGCGTGCCTTCGCGATCGTCGGTCGATGGGTGGTAGCCGACCGCGGCCTGGAAGCCGTTCATGTCCGGCGTCTGGTAATTCACGCCGAGCACATCGCTGACGAAGCGCTTGAAGGTGAAGGTGTCGGTCATGCCGATGCCGTTGCGGCTGCGCACGGCCATCTCGCCGACAATGCGTTCATCGGTGGTCAGGAACGCCTCGGGATAGGGATCGCCGATGAAACTGGAATTGAAACTCTCTTTCTCGCCGATGCGCACGCGGCCGAAATCGCCGCGGAAATCGATATAAGCTTCATCGGCGTTGCGATCGTTGCGGGATTCGGTCTCCAGTTCGATGGTGGCCGAAACGCGCAGGCCGCTGTCGAGCGTGGTCTCGCCCTTAAAAAACACCTCGGCGTCGGTGGACATCCCGGTGGCGTTGAGCCGCTCGGCCGGCAGCTCGTCCTGATCCGCCACAAAAAAGAAGTGCCTCAACTTGCCGCCGAGACCCAGCTTGATCGGCTGTTCCTGGGCCAACGCCGCGTTCTCCGAAAACCCCGCGGCCGCCAATCCGGCCAGCAGGACACAGGCCCGTGCAGTGTGTCGGATTGAACGACGTTTCATCGTGGGGGCACACATCGGAGGGGGATTGGCTTGCGGGTCGATAACAAGACGATTTCGTGACAGCGGCATAAGAAACGATGTGAGTGATTGATACAAATATCTTTTTGGCCTGATAGTTTTCGTGACGCATTGATGATATTTTCGTGAAACAGTCTTCCGGACCGGACCGGCTGCCACAATCCCTGAAGCGAAAATCATGCTGTGTCAGCCAGTTAACGGGGCTTCGCAACGGCGGAGGCGTTGTCTATAACGGCCGCCGAAGTCAGCGACGATGGTGCACGAGGTCGACACGATGGCGAAAGCCCCAAAAGCGTGGGTTGCAGGGTTGGCCGCGGCGGTCCTGGCGGCCTGCTCGTCGGATGATCCGGGCGCCAGCTATCGGACCTCGCCCGATTATCGCGCCGAAGGCGGCGATGAGGCCCGCGACACGGTGATTCCCGGCGGAATCACTCTGTTCAGCGATTCGGCGGGCTCCGGCCGTGAAGGCGCGGTGGCGGTGAACGCGTTCCTGTGGCGCGCGGCCTTGGACACCCTGGCCTTCATGCCCCTGGCCTCGGCCGACCCCTTTGGCGGCGTGATCATCAGCGACTGGTACGCGCCGCCCGACACGCCCAGCGAACGCTTCAAGGTCAACATTTATATCCTGGGCCGGTCACTGCGCGCCGACGGCCTGAAAGTGACCGTGTTCCGCCAGACCCGGGATTCCGCGGATCGTTGGTCGGACGCCGCGGTGGGCGCCGACGTGGCGACCGAGTTCGAGAACGCCGTTCTGGCGCGCGCCCGCGAGTTGCGACTTCAAGCGGTCGCCGAGAGCGGCTAATCCCCTGCTCCGGGCACGTCACGCCCATCCCGCCGCCGCTAGCCACCCAACCGCCCCCCTTCACGCGCGCCAACCTGCCGGGCCGCGCAACTGAAGGCAGGGCATCGGGACCAGCCCGGCGAAGCCAGTCCGACCCTCAGGTTTTCCATGGCGAGCACTGAAGAGCGTTATAACGTCCGCGAAACCGAAGCGAAGTGGCAGAAGGTCTGGACCGACCGAAGTTGCTTCAAGGCCGCGCCCGGGTCCGACCGGCCGACGTACTATGTGCTTGAGATGTTCCCCTACCCGTCTGGGCGCATCCACATGGGCCACGTCCGCAACTACACGCTGGGCGATGTGGTGGCGCGCTTCAAGAAGGCGCAAGGCTTCAACGTGCTCCACCCGATGGGGTGGGACGCCTTTGGCCTGCCGGCGGAGAACGCCGCGTTGGAGCGTGGCATTCATCCGGGCGCGTGGACCCGGTCCAACATCAAGGACATGCGCGCCCAGTTCATGCCGTTGGGGCTGTCGCTGGATTGGGAGCGCGAGATTTCGACCTGCGAGCCCGAGTACTACAGGCACGAACAGAAGATGTTCCTGGATTTTCTGCGCGCCGGCCTGGCCTATCGCAAGGACTCCTGGGTCAATTGGGATCCGGTCGAGAACACCGTGCTGGCCAACGAGCAGGTGATCGACGGGCGCGGCTGGCGCTCGGGCGCGGTGGTCGAGCAGCGCAAGCTGAACCAGTGGTTCCTGAAGATCACGCACTTCGCCGAGGACCTGCTGGCGGCGATCGGTGGGTTGGACCGTTGGCCCGATAAGGTGCGGCTGATGCAGGAGAACTGGATCGGCCGCTCCGACGGCGCGCGGGTGTTCTGGCCGCTGACGAACCGCGACGGCCGGTCGCGCGGTGAAAAGCTGGAGGTGTTCACGACCCGGCCCGACACGCTGTTCGGCGCGTCGTTTTGCGCCATCTCGCCGCAACATCCACTGGCGGCGCGGCTGGCCGAGTCCGATTCAGACCTGGCCGCGTTCATCGCCGAGTGCAATACCTCCGGCACCGCGACCGCCGCCATCGAAACGGCAGAGAAAAAAGGCCACGACACCGGATTGCGGGCCCAGCATCCGTTCGACGCCGGACGCAGCGTGCCGGTGTACGTGGCGAACTTCGTGCTGATGGACTACGGCGCCGGCGCGATCTTCGGCTGCCCCGGACACGACCAGCGCGACATGGAGTTTGCCCGCAAGTACCGACTGCCGGTGACCTGTGTGGTGGCGCCCAAGGGGGCCGATCCCGTGGCGTTCGCCGCGGCGCTGGAGGGCGGCAACGACGCATTCGTCGACGATGGCATTGCCGTCAATTCCGGTTTCCTGAACGGCCTGGCGGTTGCCGACGCGAAACGCGCGGCGGTCGCCGAACTGGAACGGCTGGGGCTGGGCCAGGGCACGGTGCAGTACCGGCTGCGCGATTGGGGCGTCAGCCGCCAGCGCTACTGGGGTTGCCCGATCCCGATCATCCACTGCGACAGCTGCGGCGCGGTGCCCGTGCCGGACGCGGATTTGCCGGTGCGGCTGCCCGACGACGTGACCTTCGACAAGCCGGGCAATCCGCTCGAACGCCATCCGACCTGGAAACACGTGGCGTGCCCGTCGTGCAAGAAACCGGCGTTGCGTGAGACCGACACGTTCGACACGTTCATCGAATCCTCGTGGTACTTCGCCCGCTTCTGTTCGCCGCACAGCGCCGACCGGCCGTTCGATCAGGCCGAGGTGATGCGCTGGTTGCCGGTCGACCAGTACATCGGCGGGGTCGAGCATGCGGTCTTGCACCTGCTGTATTCGCGTTTCTTCACTCGCGCCATGCAGGCCTGCGGCTACCTCGACCTGAAGGAGCCGTTCGCGGGCCTGTTTACCCAGGGCATGGTCTGCCACGAGACCTACCGCACCGCCGACGGACAGTGGGTCGAGCCCGGAGATGTGGAGAAAAGCGGGTCCTCGGCCCGGCGCATCTCGGACGGCAAACCGGTGACCGTGGGCCGCTCGGAGAAGATGTCGAAGTCGAAGAAGAACACGGTCGATCCGCAGCGCATCATCGACGCGTTCGGCGCCGATGCGGCGCGGCTGTTCATGCTGTCGGATTCGCCGCCCGAGCGCGACCTGGAATGGACCGATGCCGGCATCGAAGGCGCGTGGCGGTACCTGAACCGACTGTGGCGCATGGCCGCGTCGGCGCGCGCCTTGCCGGCGGACCGCCTGCCGCCGGCCTCCGAGCTGCCGGCGGACGTGAAGGACGCTTTGCGCGCGTGCCATCGGGCGATCAAGGGCGTAACCGAGGACCTGGAGAAGTTTCGCTACAACTCGGCCGTGGCCAAGATCCGCGAACTGACCAACGCCCTCGGCGAGATGACGACCGCGGGGCCGGCCGCGACCGCGGTGTATCGCTTCGGCGTAGAGACCTTGGCACGGCTGATCAACCCGCTGACGCCCCACATCGCCGAGGAAATCTGGAACCTGTTGGGGCACACCACGCTGCTGGCCGACACACCGTGGCCCGACTTCGAGCCGGCGCTGTTGGAAGAGTCGGCCGTGACGGTCGCGGTGCAGGTCAACGGCAAGCTGCGCGGCACCATCGTCATGGCCAGGGGCGCGGCCCAGCCCGACTACGAGCGGGCGGCGCTGGCCCTCGACGGCGTGCAAAAGCACCTGGGCGGCAAGCCGCCGCGCAAGGTGATCGTGGTGCCGGAGAAGATCGTCAACATTGTCGCGGCGTGAGCGCGGCGGTGCGACGGTTGCTGTTCACGCCCGCTTGCGAGCCCGTGGCATGGCGTGCGCGTCGACATAGGCGCGCAAGACGGCGTTGATGCGGGTCTGGTAGCCGCGCCCGCCGGACGCGCGGGCCGCGCGCTTGAACCATTGCACCACGTCCTGGTCGAGCTTGATGTGCACGTCGGCCTTGGCCGGCGGCGCGACCACCACGGCGCGCCTGAACCACGCCTCGTCGAGCAGCGGCGCGGCGTCGGGATCCTCGGCCACGGCCTTGGCGATGTCGGCGTCGGTCAGCGCCCGCACCCGCGCCCAATCGGTCTTGCCGTCGGGAATGTCGTCAAGATTCGTGTATCTGACGATACGCTCTTTTCTCTTTGCCATTCGCCTTCCGTGCCGAAATGATTCTTCTATTCTCGCCGCGCCACGTACTTACCACGGTCAAACATTGCTCGCGAAACCTGCCGATCGAGATCAGCCGCGTTTCGCCGTATGCCCATCGGTCGTCGGCCCATTCGATTACGGGGCCTGCGAAAATCTTGACGGCCTCGTTGAAATCAACGCCGTGCTTGGCGAAGTTGTGCGCGGTTTTGTCGGGATCCCATTCAAACGACATGAATGTACATCACAATGTACATCAGGGCGCGGCGTGGTTCAACCGGGCTGAAACACCTCGACCACGAAACCGTTGGGCGCCTTCACCGTCAGCGCGGTGACGCGACCGAGGTCGGGGCTGTCGACGCCCGCCGGCCCGGCCAATACCGGCGCGCCGTGGTCGCGGGCGCGGGCGGCGATCGCTTCGATGTCGCGCACCGAGAAGCTCCACATCGCCATGCCGCGATGGGGCGGCGCCGGGGCGTTGCCGGTACCGGGCTCGACGTGCTCGCGCGCGTAGGACGCCAGCGCCACGTGGCCGGTGGTGGCGCCGCGCGCATGCACGGTGGCAAAGCGGAACGGAATGGCATAGGCGCGCCAGATGCGGTCGGACCGCACCTCGAAATCGAGCACGTTGGTCAGGAACGCGATCATGGCGTCCATGCCGTCCTCGGCCAGGACTTGCGTGGCATAGGCCGGACCGCCACGGCCGGTGGCCGGGTCCATGTCGCCGACCTGGGCCATGCCGCCGCCGCGCGAAATGGCGATGGCGCGCAGGAACTCGGGCCCGTTGAAGGTGGCTTCCTGCACTTCGTAGTTCGATCCGTCGCTGGCCTTGAGCGGAAACCGCTCGATCTCGTCCGTGGCGCGGGTGAAACCCAGGTCGAGTACGTGCCGATCCCAGCTTGCGACGTCTGTGTTGGGAAAGCCCATGCCGTAAGGACCGAGTTCCTGCCGGCTCCAGCTTTGCCGGATCGGCGGCGTGGGGCGGGCGGTGACGAGCACCCGGATGCGCGTGGCGGTGGGCGCGGCCGGCCGCGTCAGGGTATGGACCTCGAACGGCAGATCGGCCGGCATACCCCACAGGTTGCCCAAAGCCTGCGCGGTCGCGGGCGTCATCGGCAACGGCCCGGCATGGGTTAACCCCAGTCCATCGCGGTACAGCTTCAACAGTGCCGCCAAATCGGGCGTGATGATGGTCACGGTATGCAGCGGCCCGGCCAGTGGCTCGCCCTCGACAGGCCGCGGGTCCATGTGATCGGGCAGCTTGTTGGCCGATGTCGACTGGGCGTGGGCGCCCGCGGTCGACGCGAATGCGGCCGACGTCAGCATCAGGGTGCGGCGATTGATCATGGCGGGAGTCCTGCGGGCGATAAACTCATGGCGTGGCGCGTTCAGTATTCCATGTAGGCGTCGGTGGTGTCCTTCAAGCGTTTGACCAGGACCCGCAGAATGCGCAGCACGAACGGGTTGAGTTTTTCGAGATGGAAATCGAACTCGCGCCGGCCGATGACAATGGCTTCGGTGTCCTCGCGCGCGGTGGCGGTGGCCGTGCGCTTGATGTCGACGATCAGGGCCATCTCGCCGACGATTTCGCCGTCGCGGAGCGTCAGAAAATGCGACTGCTCGCCGCTGCGTGTGCGCCGCGACAAACCGACGGCACCGGACTTGATGACGAACGCGCGATCGGCGAAATCGCCCTCGTGGAACAGCACCTGACCCTTCGCGAACCGCTCGATCACCAGTTCGGGTGGTCCCGCTTCCAGCACCGTGCGCCGTACAGGCGTTTCGCGCGAGGTCTTGATCCGCTTACCCGCGGGCGGCTTCGAGGCGGGTTTTCGCGCGGCCATGGCGATGATCCTGCAATCGGGGCCTTGGCATTTCGCTTGGAGGGACCGGGGCTGTCAATTGCTTCCGCGACCGGCCCCGAGCGTGGAGTGGCTTGACAGGCGTGGCCGATATGCAAGGAACATGCCGGCGGCGCGGCCGGCGAGGCGCGAATGTGGATCACGTCGGGAACCACGGGATGACCAACGGTGCGAAGGCTAGACCCATGATCGAGCGCCGGTCGGTCGTCGCGGCGGCGGTCGCGCTGGTGGGTTGCCCGCTGGTGGCGGGCTGCGGTTTTCGCCCGGTCTACGGCCGCGGCGGCGCGGCGGCATCGACCGACGTGCGCGCCGCGTTGGCCGCCGTCCGCATCCAGCCGCTGAGCGACCGCACGGGCATGCGGCTGGGGCAGGTCTTGCGCGAAAAACTTCAGACCGCCGGCGTGCGCTCGTCGTTCGAACTTCAGGTCCGTCTGTCGCAGCAGACCCAGGAACTTGGCGTGCGGCGCGACTCAACGACATCACGCGCCAACCTGGTGTTCGCGGCCGACATTGCGTTGTTCGAGAACGGCGAGCGCGTGTTCGTCGACGCGGTGCAGTCGATCGTCAGCTACAACATCCTCGACGACCAGTACGCGACGGTGGCGTCGCAGGCCGACGCGGTGGATCGCGCGCTGGTCCAGGTCGGCGAAGAGATCAGAACGCGGCTGGCGATTTACTTCGACCGGCGTCTGCGGCCGCGCACGGCGGCGCGATAGGACGGCGATGAAGCTGGCCGCCGCCGCCGCCGAACGCTTCGTCGCAAAGCCGGATCCCGGCGTGCGCGCGGTTCTGCTGCACGGGCCGGACGCGGGGCTGGTGCGCGAACGCATGAACGCCCTGACCCGCGCGGTGGCCGGATCGACCGACGATCCGTTCAACGTGGCCGAATTCGCAGCCGCCGCGCTGCGCGACGATCCGGCGCGGCTGATGGACGAGTCGGCGGCGTTGAGCCTGATGGGCGGTCGCCGCGTGGTCCGGGTGCGGGACGCCGACGCCGAGCCGCGCCTGGAGACGGCCGTGCTCGCCGCGTTCAAGGCCTATTTCGCCCATGGCGTCGGCCAGGCCCTGGTGATCCTGACGGCCGGCGACATCGGATCGCGGGCGGCGCTGGTCAAGCTGTTCGAGGACACCGAGCCCGCCGCGGCGATCGCCTGTTATCCGGACGAGGGCCGGACACTCGAAGGATTGGTGCGTGAGATGTTCAAAGCCGCCGGTCTTTCGGCCACGCCCGACGCAGTGGCGTTCCTGACCGACCAGCTGGGCGGCGATCGCGAAATGAGCCGCCGCGAACTGGAGAAACTGATCCTTTACAAGCAGTCCGAAGCCAATCGGACCGTGACCGAGAGCGATGTGATTGCTTGTGTTTGCGATACGGCGGCGCTGGCGCTGGACGATCTGATTTTCGCCGCCGGCGACGGCGATCATTTGGCCGTGCAGCGGGTGTACCGCCGGCTGATGGACGAGGGCGTGTCGCCCATCGCGGTGTTGGGCGGCGAGGCGCGCCACATGATCCGTTTGCATGATGTCGCCGGGCGGATGGCCGAGGGAAAATCGGCCGAGCAGGCGATGATGGGATTGCGTCCGCCGCCGTTTTTCAAGGTCAAGGATCGCTTTCGCCGTCAGGCCGAGCGCTGGAGCGTGGGCGTGCTCAATCGCGCCCTGGAGCTGTTGACCGAGGCGGAAGTCCAGGCGAAATCGACCGACATGCCCGGCGCGGCGATCGTCGAGCGCGCGCTGCTGCAGTTGGCGCAAGCCGCCCGGGGAACGACACGGGCCCGGTGATCTCGGCCGTGGCGCTTCAAGCATGAAACCAATCGTCGCGGGCGCGCTGATCCTCATGCTGGTGGGGGCGTGCGCCACCATTCCGCGCTTCGCGGTCCAGGGCACGTTTGGCGGCCGGCCGATCGACACCACCGTCGACAGTCCCGCCGCGGCGGCGTTGGTCGAGGGCCGGGCCATGCCGCCGGCGTTCGAGGATTTTCTGGCCGAACCTGGGCTGCCGGACACGGTGCGGCTGAAAACCTTGGCGGCGGCGACCTCGCCCGACGCCGCGACCCTGGCCCTGTTGGCGAAAATCGACCGCGCGGCTCCGGGTGCGGCGTTGCGCGCGCGCTATGCCGCCTTCCGCGCGCGCCTGTCAGCCGGCGGCCGATCCCAATGGCCGGTCCTGGCCGCCTGCCTGTCGGGCGCGGGATTGCCCGAAGTTCATTTCGTGCCGGGCTGGTTCTATCGCCGCAACCCGTCGACCGGCGCCGACTTCGCAGCGCAACGGCGTGTGTTGAATGCCTTAGGATTCACGCACCGCCTGATCGAGATCGACGAGGACGGCGCGGTCGAGGTCAACGCGCAAGCCATCGCCGCGCATCTGCGCCGGGCGCGCGCCGGCGCCAGCGGCATCGTGCTGGTGTCCACCAGCAAGGGCGGGCCCGAGACGGCGCATGCGCTCGGCCGCCTGATGTCGGCTGACGAAGCCACCGCCGTGGCGGCCTGGATCAATATCGGCGGCATCTTGGGCGGCAGCCCGCTGGCCGACACCGCGACCACTTGGCCGATCTCGTGGCTTGCGCGGCTGGCGCTGTCGTGGGACGGCATCGACGCCCGCGCCAGCCTGCCCAGCCTGACCAGCGCCGCGGCGGCGCGGCGCTTGGCGGTCGAACGGATGCCGGGGCACCTCCGCATCGTCAACTATGTCGGCCTGCCAGTGTCGGGCCAGATCACCGCCGAAGCACTGGACGGATACCGCCGCCTGCGCCGGTTCGGACCCAACGACGGCCTGACGCCCGTGGCGGAGCAATGGCGCCACGGCGGCGACGTGATCGCCGCACCGGGACTCGATCACTTCTATCGCGACCCGGAGATCGACACCGCCACCGCAGCGCTGGCCTTCACGGTGTTTGAGGCCCTGGGCCATGACCGGCCGGCGACATGCGTGCGGCCGTGATCGGTCACGGGCTCTGGTAGCCGGCGGCCACGATTGCGGCCTTGAGGCGGGCGGGGTCGATCTCGGCGGGGTTGAAGTCCACCGTCACGGCGGCCTGCGGCAGAGATGCGCTGGCGGAAACAACGCCGGGCTGGCGCAACATGGCGCGCTCGACGCTCTTAACGCATCCACCGCAGGTCATGCCCCGCACGGGCAGCACGATCTGGTTCATGTGATTCTCCTTTCGATCGGTTGTTTCAAGCGCCAGCGGGTCAGTAACAGCGCGTTGCCCACGACGCTCAGGCTGGACGCGGCCATGGCCGCGCCCGCCAGCGCCGGTGTCAACAGGCCGAAGGCCGCCACTGGAATGCCGATGAGGTTGTAGATGAAGGCCCAGAACAGGTTCTGGCGTATCGTGCGCCGGGTGGCGCGGCTGATCGCGATGGCGGCGGCGACCAGCCGCGGGTCGGATCGCAACAAGGTGATGTCGGCGGTTTCCATCGCCACGTCGGTGCCGCTGCCCATGGCGATGCCGACGTCGGCCTGGGCCAGCGCTGGCGCGTCGTTGATGCCGTCGCCGACCATGGCGACAACGGCGCCGTCATGTTTCAGCGCGACGATGGCGGCGGCTTTTTCAGCTGGACCGACTCCACCGCGCGCGTCGTCGATGCCCGCGTCGGCGCCGATGCGCGCAGCCACCGCCGGGTGATCGCCGCTCAGCAGCACCGGCGTGATCCCCAGCCGCTTCAGGGCCGCGATCGCCGCCGGCGATTCGGGTCGCAAGCGATCGGCGATGTGGAACGTGGCGGCCCACGCGCCGTTGATCGCGGCATGCACCGCGGTCGCGCCGTCGGCGGGTGGAGGGCCGGGGGGAACACCGACGCGCTTGGCCTTCAACAGCGCGTCGTTACCGACAAGCACGCGGTGGGCTTCGCCGGCCGTCCCCTCGACCGTGGCCGAGATGCCCTGCCCGGTCACGCTGCGGAAGTCGCGCGGGGCGGAAAGTTTGGCCTGGCGTTTGCGCGCGAAGGTGACGATGGCTTTACCCAACGGATGTTCGCTTCCGGTCTGGGCCGAGGCGATGATCGACAGGGTCCGGTTTGCGTCGCCGGGGCCGAAACGGACATCGATGACTTCCGGCGCGCCGGCGGTCAGCGTGCCGGTCTTGTCGAACACCACGGTGCTGACGCCGTGCACGCGCTCAAGCGCCTCGATATCTTTGATCAGAATTCCGGTGCGCGCCGCAGCCCCGGTGCCGGCCACCAGCGCCGCCGGCGTGGCCAGGCCCAGCGCGCAGGGGCAGGCGATCACCAGCACCGAAATGGCCGCGGCCATGGCCTGATCGGGCGTCCCGCCGGCGGCGAGCCAGGTGATGGCCGTCGCGGCCGCCAGCACGACCACGACCGGCACGAACACCGCGCTGATCCGGTCGACCAGGCGCTGCACGGGGGCCTTGCCGGTTTGTGCGTTCTCGACGATGCGGATGATCTTGGCGAGTGTGGAATCCCGCCCGACGGCGGTGGCCCGCACCTCGAGCCGGCCAACGCCGTTGATGGCACCGGCGATCACGCGATCACCCGGCCGGCGCAACACCGGCAGGCTCTCGCCGGTCACCAGCGATTCGTCGCACTCGCTGGCGCCCGCCACAATCACACCGTCGACTCCGATCCGCTCGCCGGGACGCACAACGATGTGATCGCCGGCGCGGAGCTGCGAAATCGGCACCAACGCCTCTGCACCGTCGCGGATCACGCACGCTTGATCGGGCCGCAAGCCCATCAGAGCGCGGATCGCCGCCGCGGTGCCGCGCTTGGCCCGTGATTCGAGCCACTTGCCGAACAGCACCAGAGTGATGATTACCGCGGCGCTTTCGTAGTAGAGCGCGCCGTCGCCGATGAGTGTGCGATAAACCGACAGCGCGAAGGCGGCGGTGGTCCCGAGCGCGACCAGCACGTCCATGTTGGCGGAACGCGCGCGCAGCGCCTTGAACGCACCCACATAGAACCGCGCGCCGAGCACGAACTGCACTGGCGCGGCGAGGGCAAACTCCGCCCACTTCGGCATGTGAATCATCACGCCCGACGCGTGGAACAGCATCTGCGCCACCAGCGGCGCGGTCAGCAGGGCGGCAAGGGCGACACGAATGCCGTCGGAGCGCGCCGCGGCGATGGCGGGGTCGGCCTCGGCGACCGGCGGCGGGCCGTCCTCGTCCGGGATCGAGGTTGCGGAATAACCGACGGCATCGACCGCGGCGATCAGCTGCGCCGGATCGGTGTGCGTGGCATCGAAGTCGACGTCAGCGCGTTCAAGCGCCAGGTTGACAGAGGCCGCCTTGACGCCCGGCGTTTTCGCCAGGGCCGATTGCACGCGCACGGCACAGGCCGCGCAGGTCATGCCGCCAATAGTGAACCGGGCGTGGGCCAGAGGCGGAGGTGGTGCGATCGCCGGGGAGGGGGTGGATATGTCGAGCATGGCGAAATCCCGAAAAGGGGTTCGAGTCGCCATGACGGTAATCTTTCCAGTAGCTGGAAGGTCAAGGGAATTGCGCTGGTCGCGCCCATCGGGACTTTTTGTATGTTTTATAGATGCTTAAATCACTGCACGCGGGCCATGGGTTCAGCGGCGAGAGCGGTCTCGGCCGAAAACAACCGCTTTAGGCGCCAGTTCGACTCGGGTTCGCGCGGTGGCGTCAAGGCCATCAGTTCGCAATTGCCGGCCCGGATTTGGGCCCCGTTCAGGGCATAGCGCCGAATCGCCCAGAAGGTGCCGCCGTGGGCGACCACCAGAACCCGGCCGCGATAGGCCAGGGCGGCGTTGAGGCCCCGGACCGAGCGATCGAGAAAATCCTCGAACATCTCGCCGCCGGGGATGCGCGCGCCCTGAAACCAGGCTTCCCGCCACGGGCCGTTGGGGTGGCCCTCGTAACTGCCGTAGCTGCATTCGCGGAGGTCGTTAATCACGACCAGCGGCGCGTTGACCCGCGCGGAAATCAGCTCGGCCGTGGCGCGGGCGCGCCGCAGCGGACTTGAGCAGACCGCCGTGATCTTGCGGCCGATCAGAAACTGAGCCGCGGCTTCGGCCTGCACCACGCCGTTCGGATTGAGCGGCGTGTCGGTCTGCCCCTGCATTAGATGCAAGCGGTTCCAGTCGGTCTCGCCGTGGCGCAGAAAATAAAACGGGGTCGGGTCGAGCATGGCGCGTGATTCTCGCCAAGGTGACTCAATTTGCAATCTCTAGCTGATCGGGCGAGATCGGCCCCGCCGCCACAGTCATGAGTTAGCGATGAATGGCGCCGTCGGCGCCGACATCGTCTTCAGCGGGATCGGGCCGAGCCTCATCACTTGCGGGCTCCAGGCTGTGATCTTCATTCCAATGGTCGCGGCTGGCGTGGGTTTCGTCTATGCGCGCTGCAATCCCGAAATCCGAGTCCGATGCCGCCGGTGGGCGGGCAGGGCCGCGACCGAGCGCACCGGCTGCGCCCACATCGCCGACGCCTGGATCCGGATAGGGCGTGTCGTGATCGAATGACAGGTCGGGATCGTGGCCTTCCGGGAACCGGCCCGCGGGAGCCTTCGAGCCGATCTCGGACTTTGGGCGGCGGCCGCCGCTCGACAGCCGTCGGACAATGTCGTCGAGCTGCTCCAAGTTGGCGTACGCCACCGTCAACGTGCCGCCGTGGCCGTCGAAGCGAATGGACGTCTTGTAGCCCGTCGCTTGTTCCAAAGACTGTTCCAGGGCGCGCGTATCGGCGTCGGTGTCGCGCACCGTTGTCGCGCGTGCGCGCTTGCCCGCCACCTGCTTCACCAGGCGTTCGACCTGGCGCGCGCTCAGTCCGCGCCGCGCGATCTGTTCGGCCAACGCATCGGCATTACGTGCGCCGATCAGCGGCCGGGCCTGGCCGGCGTTGAGCTTGCCCTGGTCGAGCATGTCCAGCACGGCCGACGGCAGCGACAGCAGGCGCAACGTGTTGGCGACGTGGGCGCGGCTCTTGCCGACGATCTCGGCGATCTGCTCTTGGGTGTGATGAAACTCGTCGACCAGGCGCTTGTAGCCGCGCGCCTCTTCGGCCGGCGACAGGTCCTGGCGCTGCAGGTTTTCGATCAGCGCGATTTCAAGAACCTGCGCGTCGTCGAGCTCGCGGACGATGGCCGGCACTTCGTGCAGTTGCGCGCGCTGCGCCGCGCGCCAGCGGCGCTCGCCGGCGATGATCTCGAAGCGTCCAGGGGTTGATGCGGGGCGCACCAGCAGGGGCTGAAGCACGCCTTTTTCGCGGATCGAGGCGGCGAGCTCATCGATCGCGGCGGCGTCGAAATGGCGACGCGGCTGCAGGGGCGAGGGCGACAGGAGATCGATGGCGATGGTGGCGAGCAACTTGCCGGGCGCGGCGGCCGCCGCCGCGTCAGCGGCCGGCTCGACCTGATCGCCGAACAGCGCGTCGAGCCCTCGGCCGAGGGTCTTGCGCTTGATGGGCTCCGCACTCATGCCGCGACCGCTTGCTCACGCTTGAGGACTTCGCCGGCCAGATTGAGATACGCCTGCGCGCCTTTGGAGCCGAAATCATAGAGCAGAATCGGCTTGCCGTGGGAAGGCGCTTCGGAGATGCGCACGTTGCGCGGAATGACCGTGTTATAAACTTTGGCGCCGAAATAGCCGCGCACATCGTTTTCCACCATCTCCGACAAGTTGTTGCGCTTGTCGACCATGGTCAGGACGATGCCCTGAATCTCAAGGCGTGGATTGAATCCCTTGCGGACCCGCTCGATGGTGCGCACCAGGTGGCTGATGCCTTCGAGGGCGAGAAACTCCGCCTGTAGCGGCACCATCACCGCGTCGGCCGCGACCAGGGCGTTCAAGGTCAGGAGCCCGAGCGAAGGCGGGCAGTCGATCAGGATGAAATCGAATCCGGCGTTATTGACAAGCGCGTCGCGCAGCCGGGCGTGGCGGTTTTCGACATCGACCAGTTCCAACTCGCCGCCGGCCAGATCGACGCCCGAGGGGACGACGAAGAGATTGGGAACCGCGGTCGGCACGGCGGCTTGTGCAATCGTCGCCTCACCGGTCAACAGGTGGTAGGTGTTGATGACTCGGCGTTTCTGATCGATGCCCAGGCTGGTGGATGCGTTGCCCTGGGGGTCAAGGTCGATCACCAGAACCTTGCGGTCCACGGCGGCCATGGCGGTTGCCAAATTCACCGCGGTTGTGGTCTTGCCGACTCCGCCTTTTTGATTGGAGATGGCGAGAATCCGCGGCCGCAGCGCCGGGGTTGGAGCCTCAGACTGGTTGGACACGACTCACCTCGCGCACACACACCACAAAGGCCGAAGGATCGGACTGACTTGGAAACCGATCAATGTTCATTCTCCATATTTTGTGGGCCTCGGTCAACTCAACCCCCAGATTTTGACCTTTGAGAAACAGCCCGACCGTGCGGGGCCCCAAAAAGGGCAGGGCCAGATCCAGCAACTGGGCCAGAGGGGCGACCGCCCTGGCTGTCACGGCCCGGGCAGGCCGTGGCGCAACCCGCTCGATTCGGGCCACAATGATTTCGACCGGGGTCCCCGTCTCCCGCGCCGCCTCCCGCAGAAATGCGGCCTTGCGCGCGTCCGCCTCAATCAGGGTAACCTCCGGCGTCCCCAGGATTCCCAGGACAAGGCCTGGGAAGCCTGCCCCGGAGCCCAAATCGATAACCGGTCCCGGCGGCGCGGGCAGGTACCTAACCAATTGACTCGAATCAAGAATATGGCGTCGCCAGAGGTCACCTTCGGTTGCCCGGGAGATCAGGTTGATTTTCTGATTCCACCGGGTCAGCAGGTCGGCGAAGGTTTTCAAGCGCTCGAATGTTTCACGTGAAACATTCGAATCCGCCAGGAATTGATTCGCCCCATAACCAATTGGTTGTTTCACGTGAAACACTTAGGCGGCGAACTCGCCTGACCGGTCGGTGCGTTCCACCCGCACCCGCTTGCGGACATGACGCAAAAGGGCCGTCAGCGCGGCCGGCGTCACGCCTGGAATTCGGGCGGCGGCGCCGAGTGTCCGCGGCTGTGCCAAAGCCAGCTTTTGGCGGACTTCGTTCGATAGACCGCCGATGGCCCCGTAGTCGAGGTTCTGGAGAAGCTCCAAGCTCTCGTCTTTTCGGAAGGCCTTGATATCCGCTTCTTGCCGGTCGACGTAACCGCGGTAGCGGGCTTCGATCTCGAGTTGCTCGGCAATCGCGGGCGAAACGTCCTCCAGCTCTGGCCAGATCTGTCGCAACTTGGCCAAGGACATGCCGGGCATGGCGAGAACGTCAAGCTGGCTTCGCCGGACGCCGTCCTGGTTGACTTCAAAACCCAACGCCGCGAGTTGAGGTGGCGTAAAACTTGTGCTCGCCATTGCGCCACGGGCACGCGCGAGCGCGGCTTTCTTGGTGGCGAATGCGCGCTGGCGCTGGGGTCCCACACAACCCGCAGAGATGCCCCGGTCAGTCAGGCGCAGGTCGGCATTGTCCGCGCGCAGAAGCAGGCGGAACTCGGCGCGGGACGTGAACATCCGATAGGGCTCGGCCGTGCCCAAACTCGTCAGGTCGTCGATCATGACGCCGATATAGCCGTCGGCACGGTCGATCAATATGGGCTCCAACCCACCGACCGCACGCGCCGCGTTCAAGCCGGCCATCAAGCCCTGCGCGGCAGCCTCTTCATAGCCCGTTGTGCCGTTGATCTGGCCGGCGAAGTAAAGGCCCTTGACCCGCTTGGTTTCCAACGACGCATTCAGCTCACGGGGATCGACGTAATCGTACTCGATGGCGTAGCCGGCCTGCAGCATGCGGGCCCGCTCCAAACCGGGAATGTGGCGCAGCATCTCGCGCTGGACGTCGTCCGGCAGGGATGTCGAAATTCCGTTGGGGTAGACAGTGATATCGTCCAGCCCTTCGGGCTCCAAAAAAATCTGGTGCCGGTCCCGGTCCGAAAAACGGACAACCTTGTCCTCGATTGATGGGCAATAGCGCGGGCCGGCGCTCTTGATCTGCCCGTTGTACATGGGCGCCCGATGCTTGTTGGCCAGGATCAGCGCATGGGCCGCGGGGGTTGTAAAGGTGATGCCGCACTGAACCTGCGGAACGCCGATCCGGTCGGTCAGTGTGGAGAACGGCTCGGCCGGATCATCCCCCGGTTGTAGATCAACTCCCGCCCAATCTATGGTCCGCCCATCCAGCCGCGGCGGGGTCCCGGTCTTCAAGCGGCCGAGCGAAAATCCTATTTTTTCCAATGAGTTGGACAAGCCGAGCGCAGGCGCTTCACCAAACCGACCGGCCGGGGTGCGTTGTTCGCCGCGATGGATCAGTCCGCGCAGAAAAGTGCCGGTGGTCAGGACTACGGCGCCGGCACGAATCTCTTCACCCGCCGCGGTGACCACCCCGCCGACGCGCGAGCGACTCGGATCGAACATCAGGTCTTCGACCGCGGCCGCGCGGATGATCAGGTTGGCCTGCTCGGCCAACAGTGCCTGCATCGCCCGCCTGTAGCGGGTGCGGTCGGCCTGGGCGGGGGGCCCCCGCACCGCCGGCCCCTTGGAGCGGTTGAGCACGCGAAACTGGATGCCCGCCGCATCGATGGCGCGGGCCATCACGCCGTCGAAGGCGTCGATCTCGCGCACCAGGTGGCCCTTGGCCAAGCCGCCGATGGCCGGGTTGCACGACATCTGGCCGATGGTGTCGGCGCGATGGGTCAACAGCAGTGTGCGCGCGCCGACGCGGGCCGACGCGGCCGCGGCCTCGCAGCCGGCATGGCCGCCGCCAACAACGATCACGTCGTACTGAATGGTTTTATTGGCCATGGCCGCGCCTGGTTCACGCGCGGCGCGTTATAGCGCGAGAGGGCTTACTTGCCGATACAAAAGTCGCGGAACACGGCGTCCAGTACGTCCTCGACATCAATGCGGCCGGTGAGGCGACCAAGCGCCCGTGCCGCCAATCGCAAGTCCTCGGCCGCCAGTTCCGGCAATGCTGCGGTCTGGCTGCGTGCCAGCGCCGCCAAACACTCCTCGAGCGCGCGGCGGTGGCGGGCGCGCGTCAACGGCGCCAGCGCGCCGCCCTCGACCTTGGTTTTGATCAGCGCCTCCAGGCGCTGCAGCATGGCCGACAGGCCGAAACCGGTCAGTACCGAAACGAAGTGGGTCACGCGCCAGCCGTCGTCGGCGTCGATCTCCCACTCGCGGCCCTGGTCGAGCAAGTCGGACTTGTTGACGACAACCAGGCTCGCGTCGTCGATCAGCGTCTCCGTTTCCCGGTCGCGCGCCGGATAAACCGCGCCGTCGAACACGATCAACCTGATGTCAGCGGCCTCGGCACGCCGGCGGGCGCGGCGGATGCCCTCGTCCTCGATGGCGTCGCCGGCCGCGCGCAGCCCCGCGGTATCGGCCAGGGTCACGGCGTAACCGCCTAGATCCATGTGCACCTCGATCACATCGCGGGTGGTGCCGGGCGTGGCGGCGACAATGGCCGCTTCGCGTCTGGCCAGCGCGTTGAGCAGGCTCGACTTGCCAGCATTGGGCGGGCCCAGGATGGCGATCGACAGGCCTTCGCGGATGCGCTCGCCGCGCCGCGCGTCGTCCAGATGGTCGGCAATGCGGCGTTCCAGCTCGCGCACCTCGCCCCAGACTTTGTCGGCCACGTCGGCGGGCAGATCGTCGTCGGGGAAATCGATCACCGCTTCCAGATGGGCGAGCGCCTGGACCATGCGCTGGCGCCAATCGTCGTAAAGTTCCTTCAACGCTCCGCCCATCTGGCGCAGCGCCTGGCGCTGCTGGGCGCGGGTCTCGGCATCCACCAGATCGGCCAGGGCCTCGGCCTGGGTCAGGTCAAGCTTGTCGTTGTCGAAGGCCCGGCGCGTGAATTCGCCGGGCTCGGCCGGGCGCAAGCCGCCGATGCCGGCCAGCGCGGCCAGCACGCTGTCGATCACCGCGCGGCCGCCGTGCACGTGCAGCTCGGCCACGTCCTCGCCGGTGAAGCTGTGCGGCGCGGGGAACCAGATCACCAGGCCGTCGTCCAGCGCCTCGCCGCTGATGGGATCGGAGAAGACCGCTCGCGCGGCGCGCCGCGGCGGTGGCGGCCCGGTCACGCCGAGCCGGGCCAGGGCCTTGGCCGCCTTGGGACCAGAGACGCGGATCACCGCGATGCCCGCACGTCCGGGGGCGGAGGCCAACGCAAAAATAGTCTCGGCGCTCACGGTGTCCCTGGGCTATGGCCGCGGCGCGACCCGGAGGTCTCAGCCGCCTTTGGTGAATTGACCCCAAAAGGCCTTCTGCATCTCGGCGATCTTGTCAGGGCCTGCGGGAAAGAACGTCTTCATCACCGTTTCGGGATCCATGGCTTGAACCGCTTTCTCCATCTGGCTCTGAAAATGCTTCATGGCCGTCTCTTGCAGCGGCACAACGTCCGGCAGGCCGAGAAACGCGCGGGCTTCCTCGGGGGAGCAATCGACATTGATGGTGATCTTCATGGCGCCGTTCCCTTGTCTGGCCCCAATTCGTGCCCGGTGTCGCGGGCCGGCGGCCAGCAGGGTAAGGTTCCGGCCCGGCCGTGTCCACGAACCTCCGCCGCACGGCATCCGAAACCGGAGACTCCTCATGCCGCAACTCTCGTTTCATTCCCCGATCGGCGACATCACGGTCAGCGAGGAAGACGGCGCGATCGTCTCGGTCGATTGGGGTTGGGCGCGCGACAACGCGCCGACACCCCTGCTGCGGCGCGCGCAGCGCCAGTTCGACGCTTACTTCGATGGCACGCTCACCGTCTTCGACCTGCCGTTGTCGCCGGTGGGCACGCCATTCCAGCAGAAGGTGTGGCGGGCGCTCGGCAGGATTCCGTACGGGCGCACCACCTCCTACGGCGCGCTGGCGGCCCGGCTCGGATCGGCGGCGCGCGCGGTCGGCGCGGCCTGTGGCGCCAACCCGATCCCGATCATCATTCCCTGCCATCGGGTCGTCGGCGCCAACGGACATCTCTGCGGCTATTCGGGCGAAGGCGGATTGGCTACAAAAGCCGCCTTGATGCGCCTGGAAGGAATCGAGACCCAGGCGGAGCTTCGAGTCTGAGTTCGCGGTGCGCGGGGGGATGCCGATGGTCAAGGCGATTGTGGTGCGCGAGAACGGCGGGCCGGAGGCGATGCGGCTCGAGGACGTGAGCCTGGCCAAGCCGGGCGAGGGCCAGGTGCGCCTGCGCCAAAGCCTGATCGGCGTGAATTTCATCGACTGCTACCACCGCTCCGGGCTTTATCCGCTGCCCAAACCGCTGACGCCGGGCATGGAGGGCGTCGGTGTGGTCGAGGAGGTCGGCCCCGGCGTCGCCGACCTTAGCCCCGGAGATCGGGTCTGCTACGGCAACGGCCCGATCGGCGGCTATGCCGAGGCACGCCTGATCCCCGCGGCCAGCCTGGTCAAGGTGCCGGCCCGCCTGAAGGACGAACAGCTCGGCGGCGGTCTGTTGCGCGGGCTGACGGTCTGGTACCTGGTGCGCAGCATGCACGCCCTTCAGCCCGGCGAGACGGTGCTGTTCCATGCCGCCGCCGGGGGCGTCGGGCTGATGTTCTGCCAATGGGCCACGGCCCTGGGCGCACGCGTCATCGGCACCGTCGGCAGCGCCGACAAGGCCGCCGCCGCGCGCAAGGCGGGCTGTGGGGACGTGATCCTGTACAAGACCGAGGATTTCGTCGCCCGGGTCAAGGAGCTGACCGGCGGCAGGGGCGTGTCGGTGGTTTACGACGGCGTCGGCAAGGATACGTTCTTCAAATCGCTCGATTGTCTGTCGCCCCGCGGTCTCATGGTGTCCTTCGGTAATGCCTCGGGCCCGCCGCCGGCGCTGGATGTGGGCTCGCTCGCGCCCAAGGGCTCGCTGTTCGTCACGCGCCCGACGCTGGCCCATTACACGGGCGCGCGCGCCGATCTGGTGCGCGGCATGACGGAGCTGTTCGAAATGATCGCCGCGGGCAAGGTGACCAACGATGTCGGACAGTCCTACGGACTGGAACAGGCCCCGCACGCCCACGGCGACCTGGAGGCGCGGCGCACCACCGGATCGACGGTGCTGGTGCCGTAGCGCGGCGCTCTTTGTTTGAATGATGGACCCTGGCTGACGCCTGGGTGACGGCGACGAAAGTCGCCGTCACTTGTTCATGCGGTCGAAGAACTCGTTGTTGTTCTTCGTCTCGCGCAGCTTGTCGAGCAGGAACTCCATGCCGTCCTGCACGCCCATCGGGTCGAGAATGCGGCGCAGCACCCACATCTTCGATAGCGTGCCCTGGCCCACGAGCAACTCTTCCTTGCGCGTGCCCGACTTGGAAATATCGATCGACGGGAACACGCGCTTGTCGGCGAGCTTGCGGTCGAGCACGATTTCCGAGTTGCCGGTGCCCTTGAACTCTTCGAAGATCACCTCGTCCATGCGGCTGCCGGTGTCGATCAGCGCGGTGGCGATGAT
>JANRJB010000373.1:0-6936 GCA_033764265.1 Rhodospirillaceae bacterium | reverse complement strand
CGCTTCGACATCGGCGGCCGACGATGCGCCGGCGTCCCGCTCGCGCAAACCCAGCCAATAGCCGTCGGGGTCGCGCACGAACGCTTCCCGCCCTGCGCCACGGGCGCTCGGCGCGCTGATGGTTGCGCCGGCCGCGCGCAGATCGGCCAGCAGCGCATCCAGCTCGTGCACGCGGAACACCGGCAGGCAGGCGGCGCGCTCGGGGCTCGGCTCCGGGGCCGGGGTCTTGTCCTTCACGTACACGATCTCGAACACCGAGGCTTCGCCGGCCCAGTAGATGTCGGCGATTTTATCACCCACCACGCGGATCAGCGGCAGCTTGAGGGTGGTGCGGTAAAACGCCGGCGCCGTAGAGCCCTTCGGGGCAAAGCGCAGGAACATGCCGAGGGCGTGAACATTGCCGTGCACGATCTTCACTCCGAACTGTGTTGCGCGGTGGTAGCGCGCGCCACGGCGGCCGGAAAGTCCGGCCCGCAGGGATGCACGCACGGCGGATAGTCCAATCAGAACGTGCGCTGGATCGACAGCGATATGGCGTCGCGGTCGGCCAGTGGCTGGCGCGCCGCCGGGCCGAAGTAACTGGTGACACGCAGGGCCGCGCTCCACACCGCGCGGTAGGTGGCGCGCACGCCGATTTCCACGTCGCCCACGCCCGAAGTCTGCCCGGCGATGACGCTTGACCGCCCGATCACACCCAGGCCGATGCCGACCGGAAGCGACAGGTCGAGGCCCGGCAGCACCGAGAAAAACTGCGGCTCGAACACCATGCGCAACGACACAGCGTTGCGGTCGCGGGTCGGATCGAAGCGCTCGGAGTTGCGGCCGATGCGCAGCCGGCGGTTGGCCGCGACCTCGGCGGCCAGGGTCGCGTCGTCCCACGCCCGGCCGGGGCCAAGCACGGCGATCACCGAGGCCTGGACATGCAGCGTGTCGCCGCGCGCGTACAACGGCCGGGCGTCATTGTCGGCAGTCACATTCGGCAGAACGAACAACGCTTCGCTGACCAGCGGCGTGTGCCGGCGGACGGAAACCTCGCCGGCGAAACTCTGGTCGCCGAGGTAGCCGTTCAGGCTGGCGCCGAACACCTGTATGCCTTCGGGATAGACCAGCGCGTAGCGGCCCACTTCGCCGGTCGCCGGATCGCCGTACAGCCCATAGAAGTTGCGCAGCGGATTGCCGGGTCCGGCGATGATGAGGCCGGGGGCCAATCCATAAGCGCTTCCACGTTCACGCCCGCTTGCGGTCGGACGCGGCGGCCCGATGAACCGCCCGAAACGCAGGTAGAGTTGCGGGTCGCGGGCGTGCGTGCGCAGCGCGTAGACGCCGTAGTCGCCTGCCGCCGCGCTGAAACGCACGGCAAGCCCGACCTGGCCGCCGTCGAGCGCGGTTTCGTCACTGCCCCGGGCGAAGAACTGGTTCGGCCCCACGTTCAACCGCTCGCCGCCGACATCCAGAAAATCCGCCGCGCTGAAGTAGCTGCCCGCGCCCGGCAGGCGGCTGCGCCGCCAGTCGGGCTGCCAATAGGCCTCGACCGACACGCGAGCGTTCGGCTGCACGGCCGCCCAGATCTGGCCGACCGGCATGTAAACCTCGGCGGCCTTGCTGCTGGGCACGGTCAGTGCCTTGATGGCGTCGATCGGCGCCATGCCGGCGGCGATGCCGTTCTCGGCGAAAAACAGGCTCTCGCCCCACAGCAGGCTTTGCCGGCCGGCGCGCACCGAAACCGTCGCGCCGGAGGCTTCGAACGCGCCGTAGACGTAAGCGTTCACCACCTCGGCGTCGGCCCCGTGCAGGCGTCGCACCGCGCGCGGCAGGCGGCCGACCGGCACGCTGACGGGATTGAACGTGGCCGCGGCGTCATGATCGGTCCGGCGGCGGTAGGCGGCGTCGAACCAGGCCGCGGCGCTGACCTCGAGGCCGAACGGGCCGCGCGCCAAGCCGAACTCGGTGAACATGTCGGCGCGATTCGAGACCACGCCGGTGGCGAAATTCCGGTTGCCGTCGTCGCCGTTCGGATCGGACAGCAGGGCCGCGGCAGGCCCGCGCAGGCGATGCATGACGGTATAGCGCACCGTCGTGTCCCACCGGACCGACAGATCGGCGCTACGATGGAGTTCCGCCGCGGATGCAGGGTGCAGGCCGCCGGCGATCGCGCCCACGGCAAGCACCGCGCCGGCCGCGATGGCGCGCGGCCAACGCGATGCGGCGTCGTGGTGTGGGATCGGCGCGCGGGACATGCGCAAGGCCGTATGGTTTTGGCGGCGAGCCGAACGTATCATGCCGGTGGGCGACGGTCATGGGCATGCAGGCACGCCGAAACGCGCGAGAAAAAGGTTGCACGCGCCGCACGTGCGGCGTTCAGGCGCTCGCGTGGGCCGCTGCGGCTGTGTCGGTCGCGCGCGCGCCGACGACCATGGCCGATGGCGACGGCGACTGGCCCGGGCACCTTACGCCGGTCGGCGCCGAGCGGGCCGGCAATGCCGACGGGTCGATTCCGGCGTGGTCGGGCGGCTTCACGACCGTCGACGCGGACTGGCGCCCCGGCGAACCGCGGCCCGACCCGTTCACGGGCGAGGCGCCGCTGTTCGCCATCACCGCGGCCAACGTCGGCCAGTTCGCCGATCAGCTGCCCGAGGGCGCCAAGGCGCTGCTCGCCAGATTCCCGGGCTACCGGATGAATGTCTACCCCACCCATCGCACGGCGGCAGTGCCGGACGAAGTGGCCCGCAACATCCGGCTCAATGCCGTGCGGGCGAAGCCGGTGCCGGCGGGCCTGGCGTACGGTGTGGCGAACGCGGCCGGCGGCATCCCGTTTCCGCGGCCGAACTCGGGCCTCGAGGTGATGTGGAATCACCTGCTGGCCTATTGGGGCACAGCGCGCGAAACCCGGCTGAGCACGTACGTGGTGTCCGCCGCGGGCGACGTGGACTTGACCTCGTCGTATGTCGAGACCGCCGACTTTCCCTACTACGCGCCCGGCATAACGCCCGACACGGTGGGGCCCTACTATTTCAAGACGCGCCGCATCGCCACCGCGCCGCCGGCCAGGTTCGGCGAAGGCTACCTGGCCTGGCAGCCGCTCGATATCGCGCGCACCAAGTTCGCGGCCTGGCGCTACCTGCCGGGCGAACGCCGTGTCCGCCGCGGCCCGTCGCTGTCGTACGACACGCCCGACCCCGACGCCTCGGGCTATCAGACGCTCGACGAGTATTACATCTTCTTCGGCGGGCCCGACCGTTACGACTTCGAGCTGCTCGGCAAGGCCGAGATGATCGTGCCGTACAACAACAACGCCCTGTACCTGCGTGCGCATCGCGCGCTGCTCGGGCCCCGCCATGCCGACCCCGCCGCGCTGCGCTACGAGCGGCATCGCGTCTGGGTGGTCGAGGCCCGGCTGGCGGCGGGCAAGAGCCACGTCGCGCCGCGCCGGCGATTCTACATCGACGAAGACACGTGGATGGCGGTGTACGCCGACAGTTGGGACGAGGACGGCAATTTGTGGAAGTTCAGCCACGCCACCATGTACCTGATGCCCGACGTGCCGGCGGTGGTGATCGGCAGCCAGTTCGTCTACGACATGGTGCTTGGCGGCTATGTATTCGGGTTTGCCTTCGCCGAGGGTGCGCCGCATTACGTGGTCACGCCGCCGCATCCGGAGTCCGACTTGTCGCCGCAATCGCTGGTGACGCAATCCGCGCGCTGATCGGCCGCGACCTTACGCATGCAGGCCGTTGTAGGCGAGGCTGGCCAGCCGCAGCATTTCGCCGGCCGACACATCGGCCAGCATCACCGCGCCCAGCACGTCGTCCTGCCACACGCAAATCCGCGTCGCGCCGCGGCGGATCATTTCGAAGCGCTCGACTCCGGTCGAGGCGCGCAGCACGACGGTGAACAGTCGTCCCCGCGCGTCGCGGTAGTCGAGCCGGACGAGGCGCGGCCCGACGCCGTCGCCGGCGTCGAATCCCGCCAGCGCGAACCCCAGGGCATCCATCGCCGGCGGGCGCACCGCGTCGCCGAGCGCCTGGCGCACAGCCTGCTCCGCCGCCGCGGCCAGCGCGTCCGCGCCGCCGGGCACGGGCGTCGGCGGCCGGTCGCGGGCGGCGAGCGCATCGGCGATCAGCGGATCGTCGCCGTCCCCGGTCCAGCGCATGACGGTGGTGCCGACCACGACCGCGGCCAACCCCGCGGCCATGGCTAGCGCGCCGCGACGGGCGCCCGGGCGTGCCGTCCACGACCTGCCGCGCCGGATCGCCGCAGGCCACGCCGGCGGCACCGGCTGGTCGATCAGCGGGCCGTAGACGCGGTTGATGGCGTCGATGTCGGCGCGGAACGCCGCGATCCGGCCGGCCAGCTCGGCGTCGATCTGCGCCAGCATGCCGATCTCGGTGGCGCGCACGCGGTCGAGCTCGCCGTCGATGAAGGCGTGCAGGTCTTCCTCCGAAATGTGCGGGCGCTGCGTCATGGCGTCGGCTCGCCGTCCTGCATGGCCGCGCGCAGCCGTTCGCGCGCGCGCGCCAGGCGCGACATCACCGTGCCGATGGGAATGCCGAGTTCATCGGCAACCTGCCGGTAGTTGAGCCCCTCCAAGCCGACCAGAAGCACGATCTGCCGATGCTCGATGCTGAGCGAGGACAGGGCCCGCTCCAGATCGATCATTGCCGCGTGGTTGCGCGGCGGCGTGATCATCTCGAGCGTGTTGTCGACATTGTTCACGTCCACGGCCGTTCCTTGCCTGCGCTTGCGGCGCAGTTCGTCGATATACAGGTTGTGCAGGATCGAGCGCAGCCATGCCCCGATCCGCTCCAAATCCTGCAGCTTGCCGGCCTGCGCCAGCGCCCGCGCCAGGCAATCCTGGACCAGGTCGTCGGCGCCGCCGCCGCGTCCGGCCAGCGCCGCGGCATAGCGCCGCAACGCCGGCAACTGCGCCGTCAGGGCTTCGGCGAAGGCGTCTGCACCGCCGGCGGTCACGGTCCGGCGTCCGGCGCGGCCCAAACGGCGAGGGCGCCCGCGTGTCCTGGGTTCGGCTTCGCCATTCGCCCGCGTTCACACACCTGTTTCGACCAGCGCCGGTCCGAGTCGACGAACGAGCTCCGATCCGCCATCCAGGACGCCGGTTCCGGCGGATTTATTCCCCGCGTCCGCGGCCGAACGGCCACATCCGCTCCAATACCCGGTCACGGGCGACGAAGTGATGATAAAGTCCGGCGCCAACGTGCAGCGCCACCAGCCCGTACAGCGCATACTGGCCAAGGTCGTGGACGTTCTCGGCGGTGCGCGCCAACCCGCGGTCGAGCGGCACCCAGCGCGGCAGGTCGAACAGCCCGAACACGGTGGTCGTCCGTCCGCGCGCGGCTACCGACACATAGCCGGTCACCGGCATCGCCAACAGCAGAACGTATAGCGTCGCGTGCACGGCCTTGGCGGCAAGGCGCTGCCACGCCGGCTGGACGACCGGCGCGGGCGGCGGGTGGCCCAACCGCCAGCCGAGGCGCGCGACCATCAGCACCCAGATCAGCGACCCGACCGACTTGTGCAGCTCCAACAGGGCGTCCTTGGTGTCGCCCAAGTCCAGCCGCTCCACCGTCAGCGCCAGACCGACCGCGATCAGCGCCGCCGTTGCGATCGCCCAATGCAGCGCGATGGCCGTGGCGGTGTAGCGCCCGGCCGGCAAAGGTGTCGATGCGGTCTGCGAATCTGTCATGAGCGGCCTGTCATGGACGCTGTCGCAGACATCATCATTCCGTGACAGGGCGCAAAAAGCGATGCGTTTTCCGTCCGTTCAGGGAATAATCGGGCGTTGAGGTCGTCCTGTCAGGGGGCCGCGCCGGTCACCTGTCCGGCGTTCGTCCAGCCCGGGAGTAGACACCCATGCGCCGGAGGCCTTGCACGATGCGCTCGACCGCCATGGTCGTCGCGGTTGCCTTCGGATGGGTCACGACGGCGTCGGCGGTCGATTGGTCGGGTGTCGAAGGCCGCGACGTGGCGCTGTTCTATCCCGCGCAAATGTCGTGGGAACTGTTGTTGACCCAGGCCGACCACAGCGGCGCGGGCAAGTTTCGCGAAGGCAAGGATTGCCGTCAGTGCCACCAGGGCGAGGAGGCTGCCTCCGGCGCGCTTCTGGTGGCCGACGCAACGGCCGAACCCACGCCGATCGCCGGCAAGCCGGGCGCCATTGTCGCCACCGTCAAGGCCGCGCGCGACGACGCACGCCTCTACGTGCGCATCGCGTTCGACCCCGGCCCTCAACCCAACGCCGGGCAGGAGCCCGCTTACGCCGCCAAGGTGGCGGTGATGTTCGGCGACGCCAAGGCGCCCGATTTCGTCCGCGGCGGCTGCTGGGCCGCCTGCCACGACAACCTGGCGCGCATGCCCAGCGCCGCATCGGCCGACACCACCAAGTACCTGGCCCGTTCGCGCGTGAAGATGTCGCGGACCGGCGGCGCGGAGATCAAACCCGAGGCCGAACTGGCGGCGATCCGCGCCGACGGCGGTGCGCTCGAATACTGGCAGGCGCGGATCGCGCTTGATGGGTCCGTCACCGCGGTCGACGGCGAGATTCTCGACCAGCGGCGGGAAAACACAGCGCCTGCGGTGACCGCGACGGTGGAAAAGGACGGCGGCGGTTGGGTGGTCACGTTCAGCCGGCCGCTTGATGCCGGCGCCGGCCGCCTGTCGTTCGCGCCCGGCCGCACCTATACGCTCGGCGTTTCGGTTCACGCCGGGCAGACCGCGCAGCGCTTCCACTACGTGTCGCTGGAACGCACCCTCCGGCTCGACGGCGGCGACGCCGATTTCGTCGCGGCGCTCCGCTAGTGGTCCGATTCCAACATTCGCATCCCGGTTCAGGGCGCAATCCTGCGAATGTTGGACTCAAAGGACCACTAGAAATATATGATTCGAGTGGAGCTTTGGATTTGACATTCGCTTCTCGGTTTC
>JANRJB010000371.1:0-5404 GCA_033764265.1 Rhodospirillaceae bacterium | reverse complement strand
GCGGGTTGTCGATTGACCCCGGCACGAGCGATGTCACAGGTGTGTCACGGGTGCCGCCGTCTCACAAAGCCGGCGGGGCACGGAAACGCGTGGGGAGGGATCACCATGTCTCATCATTCGATCACACATCGCGACGCGGCTGTGGCATGGGCGGCTCTGATGACCGCTCTCATGGCCGCCGGCGGGCCGGCCGGAGCGCAACAGAACACCGCCCAGGAGTTGGCGCTGGAAGAAATCGTCGTCACCGCCGAACGACGCGAGGCCAATCTTCAGACCGTGCCGATCTCGGTCACGGCGTTCACCGCCGCGGAAATCGAACGGCGCCAGATCACCGATACCTTCGACCTGGTGCAGTTCGTGCCCAATTTGAGCGTCTTCCACAACGCCAGTTCGCTCGGCACCGCCAACGCCTATTACATCCGCGGCATCGGCAACCCGGAATCGGTGGCCACCACCGACGTTCCGGTCGGCACCTACATCGACGACATCTACGTGCCGCGCCAACAGTCGGCCAACCTCAACCTGTTCGAGGTCGAGCGGGTCGAAGTGTTGCGCGGGCCGCAAGGTACGCTGTTCGGACGCAACACCACCGGCGGCGCGGTCAATATCGTTAGTCGCAAGCCGGAGGACGACTTCTACGCCAAGGTCGAGGGCGTCTACGGGCGCTTCAACCGCATGGAAGGCCGCGCCACCGTCAACGCGCCGCTGTCATCAACGGTGTTCGCCATGGTTTCGGCCTTCGCCCTCGACGACGACGGTTTCATGACCAGCGTGGTCAACCCTGCCAACGACGACTACGGCGAGGAAGAAGGCTGGGGCGTGCGCGGCGCGTTCCGGCTCATGCCCAACGACACGGTCGATTGGAACATCAGCGCGACGCGGCTGTATACCGCCAACTTCCTGGCCGGTACGGCCGCCCCGGCGACGCTGCGCAATCCGGTGCCGATCGCGCAGACCTATGCCGGCGCCTGGCGGCGCACCACCGAGCGGCTGGCCTCGTGCAGCACCGGCGAAACGCCCCGCCAGTGGCTCGCCAACGGTTGCGCCTGGAACGAAGTGCGCGAGACGGCGGCCACGTCGAACATCAAGCTCGACTTCGATGGGGTCACCATCAACGTGATCACCGGCTACCGCAACATGGATCACCGCTATTCGCTCGACTTTCTGAACAATCGGCCCGAGTTCGTCAGCGGCTTCCTCATCACCAATGACGGCAGCCACAACCTGTTCAGCCAGGAGGTCAAGCTGTCCGGCGCGCTGATGGACGGGCGGCTCAATTACGTTGGCGGCGCCTTCTACATGAAGGAGGACAATCTGACCGATTTCCAGGATTACCTGGCCTTCAATCGCGGCGCGCCCGGAATCACCGCCGATCGCTTGCTCGAGAACGACACCAAGAGTTTCGCCTTCTATACCCAGTGGGACTACGACATCACCGACAAGCTGCGGCTGACCGCCGGTGTTCGCTGGACCCAGGAAGACAAGACGCTCGAACTTGATTTCTTCCGCCCGACCGTCTTCACCGAAGCCAACATCGCCGGTTCCAACGACTTCACCTCGGCCAGGTGGACGCCCAAGGTCAGCGTTCAGTATCAATTCACGGAGGACGTGATGGCCTATGCGTCGGCCACCAACGGCTTCAAGTCCGGTGGCTGGAACGGCCGCGCGACCAACACCAACGCATTCCGCGACTTCCGCGAGGAAACGGTGTGGTCCTACGAGGCCGGCATGCGGTCCGACCTGCTCGATGACCGGCTGCGCCTCAACGTGACCGCCTTCTGGGCCGAATTCGAGGATCTCCAGATCAATTCAGCGATCCCCGGCCAGACGCCGCCGGTGTTTATCGCCCAGAACTCGGGCGACTCGCGCACCAAGGGCCTGGAATTGGAAGTCTCGGCCGTCCTGGCCGAGGGCTGGACGGCGTTCTCGAGCCTTGGTTTGCAGGACGCCAAGTTCACCCGCCTGTCGCGCGAGGCGCTGACCGCCGGCTTCACGCTCGATTCCACTGTCGCCAGTTCGCCCGACGTATCCTGGGCGATCGGTACAACTTACGAACGCCCGGTCGATGAACTCGGCGGCACGCTGTCGTTTTCGGCCAGCGGTGATTACACCGAGGAAAAGCTGCGCTCGCTGGTGCCAACCTCCAGTGCCCTGATCCCCGAGACCTTCATCGTCAACGGCGGCGTCACCTATGAACGCGACGACGAACGCTGGGCGCTGACGCTGGAATGCACGAACTGCCTCGACAAAAAGTACTACATCACCGCCTCAAGCGGCGGCACCCAGGCCGATCCGCTACGCTGGGGCTTGCGCGTACGCTATCGTTTCGACTGACGCGCGACACCCGCGCGCCGGGAGGCCTGCGGAGAGGATGACGATGTCCAAGGCGGTGTCGGTCAAATCGGCGCAACGCGTGTTCGAAGTGCTGGAGGCGTTCCGGCGCCGCCAAGAACCGATGACAGCCAAGGCGGTGGCCGAGACGCTGGGTTACCCGCTGTCGAGCACGTCGATCCTGCTGCGGGCCATGGCCGGGCTCGGCTACCTGGCGGTGGACCTGCTGGATCGCAGCTACTTCCCGACCAAGCGCGTGGCCGAACTGGGCGGCTGGATTCTCGACAGCCGGGTGGTCGATCCGGCGTTGATCGCGCTGGCCAAGACCGTGCACGCCAAGCTGGGCGACTCGATTACCCTGTCGGTGCCGGTGGGCCAGGAGATCGAGTTCATTTTTGTGCGGCTGGCGAAGCACCCCATCGGCCTCAGCATCCAAGTCGGCGCCCGGCTGCCGCTCTGTCAGTCGATCTCCGGTCTCGGCTGGCTGATGACCTGCCCAGCCGGCGAAGCGCGCCGCATCATCGACCACCACAATCAGGTCAGCGGGCGTACCCATCACGTGGTCCCCAGCCAACTCCTGGCCCAAATCAAGCGTGCCCGAGAGCGCGGTTTCGCGGCCGGCCCCGCGCCGATGTTCCCCGGTTTCGCGACGGTGTCGGTGCCGCTGATCGATACGGTTCACGACCGCGTCGTCGTTCTGTCGGCCTCCGGCGTGAAGACCGGCATGCTGGCGCGCGAGGAATATGTGGGCGCTGTCATGCTCGATGTCTGCCGCCCGGCGCTGGCCACACGCGTGGCGACGGCGGCATAGCGCTCACGGCCAGGCTCGCGCACCACTTTTCACTCTTCGGCATTCGCGACCCACGGATATGAATTGACAGGCCGCGCGCCAGGCGGTTTGCTGGGCCGTCTCCACACCAGCCGCGAGGCGCGCGACCATGGCCAACGCCAACCTGGACAACGCCGTCGTCAAGTCGGTCGGTCGCGTGTTCGAGGTGCTCGAGCTGTTCGACGAGGTTCGCACGCCGCAGACCGCCACGCAGATTGGCCGCCGGCTCAAGTATCCGGCTTCGTCGACGCTCGCGCTGCTGAAGAGCATGGTGAAGCTGGGCTATCTCACCTTCGACCGGGCCGAACGCATCTACTTCCCCACCGTGCGTGTGTCGATGCTCGGCCGCTGGGTGGAAAGCTCGCTGTTCGGCGACGGCAAGCTGCTCGCGCTGATGGAGGATCTGCGCGCGCGGACCGGCGAAACCGTCGTGGTCAGCGTGCAGAACGACCTGTCGATGCAGTTTGTGCACATCCTGCTGGGCCAGAACTTCTCGATCAATCTCAAGGCCGGCGAGATGGTGTCGCTGTTCACCACCGCCGTCGGGATCATGGCGCTGAGCGACCGGCCCGACAAGGAAATCGCCAAATTCGTCGACCGCCACAATCGCCGCGTCCGCGCGCCCGACGCCAAGGTCGATTTGAACCAGTTGATGCAGACCGTGCGGCGCGCCCGCGTGCAAGGTTACGCCACCGGCTACGACAGCTACATGTCCGGCCTGGGCGGCATCGCCTTCGTGCTCAAGCCGCGCACCGGGCGGCATTCCGCGGTGCTTTCGATTTCCGGGCTCACGCCGCGCATCCGTGACGCCGAGGCGCAGATCGTCAAGACCGCCAAGGCCGCGATCAAAGCGTTCAACGCGCCGACCTGATCCCGCGCCGCGGGCATCGGGCCCGCGCTTTGCATCGGGGCGCCGGTGCGGGTTATGTTCGGGCAACCGCTGCTGCGGATGGGCGTTTTTCCCCTGATCGCAGCCCACACCTGACACCGCGAGCACCCGCTCCCATGGCCTGGTCCTTGTCGCCGCTGCCGACCCGACCGCTCGGGCTTTGGGTCGCCGTCCTGCTGGTCGCAGCCGCGCCCACCGTCGCGCAAGATTACGTCTCGCCCGAGGAAGCCACCGGCCGCTACGTGCAAACCGGCGGCACGGCCAAGTCGTTCATGGTGGTCGCGGCCAACCCGATGGCCGCGGCCGCCGGTGCGGAAATGATCGATGCCGGTGGCAGCGCCGCCGACGCCGCGGTCGCGGTGCAGCTGGTCCTCAACATGGTCGAGCCGCAGTCCTCGGGCATCGGCGGCGGCGCGTTCATCGTGCACTGGGATCAGGCGGGCCAGGCCATCAGCACCTTCGACGGGCGCGAAATCTCGCCGGCCGCAGCCACGGAAAAGCGCTTCGTCGGCGCCGACGGCGCGGCCATGGACCGCATGACCGCGGTGGTCGGCGGCCGCTCGGTCGGCGTGCCGGGAACCCTGCGTGCGCTCGAACTCGCCCACCGCCGGCACGGCAAGTTGCCCTGGGCACGGCTGTTCGCGCCGGCCATCCGCATCGCCGACCAGGGTTTCGCCTTGTCGCCGCGGGTGCATGCCCTGCTTGGCTTCGACCGCTCGCTCAAGACCGTGCAGCCGGCCGGCGCCTTCTTCTATCAGGCCGACGGCAGCCCCAAGCCGGTCGGCACCGTCATCAAGAATCCGGAATTCGCCGCGACGTTGCGCGAGATCGCGGCCAAGGGCGCTGATGCGTTCTATGCGGGCGCCATCGCTCGCGACATCGTCGCGGCCGTGACGAAAGCGCCGGTCAGCCCCGGCGACCTGACGCTTGCCGACATGAACGATTACCGGGCGATCGAACGCCCGCCGGTGTGCGCGCCTTACCGCGACCGCAAGATCTGCGGCATGGGCCCGCCGACCTCGGGCGGCATCGGCGTGCTGCAAACCATGGCCTTGCTCGAGCGCTTCGACCTGGCGGCTTTGGGGCCCCGCGCGGCGGCCTCGTACCACGCCATGATCGAGGCGGGCCGGCTGGTGTTCGCCGATCGCGCCGTCTACATCGCCGACCCCGATGTGGTGCCGGTGCCCACCGCCGCGCTGCTCGCGGACGACTATCTCAAGGCTCGCGCCCAACTGATCAACCTGGGCGCGCGCATGCCGGAGGTCGAGGCCGGGAAGTTGCCGGTCAAGGCCGGGCTCAACCTGCGGCCCGCGGGCAGCCCCGAGCGGCCGTCCACCAGCCATTTCTCGATCGTC
>JANRJB010000369.1:0-6486 GCA_033764265.1 Rhodospirillaceae bacterium | reverse complement strand
CGCCACGCTGGGGTGCACCGTCACCGTCAACTCGCTCGAGCGCTTGCGCACGCCTTCTTCCTCGATCATGCGCAGCGCGTAGATCGCCGCGGATTCGGTGGAGCGCACGTGGCCGGTGCCGCCGCAATGCGGGCACGGCCGGTAGTTGGTCTCGATCAGGCTGGGGCGCAGGCGCTGCCGCGACAGTTCCAGCAGGCCGAAGTGGCTGATGCGACCGACCTGGATGCGCGCGCGGTCGTTGCGCAGCGCCTCTTTGAGCCGCCGTTCGACCGCGTGGTTGTTGCGCGACTCCTCCATGTCGATGAAGTCGATCACCACCAGGCCCGCCAGGTCGCGCAGCCTCAACTGCCGGGCGATTTCGTCGGCGGCCTCGAGGTTGGTTTTCAGCGCCGTTTCCTCGATGTGGCGCTCGCGGGTGGCGCGGCCGGAGTTGACGTCGATGGCCACCAGCGCCTCGGTCTGGCCGAACACGATCGAGCCGCCCGAGCGCAGCTGCACGGTCGGCGTGTTCATCGCCTCGAGCTGGCTTTCGACCTGGTAGCGCTGGAACAGCGGGATCACGTCGTCGGCGTAACGCTGAACCTTTTTCGCATGGCTCGGCGTCAGCATCTTCATGAAGTCCTTGGCGATCTTGAAGCCGTCTTCGCCCTCGACCAGAACTTCCTCGATGTCGCGCGAATAAACGTCGCGGATGGCGCGCTTGATCAGGCTGGCTTCCTCGTGGATCAGCGCCGGCGCGCGCGACTGCATGGTCACGTCGCGGATGTTGTCCCAGGTTCTCATCAGGTATTCGTAGTCGCGCTTGATCTCGGCCTTGCTGCGCTCCGAGCCCGCGGTGCGCAGGATCACCGCCATCGACGGCGGAGTCTCAAGTTCCGAGATGATGCTCTTCAGGCGCCGCCGGTCGGCCGCGCTGGTGATCTTGCGCGACACGCCGCCGCCACGCGAGGAATTGGGCATCAGCACGCAATAGCGACCGGCCAGCGACAGATAAGTGGTCAGCGCCGCGCCCTTGTTGCCGCGCTCTTCCTTGACCACCTGGACCAGCATGATCTGCCGGCGCTTGATGACCTCTTGAATCTTGTAGTGACGCTGGGCCAGGAAGCGACGGCGCTGCTTCTCGCTGTCGTCGACTTCCTCGGCCTCTTCGGCTTCCTCGCCGCCGAGCACGTCGACCGACACCGGGGCGCTGGGCGCCTCGATGATCTCGCCGCGCGGCGCGGTCTCGACCGGCGCGTCGCCGGTTGCGCCATTCGCGGATTCAGCGCCGATGTCGGCGAATGTCTCGCCGGCGACTTCGGTGGCGCTGTCCGCCGTGTCGTGCGTGGTCTCCTGCGCGGCCTCCGGGGCGATCGGGTCCGCATCGGCCGTGTCGCGCGCCGCGGTGCTTGACGTGTCGGTGCCCATCGTCTCGGGGCCCATCGTCTCGGGGCCCATCCTGTCGGGGCTCGGCGTGTCGTCGCCGCCGTCGCGCCCGCCCAGGTCGGCGAACGCGAAATCGCCGTCGTTGCGCGGGCGGTAGGGGGCGTCGTCGGCGCCGGTTTCGCCCTCGAGCGTATCCGAGGTTATGGCCGGCGCGCGGGCCTCAAGGGCCTGTGCGGGGCGATCGCCCGCCGCATCGTCCACCAGGCCGGGCGGCAAGTCGGTCGGGATCACGTCGGGAATTCGGTCGGACGCACCGGACTCATGCTCAACGTATTGCGACGGGGCGAGCGGCGCGTCGTCGATGGATTCGATGGCGTGGCGATCGTCCAGTTCGCGCTGCCGGCGCACTTCGGCCAGCAGCTTTTCGCGGTCGGCGACCGGAATCTGGTAGTAGTCGGGGTGGATTTCGCTGAACGCCAGGAAACCGTGGCGATTGCCGCCGTAGTCGACGAACGCCGCCTGCAGCGACGGTTCGACGCGGACGACTTTGGCGAGGTAGATGTTGCCTTTTATCTGCTTCTTGGTTGAGGTCTCGACATCGAACTCATCGAGCCGGGTCCCGTCCAACACCACGACGCGGGTTTCTTCCGCGTGCGTGGCGTCGATCAGCATACGCTTGACCATTGACGTAGTATCTCCATGTGGCCGCGGCCGACGCGCGCTGTGGCGTCCCAAGACCGCTGGCGGTTGGTGCGAAGGGTGAAGTCAGTCCAGATCGAAGGGCGCCGGCAGCGTCCGGCGCCGAATTCCGCGCACCTGCGGTCCACGACGGCGAACCGAGCGGAAGTCCGGTCTGGTTCGCGAATGCGTGGCTGATCACGTGCGCCTCAATATGTCCTGGAGCCAGTGCCGGGTCCGCGCGACGGACGCAATGCGTCGCAAATCGCGCAGATGCGCACTGGAAGGCTGGCGACCGGGATTTGAGGAGTTTGGCGTCGAGATCGGATCGCTAAGTCAATTCAATGACTTCTGAACGATCCCCCCGCGCTGTGTTCACGCGTCCGCGATTGGCCAGCGCCAATCGCACCATAACGGCTTTTCGCTGGAATGCAAAAACTGAATTGGCGCGGCCTTAGGAGATTTTTTACGGTTTCGCCGGCATATCTCTAACCCATTGAGATTCTTGCGTCGAATCGGCGAGTCTGGCAGATTGTCCACAGCCCGCGTGGGTTGCGCGCCGGGCCGGTTCGGGGGTCGCGAGCAGGGGATGGCCGTGCGAGACAAGGACGATCGCCAGCACCTGAGGACCGCCGTCATCGGCCGGCGGACCGCCATCGGCGGGTCCCTGGCACTGATTGGCGGAACCGGCCTGCCGGCGCTGGCCGCCGCTGGTTCTGCCGCCACTGGGCCGGCGGCGGGTGTGCGGGTTCACGATCACGGCCCGTTCACGCGGCTGGTGGTTGAGTTACCCGAACTCTCGCAAGTCTCGGCCTTCCTGCTCGAGGCCCCGTCGCGCCTGGTGATCGACCTGGGCGGCCTGGTGTGGCCGGAGGGCGCGCCCGAGGCGCCGGCCGCCTCGGCGCTGATCAAGGCCGTGCGCGCTGGCGAGTTTCAGCCCGGTCATGCGCGGATCGTGGCTGACTTGGCCGGGCCGGTGAGTCCGGCGCGGGCCTTCATGCTGGCCCCGACCGGCGCGACGCCGTGGCGGCTGGTGTTCGATCTGGCGCCGTCTGCGCCGGGCGATGCGGCCGTGGCGTTCGGCCCCAACAACCCGATCGCCATCGCCGGCGGTCCGGCCGGGTCCGCCACCATCGCGGCGGCGCCGTCGGCCCAACCCGCGCCGATCAAGCTGCGCGATCCGTCCGCGGGCAAACAGAAGCTGGTGATCGCCATCGACCCCGGCCACGGCGGCATCGACCCCGGCGCGGTCGGCCTGAGCGGCATCTACGAAAAAGCCATCACGCTGTCGGCCGCGCAGCAACTGAAAGCCAAGCTCGAGGCCACCGGCCGCTATCGCGCCGTCTTGACGCGCGCCCGCGACACCTCGCTCGGCCTGCGCCAGCGCATCGAGATCGCCCGCCACGCCCCGGCCGACGCCTTCATCTCGCTGCACGCGGATTCGGTGCGCGATCGCGGCGTGCGCGGGCTGTCGGTCTACACGCTGTCGGAAAAAGCCTCGGACAGCGAGGCCGCGACGCTGGCCGAAGCCGAGAACAAGGCCGACCTGATCATCGGCATGGACCTCAGCCACGAGACCCAGGAAGTGCGCAACATCCTGATCGACCTGGCCCAGCGCGAAAGCATGAACCTGGCCTCGCGCATGGCCGCGGAGATCATCAAGGAGCTGGGGCGCGAGGTGAAGCTGCTGCGCAACACCCACCGCTTCGCCGGCTTCGCCGTGCTGAAAGCGCCCGACATTCCTTCGGTGCTGGTCGAGATGGGCTATCTGTCCAACCGCGAGGACGAGGCGGCGCTGCGGAAAGAAGCTTACCGCGGCAAGCTGATGGGCGCGGTGGTGCGTGCGCTCGACCGCTACTTCGCGCAAGTCCAGGTCGCCAAGCGAACTTAGGGCCAAGGCGGCTTTTTCGCCGCGAAATCCCCATATTTGTGCCGAAACTGCGCCCGGCCGAATATGCTAGAATCTCCCGACTGACCCGGACCCGGTAAATCGATCCGCCCCATGCTGCGCCTGCTCGCCATCCTGACCAGCGTCTTGTTGTTCGGCGTGTTCATCGCCGGCGCCGGCATCATCTGGGCGTTCTACGAGTTCGGCCGCGGCCTGCCCGACCACCGCCAGCTCGCCACCTACGAGCCGCCGGTCACCACCCGCGTCTACGCCGGCGACGGCCAGCTGTTGCACGAGTACGCGGTCGAGGGCCGCGTGTTCGTGCCGATCGAGGACATTCCCCGCCGCGTCATCGACGCGTTCCTGTCGGCCGAGGACAAGACGTTCTACTCGCACCACGGCATCGATTTCGCCGGCATCGTGTCGGCGGTGGTGACCAACATCGGGCGGCAGATGGATGGCCGGCGCATGGTCGGCGCGTCGACCATCACCCAGCAGGTGGCCAAGAACTTCCTGCTCGGCAACGAGTACAGCTTCGACCGCAAGATCCGCGAGCAGATTTTGGCGGTGCGGCTGGAGCAGACCTTCTCGAAGGATCACATCCTGGAGCTTTACCTGAACGAGATTTACCTGGGCGGCGGCTCCTACGGCGTGGCGTCGGCCGCGCGCAGCTACTTCGACAAGTCGCTCGATGAACTGACCGTGTCCGAGGCGGCGTATCTGGCGGGCCTGGCCAAGGCGCCCAACAACTATCACCCCGACCGCAACCCGGCCGGCGCGCGCGAACGGCGCGACTACGTGGTCGGCCGGCTGGTCGAGGACGGCCGCATCGATGCCGCCGCCGCCGCCGCGGCGCGCACCGAACCGCTGATCGCGCGCAAGCGCCGCACCAGCGTCAACATCGCCGGCGGCGAGTTCTTCGCCGAGGAAGTGCGCCGCGATCTCGCCCGCCGCTACGGCGACGACGCGTTGTACAAGGGCGGGCTGGCGGTGCGCACCTCGCTCGAACCCGACATGCAGGCGATGGCGACGCGCGCCTTGCAGCACGGCCTGATGGCCTACGACCTGCGCCACGGCTGGCGCGGACCGGTCGCCAGCGGCTCGCCCGGCGCCGATCCGCGCGTGCAGCTCGACGCGGTCAAGGTGCCGGCCGGTCTGCCCGCGGCCTGGCGGCTGGCCGCCGTCGGCGACGTCGACGCGGCCAAGGCCGATCTCAACTTCGCCGACGGCACCACCGGCACGCTGCCGCTGGCGGGCGTGACCTGGGCGCGGCCGTGGAAGCCCGATCAGACCGTGGGCGAGCGCGTCACCCAGGTCGGCCAGGTGGTGCGCCCCGGCGACATCGTGTTCGTCGAGCCGCTGGTCGAGGCGGGCCAGCCCGACGCGGGCCAGTCGATCGGCTATGCGCTGCGGCAGATCCCCCAGGCCGACGGCGCGGTGGTGGCGGTGGACCCGCACACCGGCCGTGTCTTCGCGCTCGACGGCGGCTTCGTCTACGCGCGCTCGGAATTCAACCGCGCCACGCAGGCGCTGCGCCAGCCCGGCTCGGCCTTCAAGCCGTTCGTCTATCTCACCGCCATGGAAGCGGGCTACACGCCGTCCACCCTGATCCTCGATGCGCCGTTCGTGATGGACCAGGGCCCCGGTCTGCCCAAGTGGAAGCCCAAGAACTACACCTCGGAATATCTCGGCCTCGCCAGTCTGCGCAAAGGCATCGAGAAGTCGCAGAACCTGATGACCGTGCGGTTGGCCCAGGCGGTCGGCATCGACCGGGTGGGCGCGACCGCGCAGCGCTTCGGCATCGTCGATCAATGGCCCGGCACGCTGGCCGCGTCGCTGGGATCGGAAGTCACCACCGTCCTGCGCCTGACCGCGGCCTACGGCATGCTGGTCAACGGCGGCAAGAAGGTGACGCCGACGCTGATCGACAGGATTCAAGACCGCGACGGCCGGACGGTCGAACGCCGCGACCGGCGCCCGTGCCTGGCCTGCACCGGCGAGGACGCCGATGCCGACGTGCTGCCGGTGCTGCCCGACACCCGCGAGCAGATCGCCGATCCGGCCAGCGCCTATCAGGTCGTGCACCTGCTGGAAGGCGTGGTCGAGCGCGGCACCGGCCGGGCGGTGGCCGCCGTGGGAAAACCGCTCGCCGGCAAGACCGGCACCAGCAACGACGCCTTCGACACCTGGTTCGTCGGCTTCTCGCCCGACCTGGCGGTCGGCGTGTTCGTCGGCTTCGACGAGCCGCGCACGCTGGGCCCGCGCGAGACCGGCGGCGCGGTGGCCGCGCCGATCTTCCGCGACTTCATGATCGAGGCGCTGGCCGGCAAGCCGGCCACGCCGTTCCGCGTGCCGCCGGGCGTGACGCTGGTGCGCGTCGACCCCGACACCGGCAAGCCCGCCATGCCCGGCCAGCGCAACGCCATCCTGGAAGCGTTCAAGCCCGGCACCTCGCCGTTCGGCCAGTCGACCATCATGGGCGCGGCCGAGAACAACGCCGAGGCGGCGCTGACCGACCAGCCGTCGGTCGGCGGGCTGTACTGACCCACCCCGTT
>JANRJB010000344.1:0-2727 GCA_033764265.1 Rhodospirillaceae bacterium | reverse complement strand
TCGGCGGGCAGCGCCGGGCGCGCCAGCGGCGTCGCGCGGTTTTCTTTCATCTTCGCCGTGTAACCCTCGAGCGTGTCGTTCATCATCCGCGCGAGGCCCTCGGTCCACACCGCGCCCGGATGGATCGAGTTGACGCGGATGCCGGCGCGGCGGCCGTCCTCGGCGGCGGCCTTGGTCAGCCCGGTCAGCGCGCCCTTGGAGGCCGAATAGGCGACCGCGTTGGCGATGCCGCGCTGGCCGGTGGTGGAGACGATGTTGATCGCCGCCGCGCCGTTCTTCTCCATCAGCGGCCAGGCATGGGTCAGGCCGAAAAACGGCCCGTCCAGATTGATGCGGCGGAATTCGCGCATTTGATCGAGCGAGCTGCGTTCCAGCGGGCCGAAGCCGATGTCGCCGGCATTGTTGACCAGCACGTCGAGCCGGCCGTGGCGCTGGCGCACGCTTTCCAGGGCGTCGATCCAGTCCTGTTCCACGGTCACGTCCAGCCGCAGGGAGGCGCCCTGCCCGCCCGCGGCCTCGATCAGACCGACCGTTTCCGCGCCGCGTTCGGCGTTGCGCCCGGTGGCGTAGACGAAAGCGCCCGCCCCGGCCAGGCCCAGCGCGCAGCCGCGGCCGATGCCCGACGTGGCGCCGGTGACCAGCGCCACGCGGCCGCTCAGGTCCGCGACGGCGGCGACGTGGGCGGGCGTGGCGTTCATGCCCGCCCCCGGCCGTTGTCGACCGGCAGAATCAAGCCGGTAATGTACGAGGCCGCGTCCGAGATCAGGTAAACGGCCGTCGCGGCCAGCTCATCGGAAATCGCATGACCCGGCCCAAGGCGGCTCTCGGCGCGGGCAAGAATGTCGCCGGCGATGACCGCGTTGACGCGCACGTTGTCGCCCTTGCCGGCGCATTCCAGCGCGGCGGACCTGGTCATCAGGACGATGCCGTTGGCGGCCGCGCAGCGTGCGGTCGCCGCGGGCGCGCCTGTGACGAAATCGGCCGAGGTGATGGTGACGAACGCCCCGCCATTGGATTGTCGCAATAGAGGAATGGCGAACTTGAGCGCGAGGAAGCTGCGGTCGTAGCTGGCCTCGAGCGCGGCGCGGAATTCGTCGGCGCTGGTCTTGCCGACCGCGCCGCCCGCCGACGGGATCGCGACGTTGATCGCACAATTAATTCTCGGGGCGTTGATCGCCGGCGCGCCCGCGCCCGACAGCACGGCCGACCATGCGGCGTCCGAGCGCTCAGTCAGGTCGAGCGCGCCGCCCCGCCCCTTCGCGCGATCGTTGACGGCCGCCGCGATGACCGCACCGCCGGCCGCGCGCACGGCCTCGACAACGGATGTGGCGACCGCCGAGCCATCGTCGAAGACCAGGCACGTCTTGCCCGCCAGTGCGGCCATGACGCGGCAACCGCCGCGCTATTCGGCGGCCTTGCGCTGCGGCACGTGGTCGCTGGGCCAGTTGAGGATGCCGCGCGCCACCAGGGCCTCGATCGCCTCGGCCAGGTTCTCGGTAACGCGCTTTTTCGAGTCCATCGGCTTATCGAGGAACTTGTTGACCGGATAGAACCTGGCGGACTTGTACACTTCGGCATAGACCTCGGCGCGGATGCGCGCGACGCGGTTGACGCCATAGACGCCCGCCGGCGTGGTACGGGCCCGGCGCAGGGCGTCCATGTCGATCACCGCCGAGGTGGTGCTTTCGCCGGCGCCGCCGGTGGCGGTCATCACCTGGCCCTGGAAATCGATGATCTTCGAATTGCCGACGTGCACGCCGTTGGGCAGCGCCGACCCGTTGATCCGGCCCGAGTTGGCCGAGACGAAATACACCATGTTCTCGGCGGCGCGCACGCGCTTGGCCGACTCCCAGGCCATGTGGTCCGACGCGCCGTGGTCGCTGGTCGGGTGCAGAATGACCTCGGCGCCGCGCATCATCAGGCAGCGGGCGGTCTCGGGCCAAAGGATCTCGCCGCAGGGCATCATCGCGATGTTGCCGATCTCGGTTTTCGCCACCGGGAACACGCCCTCAATGCCGTAACGGTCGAGGTACTTGTCCCAGAAGTCGTGCGGCGAACCCGCCTCGGCGGTGGAGATGCGCCGGTACTTCAGGAGCAGGTCGCCCGACGGGCCGATCAGGAACGAGGTGTTGAAGTAGCGGCCCGGCCAGTCCTTGTCGCGCTCGTAGGCGTTAGCGCCGAGATAGATGCCGAGGCCCTGCGCCATCTTCTGCAGCCGCTCGATTTCCTTCGAGCCGGGGATGTCCAGACACGCCTTGTCGATCCACTGCTCGGAATTCTCGTGCAGCGGAAAGCCCTGCAGGTTGAACTCCGGGAACAGGCACAGCTGCTTGAGCGGGCCGCCGCGCATCACCGTGGTTTTCAAGAGCTGCTCCCAGCGGTCGAGGCTGCGGTTGATGATCGCCATCGCCTCGGCGCGCGTAGTGGCGTCGTTGACGATGTTGTTGTCGGTCTGCATGCAGGTGGCTTTCCAGAGCAGCGCCATGGCGGGGTCCCTTTCGCGGTCGTGTTGGAAGCAGCCGGCATCTTCCGGCGCGGATGCGCTGCCGTCCAGGTGTGGGCATGCGAAAAACGCGCGCGGTTGCGCCGCGAGCGAGCGCCGGCAGGATGTTTCGTGAGGAGTGGTGAGCCGGGCTGGGAGCGAACCCGGCTCGGCCATGGCATCGGGGGGCGAGAGCGTTTTAACTGAATCGCCCGATCCGCCGTAGCTTTATGCGAAGGCGGATG
>JANRJB010000338.1:0-2198 GCA_033764265.1 Rhodospirillaceae bacterium | reverse complement strand
GCCACGTCCCACGCGCCGACGACGCGACGCGATTGGACTTCTCGTCGTGTCGCCAGGAATTCGCCGGTGCGCGCCAAGCCCTCGCGCAGGCCGCGGAACCGCGCGCGCGGGCCGCCCTTCAACCACGACAGCGCGTTGACGGCAAGATGCGAGACCGCCGCCAGGGCCAACAACGGTCCAGGCATATTCTTCACCAGCGTCCACCACGCATTGCGCGCCATTAGAAACTCGGCGAAATCGGATTTTCCTTCAAAACTGGCGCCACCGACATGGCGGACCACGGCGTCGCGAATCACGGCGCACTGGTGGCCGGCCAGGCGCAGTCTGAAACAGACGTCGACATCCTCGTAGAAGCAGAAATAGCGGTCGTCGAACCCGCCGATGGCGCGCAGCGCTTCGGTGCGATACAACGCCGCGGCCGCGCACGCGCCGAAGCAATAGGCGGGGCCTGGGCCGGATGAAGCAGGCAATTCGGCGCCACGCCAGGCCTGCCCGGAGAACAGATAATGATCGCCGAAGCCGTCGATGCGGGCTTCGTCGGCAGCATCTCGCTGAAGCGAACCGAACGCGGCGACGCGCGGCAGGCAGTCCGCGGCTGCGACCAACTGCGCCAGCCAGTCCGGTTCGGGGAAGGCATCGGGGTTGAGTGCCACCAGATAGGGCTCGGTGACCGCGGCAAGCCCCACGTTCATGCCGCCGGCAAAGCCGAGATTTTGGTCCTGCTCCAGGTAGGTCACGGCGAACGGCACCTGATCGAGCAACGCCCGCGGCCGTTCGACCGAGGCGTTGTCGACCACAATCAGCCGGAAGTCGGGCAGGGTCTGGGCGGCCAGCGCCGACAGAACGCGGGGCAGGGTGGCGCCCGAGTTGTAACTGACAACGACGACGGCGACCCGGGCGCGGCCGGCGTTCGATGCGGGGCTGGGCATTTCGGGCGGGGACATGGGGACCGGCGGCATGGTAGAGGTGCGGCGAATTTTTCTCCAGAGACGATGGCTCGCCTCCACGGTCTGATCCGCGCGGTGCCCCTTTGGCCGACCTCGATGCCGTGATCGTGAACTACCGCTCGGCGGCGCTGACCGGGGCGTGCGTCGAGGCCCTGCACCGGGCCAGGGCCGCCGACGGCGTGGCGGCGACCATCACGGTCGTCAATAATAGCGACGACGGCGCCGAATTGACCGACACGGTCGACAGGGCCGGTGGCGCGACCATGATCCAGAATGCCGCCAACCTGGGGTTTGGCACGGCCTGCAACGCGGGCGCAGCGCGCGGGTCCGCCGACGTGTTGCTGTTCCTCAACCCCGACGCCGCGGTGTCGCCGGGTTGCCTGCGCGCTTGCCTCGAGTTCTTGAGCAATCCGGCCCATGCCGATATCGGAATCCTGGGGCCGCAGCTGCGCGACGCCACCGGTGAAATCGCGCTGTCGTGCGCGCGGAGTCCGACGTTCGGCGACCTGGTGTGGCAGACTTTGGGGCTGCATCTCCTGATCCCCGGCACCGGCTTTCCGTACCTGCCGCGCGCCACGCACTTGCGCAGCGGCGACGTCGGGCAGGTGATGGGCGCGGTGCTGTTCATCCGCCGTCGCGTCTTTGCCCAGTTGCGCGGCTTCGATGAGCGCTTCTTTCTCTATTACGAAGATGTCGACTTGTGCGCGCGCGCCGCGGCCGCCGGCTGGCGAAGTCATCTCTTGGTGGTCGCCCAGGCCACCCACATCGGCGCGGGTTCCAGTGCAACGGCAGCCGGCCGCTCGCTCGGCCTTCATGCCGTCAGCCGCGCCGCATATGCGCGCAAGCATTTCGGCGGCGCGGCGGGCCTGATCATCACGCTCTTGAGCCTTGTGGTCGAGTTTCCGTTGCGAGCCGCGCGCGCCATGGCCAAGGGCGCGCCGGTTGGCCCGGTGCTTGAGGCATGGGGCCTGGCGGCCAAATCCGCACTCGGCGCACGATGACGGCCGCACGCATGGCCACGATCGCGCCCTTGGTGTTCATGCCGCTGGTGGCTTGGAGCAAAGACGCCGCCGTGGTGGCCCTGTTTGCTTGCGCGACTGCGATTGTGGTTTGGCCCGCCGGTCGCCGGGCCGTCGTCGAATCGCGGCCGGCCGGATGGCTTGCAGGCTTGATGTTGATGGGCTGGGGTTTGATCTCTCTAGCCTGGGCGCCGGCCGGTGGCGCCGTCCTATGGGGGCAGGTGGCGATGGT
>JANRJB010000335.1:0-20340 GCA_033764265.1 Rhodospirillaceae bacterium | reverse complement strand
CTGGGCCGCGCTCGACGCAATGAACGAGCGCGCTCTTCATGCCGCCGCCCGTCGCGATCCGGACGGCCCGCCAATGACGGCCACGGGACTGGCTGGATTAAAGCGCGTCTCGCGCGTCAAACGCTTGCGGCTCCGACTTGGCATGACGCAGGCCGAGTTTGCCACAGCGTTCCAATTGCCGATTTCCACCCTACGCGACTGGGAACAGCGTCGCACCACGCCTGATGCGCCGGCGCGGGCCTTGTTGTTGGCCATCGAGCGCGATCCGAAGCGGCTCAAGAGGCTCTTGTCACCTGTCGCGGCGTAAACGGAGGACTGTTCGGCGATTGCCTGCACCCCGCTTGAGGCCGAAAATGCCGCTATGTCCGGCAGCAGGGGAGGGTGAGCCATGGAGATCAATGCAGGTCCTTCGCGGCGCACGGCGCTGGCGGGATTCTCAGTCGCGACGTCCGGTCTCGCGACGGCGGCCGCCGCGCCGGCGCGGGCGGCCACCGGCACGGCGCTCGATCTGTCACCCGGCTGGGGCAACCTGAACGGCTTCCTGAAAACACGCAGCGACATCGGCGGCGCGCCGTCGGTCACTTACGCGTACGGCACGGTGGTCACCAAGATTCCCGGTCGCAAGGCGCGCGTCTTGACGCAGACCCACGCCGTCAACGTGACGCGCTGCCTGAAGGACGCCACCGGCTATCAGTTCCTGCAGCGCGAATGCGTGATCTTCTGCGACGCCGCATCGGGCGCGCCCCTGAAAACCTGGCTCAATCCGTTCATCGATCGCGAGGTGCGCCGCTTCTGGCAGGTGGTGCCCAAGGAGATGCTCGCCCGCCTCGAGGTCCCGGTGCGGCTGGAGGCGCCGGTCGGGGCCGAAGCGAAGCGGGCGTAGACGATCCGCGTGTTACGCGACTTTGCGCGCGTGAGAAATTTCCCTCGGGTCAGCAGGTCTGACGGCATCGGCTTCGACCGTGACGACTGACACGGTCGCGCCCGATAACGTCACGAACTCGACCTCGAATCCCTCGCCACCGTTATGCACCAAGACGATGGTCCCGACGTCGCCGGCCTTCAGGCCGGCGTCAGGAACATCCTGCTTCAAGACAACGGTATCGTGTTCGCCGATCATCGAATGCCTCGTGCCGGGTAGGCTGTGACCAATCTCGGTCTTCGGTCCGCATGGGTCACGAACCAAACGGACTGTATCTCAGGCTGTCGGCCGTCGGGCGCGTCCAGTTTTCCGCGGGCGACGAACTTTGTTCCAAATCTCGAGACCGAAACCGAAATTATAGCTGAGTTCAACGCGTGCGTCTTGAGCGCTTCGCCAAGTTTTTCGGGTTCGCTGGATTGGAATCCGAACTGCTTAAAATATGCGGCTTTCCAACGGCCGACCGGGTGATTCTCGGCCAAAAGGTATGATGAAACCTTGAGTGCATCGACAATGCACTCGGCCGCATTGGGAAGTTGGGCCATTTTGAGTTTGTAACTTGGGCGCGATTCCGGTGAACTTCGCTAAATGCGACAAATGTACTGTACTCTTCGGTTTTCAGTTGATGGCCAAAAACGCTCCACGTCCAGTCTGTATCGATGGAATTGTCGAATGATAAAGGAGGGGCCATGCGTTTCAGTACCTCAGTCACCCGCCGTGCGGCGCTGGCGGGATTCTCAGTCGCGACGTCCGGTCTCGCGACGGCGGCCGCCGCGCCGGCGCGGGCGGCCACCGGCACGGCGCTCGATCTGTCGCCCGGCTGGGGCAACCTGAACGGCTTCCTGAAAACACGCAGCGACATCGGCGGCACGCCGTCGGTCACTTACGCGTACGGCACGGTGGTCACCAAGATTCCCGGTCGCAAGGCGCGCGTCTTGATGCAGACCCACGCCGTCAACGTGACGCGCTGCCTGAAGGACGCCACCGGCTATCAGTTCCTGCAGCGCGAATGCGTGATCTTTTGCGATGCAGCCAGCGGCGCGCCGCTGAGGACCTGGTTCAATCCGTTCATCGACCGCGAGGTCGAGGTGTTCCACATCCAGAATGAGTCGGTCAGTTCGCACTACGACGTCGACGGCCCGCGCGGGCCCTACAAGATGGACTATCTGGAGCTGGCCGGCGACGTGACCTTCTACAACGACCTGTTCTATTCCTCGCCGTCGCCGCTCACCATCGAGGAGTATCCGGCCTACGCCCAAAGCAACGTCTACGAAGGCGCCGGGCTTTATCACTATCACACCACCCGCGCCGAATTGGACAACGCCGACATCACCTCGGCGGCCACCACCACCTCGCACATCGGCGTGCGGCAGTGGCTGCCGTGGATGGAGATGGGCGGCTGGGACGGCGAGCTGGTGCTGCCCAGTCGCGGCCGGAAGCTGCGGGAGCGCGGCGTCGCCGACATTCCCGCGCCGTTCCGCACGTGGATGGAAAAGAACATGGCGATCTACCTCGAACCGCCGCCGCTCGAGCAGAAAGAGGAACGGCGCACCTTCTACGGCGAGTTCAAGAAGCACATCGACGCCAAACGCGCCGCGCAGAAGAAGTAGGCGTGCGCGGCGGCCGGGTGCGTATCATGCCGCGACCCTGAGGCGCAGGCCCAACGCACGCACCACCCGCGCGACCGTCGCGAACTCCGGATTGCCGCCGGAGGATAATGCCTTGTAAAGGTTGCTACGGCCGAGCCCCGCCGCCTTCGCGACCGAGCCCATGCCCTTGGCCCGCGCAATATCGCCCAACGCCGCCTTCAGGAGTTCGGGGTCGCCATCGTCAAGGACCGCATCCAGATAAGCCGCGATGTCGCGTTTGGTCTTCAGGGTGTCGGCGGCATCCCACCGTTTGGTTTTCCGGGCCATTGAACCTCACTCGATATCTCCCGCGATCTTGATGGCGCGGGCGATATCGCTGCTTTGAGTCCGCTTATCGCCACCGCACAAAAGAATGACAACCTGCTCGCCACGGTGCACGAAGTAGATGCGGTAACCAGGTCCGTAGTCGACCCGCATTTCTGAAACACCCTGTCCGACCGGCTTCACGTCGCCGGGATTACCCAGTGAGAGTCTCCGGATTCGGGCGGTTATGCGCGCCCGCGCATCCGCATCCCGCAGGCGGGAAAACCAGGCCGCAAACAGATCAGTCTGGCGAACTTCGACCGGCATCAACCCGTACAGCGCGATCAACTGTCTCTTATAAGAGACAATAAATCAAGCCGTCACCCGAACCGCGTCTTGACCACTTCGTACAGCGCGCGCAAGGCCAGCGCCTCGCCGCCTTGGGGACGGCCCGGCCGGTCGGCGGCATTCCAGGCGTAGGTGTCGACATGCGCCCACGGCACGCCCTCGCCGACGAAATCCTTCAGGAACAAGGCGGCGGTGATCGCGCCGGCGAAGGGGGATTCGCCGGCATTGTTGATGTCGGCGACCTTGCTGTCGATCATCTTGCGATAGGGCGCCCACAACGGCAGCCGCCACACCGGGTCCAGGCTGCGCACGGCCGCGGCGGCGATGTCGGCGGCCAGTGCGTCGTCATCCGTGAACAGCGCCGGCAGTTCCGGGCCCAGCGCGGTGCGCGCCGCGCCCGTCAACGTGGCGCAGTCGATCAGCAGCGCCGGCACTTCGGCGGCAGCCTCGGTCAGCGCGTCGGCGAGAATCAGCCGGCCCTCGGCATCGGTGTTACCGATCTCGACCTTGTGGCCCTTGCGCGAGGCGAGCACGTCGCCGGGCCGGAAGGCGTTGCCGGATACGGCGTTCTCCACCGCGGGAATCAACAGCCGCAGCCGCACGGGCAAACCGGCCGCCATGATCATGTCGGCCAGCGCGAGCGTGGTCGCCGCGCCGCCCATGTCCTTCTTCATCAGCAGCATGGCCGCCGACGGCTTGAGATCGAGGCCGCCCGAATCGAAGCAGACGCCCTTGCCCACCAGCGTCACCTTGGGGGCGTCGGGCGCGCCCCAGGTCAGGTCGATCAGACGCGGCGGCACGGCCGACGCCCGGCCGACCGCGTGGATCAAGGGATAGTTCTGCGCCAGCAGATCGGCGCCGACCACATGGCGCACGGCCGCGCCGTGGCGCGCGCCGACCGCTTCCACCGCCGCGGCGAGCGCGTCGGGCAGCAGGTCGGCGGCCGGCGTGTTGATCAGATCACGGGCCAGGCAGGTGGCGGATACCGTGCGCTCGACGTGAGCGCGGTCGCAGCCCGCCGGCCACAGCAACTGCGCGAGTGGCCGCTCGCCGTCGGGTTTTGCACTCTTGTAGACTTTGAACGCATAAGCGCCCAACGCCCAGGCCAGCGCCGCCCACGACGGAAACGTCGCGGCCAGCTTGGCATCCAGGCCTACGGCTTCGGCCAGCTGGTACACGCCGTGCGGCAAGCCCTTGGCCAGGTTGCCGGTGACCCACGGATCGTCGCCTTTGCCCAGGCCCAGCACGATCGCCGCCAAGGCGCCGTCGGCGGTGGGCAAGCCGATCCACGCGCCGGCGTCGGCCTTGAACGCCGCGGTCGCCAGCCAGGCGCGATCGGGCGCCGGGCGCGCGGCCAGCCATGCGTTCAATGCCGCGGCGGAAACCGCGTGGACCGGAATTGCCGGCGTCGCGGCGGCGTCGACGAGCGCGGCGGACATGGGCGATTCAAAGCCCGGCGGCGGACCGCGCCGCGTCGAACAGCGATCGCGTCGCCGATCCGGTGGTTGTGCCGGAGGCCGCGCCCATGGTGGCCGGTGTCGCCGGCTTGTCGGACTTGGGATCGGACGGGACCTCGGGCGCGACCGCCGGGTCCGCGCTGGGCGCCGGCGGTAGCGGCGGGATCACATTCTGCTCGGCGTAAAAGCGTGCCGCGCCGGGATGCAGCGGCACGTCGGGCCCGCGCACGGCCGATTGCAAGTCCATCAGTTTGCCGCGCGCGTGGCCGGCGGCGAACAGCGCCTTATTGCGGTCGTGCCAGATCGCCCGGGCAATCCCGTAGGCCAGGTCGTCGGACAAATCGTCGCGCGCCACCAGCACCGCGCCCACTGCCAGCGTCGCGGCTTCAGCCGCATCGCCATAGGTGCCGGCGGGTACCGCATCGCGAACGTAATAGGGCAACACCTGCGCCAGCTTGTCCGCGGCCGGGCCGTCGATCGGCACCAGTCTGAACGGCGCCTCGCGCGCCAGGTCGGTCAGCGCCAGGACTGGCGCGCCGCCGGTGATGAGCATGGCGTCGATCGCGCCGGCCTTGAACGCAGCCGGCGCGGCGGTCAGGTCCAGCGGCTGGGTCTTGATGGCGTCCCACCGCACGCCGAAAGCGGCCATCACCACCCGCGCCATGAAACGCGTTCCCGTGCCTTCGCCATCCACCGCCACGGTCTTGCCGTTCAGGTCCTCCAAGGCCGCAATTTTGGACTCCTTCGGCACGATCAGGTGCAGGGTCGACGGGTACAGTCGCGCGATCAGGCGCAGGCGGTTCAAGGGCTCCTGGCCCTCGAACTCCGCGGACGCCTTGTACGCCCATTGGGCGATATCGGCGTTGGACAAGCCGAGTTCGATGTCGCCGCGCGCGACCGCGCGCAGATTGTCGAGCGCCCCGCCGGTGGTCTGGGCGGTGGCAATCAGCCCCGGCACGCCGCAGCTGCCGCCACGGTCGCACGGACGCGAGCCCGGCGGGTTTGAAATGGCATTGCCGATCAAGCCGCCGAACGGAAATTCGGTGGAATCGGTCGGGCCGGTGGCGATTCGCACCACCTTGATGTCGGGGATGTCTTGGGCGCGGGCGGGGCCGATCAGGGCGGGCAACGGCGCGACGAACAGACTCGGACTCAGCGCCAAAGCGATGCGGTAAACCGCGCTGAGGGAAAACCAAGCCACGTAACCCGACCAATCCGCGTGAGGGGCCGATTGTGCATGTGGAACGCTCGGCGCAGTTCCGGGTTGCGCCATGCACGTCCGACCAATAACACAAACTCGTGCGCGGCGTTAATCTTTCGGCTCAATTCCGAATTCATAATGTGTCACGGCGCCGTGAGCGCGAGTCGGCCGGCGATCCGTCCCGGACCGTGCACTACGGCCCAGGCCGGGTTACAGGTGGCCGGCGTCGTCAAGATTCAATCGCGGGTGCGATCTCATGTCCAAAGCTATGCCCTTCCTCGCGCCGATCGTGTTGCTCGGCCTGTCCAACGTGTTCATGACCATCGCCTGGTACGGGCATCTGAAATTCAAGTCGTCGCCGCTGATGCTGGCCATCCTGGTCAGCTGGGCGATCGCCTTCATCGAATACTGCCTGGCGGTGCCGGCCAACCGCATCGGCCACGCGGTCTACTCGGCGGCGCAGCTGAAAACCATGCAGGAAATCATTACCCTGATCGTCTTCGCGGTGTTCTCGGTGACCTACCTGGGCGAATCCCTGCGCTGGAACCACCTGGCCGGCTTCGTCCTATTGGTCGCCGCCGCGTTCCTGATTTTCTACGAACCGGGCAAGCCGCCGCTTTAGGCATCCAGCCATTTGAGAACGGCCGCGGCCTTGGTCTTGCGCCCTTCGGCGGTGCGTTCGCTGGGCAGCAGCAGGGCTGTACCGTGCTGGGCCAGGCGCGCGGCCTCGTCGCAGGTGACGGCCAACGGATCGTCGTCGCTGGCCATGGCAAACAGCGGGCACGGGATCAGCGGAATGCGTTCGCGATCCGGATGGCGGAACGCGGCGCGATAACCGCGGTGGTAGGTGGTCAGCGATTTGAGCACCTCGAGCACGATGCTTTGGATCGCCTCGGGCGGCGGCATCGCCTGGCTACGCGCGAATTCGGGCGTGCGGCGGAAATAGGGAAAGTGCAACACCTGGTCGCGCACGAAGTTCCAAGCCCAGACCAGGTGTCGGCCGAACTCGTCGGGATGAATTTCCGGGGCATAGTTTTTCAGAAAGTCGGCCTTGTCGGCCGGACTGAACATGCCGATGCCGTCGAACACCACTCTGCGCACCCGGCTCGGGTGGCGGATGGCCAGTTCGCAGGCGATGTGCGCGCCGGTGTGGCTGCCGTACACATCGACACGGTCCAGCTTCAAGGCATCCATGACCCGCGCCACGCTGTCGGCGTAGTAGTCCATGTCGGGTGCGTCCAGGGCCGATGGAGCGGAATCGCCATTGCCCAGGGTGTCGGGCGCGATGCAACGGCGCGTGGGCGCGAACTCCACCATCATCGGCACCAGGTTCAAGGCCGAGGCCGGCGAGGCATGGATCATGTACAGCGGCAGCGGCCCGCCGGGTTTCTGAACTCCGGCGCTGCGATAGTGGACCAGGCCTTCCTTGATGCGCACGAAGGCGCGGTCGATCTCCATGAACGAATCTCCCCTCAATTTCCGAACAGCGACCGAGCGTGCCGTCCGGCCCGGTTAGGGCCAAAGCGCCGCGCGCACCGCCAGCAACGGCAGCGTCACGATGACATAACCGCCAACATGAGCAACCACCGCCGCCTCGAAGCCGATCCTCCAGTAGATGAACCCAAGCACCACGCCGATCGCCAGCTCGGTGCCGAGCACGATTGCGCCGACGGCGACCGGAAGCTGCCCGGCGGTCGGCAGGTCGATCATGGCATTCGCGGCGCAGGCCAGGCTCGAGATCGCCAGCGCCAGCGCGGACAGTCGAGCATCGCCGCCGCGAGCGGCCGCCGGGAACAACAGCAGTCCGACGTAGACCACCAATGACATCAACAACAGTCGGAACAGCACCTCCTCGGCGATGCTGTCGTACAGCACGTTGCGCGCGGCCCTGGTCCACAGGCTCGCCGCGCCGCGGCCGGAATCCGCGCTCGCAACCGCGTCGGACGTCAGAATCTCGACCGCGAAGTTCCCAAATCCGATGACAAGGCCGAGCGCCAGCGCCAGCAGGAACTGCGGCGCCACCAGCCAGCGCATGACGCCGCGCGGCGCATCCAGCGCCAGGACCGTAAAGCCCGCATTGCGGGCCAACCACAGCGCCACCGCCGCCAGCGCGCCGAAGCTCAATGCCATCTCTGCTGCGGTGTCGATGGCCAGCGCCCCGAGCAGCCCTTCATCGTCGTCGCCCATGCGTGCCAGGGCGAAGCCGAGCGTACCGCAGGCGGTCAGTGCGGCCCACATCGCCAACGGCAACCAGTCAACCGACCTGAAACGATGATCGTGGGTCATGATCGACGCGTGGTGTCCGGATGCCCCGTGGTCTGGCGCCAGGGTGCGCGCGAGAACCTACAGCGGCGGACCGGGCTTGAATAGGCAAACCGGTCGCCGCTTCGGCACCATGCTTGTGCATGCCCGCTGGACCCGCCGAGTCCGGCGTGAGCCGGCGCAATAAATGTTACATTCGGTGAATTGACCCCTCTTGGCGCAGTGTGGACAAAGCCCGCCATGCAGCACATCGCATCACCTGCGGCATCCGGCGCTGAGCTGCGCGTCGGCGCCGGTGCGCGGCCCACGCCCACCGCCAACCGCGGCCTGCCGAAAATTCTGGCCGGTTTCGATACGCTGACCGCGGCGCTGGACTACGCCGCCCGCGGCGAGACCGGGTTCAACTTCTATGCGGCCCGCGGCACGCTCGCCCAGGCCCTGCCGTTCCGCGACCTGCGCGACCGCGCCATTGTCCATGCACTCAAGCTGTCGGCGGCCGGGCTGAGGCCCGGCGACCGTGTCGCCTTGCTGGCCGCCACCAGCCCTGAGTTCCTGACGCTGTTCTTCGCCTGCCAGTACGCCGGCGTGATTCCGGTGCCGATGCCGTTGCCCACCGCCTTCGGCCGCCGCGAGGCGTACGTCGAGCAAATCCGCAACCAGATCGCCTCGGCCACGCCCCGGCTGGCATTCGGTCCGGCGGATTTCGTCGCCTTCGTGCAGGAGGCGGCATCGGGCACCAGCATCGAAACCGTCGGCGCGTTCGCCGACGTTTCGGCGTGGCCCGAAGGCACGGGCGATCTCGCGCCCGGCGGGCCGGCGGCGCTGTCGTACATCCAATACAGCTCCGGCTCGACGCGCTTCCCGACCGGGGTCATGGTCACCCACGCCGGCCTGATGGCCAATTGCCGCGGCATGAATCTGGCGGTCGACAACAAGGACGGCGAGCGCGCGGTGTCGTGGCTGCCGTTCTTCCACGACATGGGCCTGGTGGGTTTCATGCTGGCGGTGCTGGCCAGCCAGACCTCGACCGATTACCTGGCCACCGAGGATTTCGCGCGTCGGCCGATGACCTGGCTGAAGCTGATCTCCGAGAACCGCGGCACCATGTCGTTCGGTCCGTCGTTCGGTTACGAGCTGTGCGCGCGCCGCGCCCAGACCCTGTCCGACGGCGCGCTGGACCTCGACCTGTCGTGCTGGCGCGTCGCCGGCATCGGCGGGGAGATGATCAAGCCGCAGGTGATGCAGTTGTTCGGCGAGACCTTCGCGCCGTATCGGTTCTCGCTGGCGGCCTTCAACGGCAGCTACGGCTTGGCGGAATGCACGCTCGGCGTTTCGTTCTCGCGCCCCGGCACCGGCCTCACGCTCGACCGCATCGCCAAGGACGGTCTTGCCACCCATGTCGCCAAGCCGGTGGCCGCCGACGACCCCAACGGGCGCACCTTCGTCGGCTGCGGCGTGGTGATCGGCGACCACCAGGTCGAAATCCGCGACGAGGCCGGCGGCGTGCTGGGCGAGCGCGGCATCGGCCGGGTGTTCGTGCGCGGTCCCAGCGTCATGCCCGGCTACTACAACGATCCCGACGCGACGGCGGCGACCCTGATCGACGGATGGCTCGACACCGGCGACCTCGGCTACTGGCTCGGCGACCAGCTGGTCATCGTCGGCCGCGCCAAGGACATGATGATCGTCAACGGCCGCAACGTCTGGCCGCAGGACATCGAGTGGACGGTGGAGCACCTCGACGGCATGCGGTCGGGCGATTCCGCGGCCATCGTGCTGATCGACGGTGCGGGCAACGAGCGTCCGACAATCTTGGTTCAGTGCCGGCCGATCGCGCCGGCGGATCGCGCCCGCCTGGCCGAGACGGTGAAAGCGCGCGTGGCCGAGGCGGTCGGCATCACCTGCGACGTGGTGCTGGTGCCCCCGCGCAGCCTGCCCAAGACCTCGTCGGGCAAGCTGGCCCGCGGCAAGGCCAAGGCGATGTTCGAACGCGGCGAGATCGCCCCGCTCGACGCAACGGACTAACGCGCGGCCGATGTCCGACGCAAAACCCCGCGCCGAGCCTTTGCCGCCCGGCAGCCTGGTCGCCGTTACCGGCGCCACCGGTTTTATCGGCGGGCATGTCATGCAGGCGCTGCTCGACCGCGGCTACGCGGTGCGGGCGCTGACGCGCCGGCTGCAACCGGCCGGTCATGCGGACGTGTCCTGGCAACTGGGCGACTTGAACGATGCCGATGCGCTGGCGGGGCTGGTCGCCGGCGCCGAGGCCGTCATTCACCTGGCTGGGTCGATCAAAGCCCTGACACGCGACGACTTCTTTCGCGCCAATCTCGACGGCACGCGCCACTTGGCCCAGGCGGCTGCCCGCGCGGCGGGTCGGCCGCGGCTCGTCCATGTCTCATCGCTCGCGGCTCGCGAGCCGCGCCTGTCGCCCTATGCCGCCAGCAAGCGCGCCGCCGAACAGGCGTTGCGGCCGTTCGCCGAGGCGCTGCCGCTGGCCATCGTCCGTCCTCCGGCGGTGTACGGACCGGGCGATCGCGAAACCTTGCGCATTTTCCGCCTGGCCGCGCGCGGGATAGTGCCGGTACCGGCGGTGGCCGGGGCGCGGTTCTCGCTGATCCATGGCGCCGATGCCGCCGCGGCCATCGTCGCGGCCCTCGACCTGGCCGTCCGCCCGGGCGCGACCCCCGAGCCCTGGGAACCCGACGACGGCCGCGCCGGCGGGTACGGCTGGGCCGATGTGGTGGCCGCGGCTGCCGGCGCCGTCGGGCGCACCCCCCGCCTGGTCTCCATCCCGGTTCCGGCCCTGTACGTCGGCGGGCTGGCGGGATCGCTGACCGCCTGGCTGACCCGCCGCCCCGGCATGCTGACCTGGTCCAAGGTGCCCGAACTGGCCCATCCGGACTGGGTCGCCGTCGGTGGCGGTGTGCCGGGCTTCACTCCGCGCTGGCGTCTGCCCGAAGGCTTTGCAAACACTGTCGACTGGGCGATTTCACAAGGTTTGTTAAAGAGTTACAGGTAAGTTGATTTGTCATTTTTCCGCCATTCCCGCCCAATGGCGCTGCATCCGCTGCGGGGGCCAATCAACAAGACCCCCCGGCTGACGAGGTAAGGGTTGATTTCGGGTCCTACGGTTCCTTTCGAATTGGGCGTGTCATGGCCGCGAACGAGGCTTTGTCCGGCGACACGCTGCGGGTCGTTTACGAACTGTTGGCGCCGTTCAACACACGGGGAGTGGACCTCAAACCGGGCACGCGGTTCAGCGAAGACCTGAACTTCGATTCCCTGGTCGTGATGGAGTTCGTGGCTGCGGTCGAAGACCGGTTCGATATCTCGGTGCCGCTCAATCTCTTGCCGGATATCGCCACCATCGCCGACCTGGCTGCGGCCGTCGATCGGATCGTCAAGTCCGATCGCGGTTAAGTCGCAAGGTTCACCATAGGATCGAGGGAACGTACACATGGCTGGCATTTTCGACCGGTTCGCGCCCCTGATGGCGCAGCGCGACAGCTTTTTCGCCGACGGCGGCGCCGATCCGTTTCAGGTGCGCATGGACAAGGTCCTGTCGCAGACCGAGGCGATCATCGACGGCCGCCGCACCATCCTGTGCGGCACCAACAACTACCTGGGCCTGACCTTCGCGCCCGAAGCGTTGAAGGCCGCCCATGAAGCGCTCGACGCCTACGGCACCGGCACCACCGGCAGCCGCGTCGCCAACGGCACCTATGCCGGCCACAAGCACCTGGAAGCCGCGCTGTGCGATTTCTTCCAGAAGGACCACGCCATCGTGTTCTCGACCGGTTTCCTGGCGAACACCGGCGTGCTGTCGACGCTGATGGGCCCGGACGACTTCATTCTGATGGACGCCGACTGCCACGCCTCGATCTACGACGGCGTGCGCATGAGCCAGGCCCAGATCATCCGCTTCAAGCACAACGACGCGGCCGACCTCGACAAGCGTTTGGCCCGCTTGGCCGACAAGCCCGGCAACAAGCTGATCGTGGTCGAAGGCATCTACTCGATGCTGGGTGACACCGCGCCATTGGCCGAATTCGTGGCGGTCAAGAAAAAGCACGCCAACACTTACCTGCTGAGCGACGAGGCCCACTCGGTCGGTGTGCTGGGCCGTTACGGTCGCGGCTTGCCCGAAGCCGCGGGCGTGGAAGACGAGGTCGATTTCATCGTCGGCACGTTCTCCAAGTCGGTCGGCACGGTCGGCGGGTTCTGCGTGTCCAACCACCCCCAATTCGACACCCTGCGACTGGTCAGCCGGCCTTACATCTTCACGGCGTCTTTGCCGCCGTCGGTGGTGGCTTCGGCCGCGGTCAACCTCGGCATCATCAAAGGCCCCGAGGGCGGCGCCCTGCGTACGCGCCTGATGCGCAACGCCCGCCGCCTGCACGCCGGCCTGTCCGGGCTCGGTCTCAAGATCGCCAGCGGCGTCAGTCCGGTGGTGGCGGTGGTCGCCCCCGATCCGGCGATGGCGGTGGCGTTCTGGCGCGGCCTGATCGACGCCGGCGTTTACGTCAACCTGGCCCTGCCGCCGGCGACGCCTTACGGCTATTCGCTGTTGCGCGCGAGCCTGTGCGCCGCGCACACCGAAGACCAGCTGGACGAGGTGATCGGCACTTTCGGCCGGGTGGCTGCGAAGCTCGGCCTGATCGCACCGCCGGTCCGCGTTGCAGCGGTGGGGTAACGTTCTGATTTCACGTAAATTTTTTGTCATTATTTGTGCTTTCCATCGAACGGACGTAATATACTATCGTGATAACTTCGAATTCCAAGATCGGTGGAAGGTCAATGACCAAACAGGGCGTGATTGTCCACGTGAATAAAGGCGGCGTTGGGTTTTTGAAGGAATCCAACAGCGATCATCATTACGTGTTCAATTTCGGGCTGATCAGCAATACAGCACCGTCAAGCGCCGAGATTTTCAGGCGGATCAAGGTTGGCGCGCCGGTAGAGTTCTCGACATCTTCTGTCGATTCAGAAGTTGTTACCGACGTCAGACTGCAAACTGGTTGAGCGCCCGGACGTTCTCTAGGGTGGAAGATCGCGCCAACCGTTGAGATTTTCCCGCGAAGGCCGCTGCCATATGGCAAAATGACGTATCTCGGTCATGTCGGGAAGATGGTGCTGAATGACGCAGCTCGTCTTGAGCCCCGATGATAACTCTACGACGGGCTCATTTCCTCAATCGACCCGCTTTCCGGACCGGATTCGCAAATTCGGGCGCTTCATCGACACCCAGGTTCTCGAACCTGGCGATGTCATGTTGTTCGCTGACGCTCGACCAACGGTACTGGGCAATCTGATCGTCTCAACACAAAAGAAATTGCAATTCTCGCAAGATGATTCTCGCTGGACCCACGTGGCGATCTATGCGGGCGAAGAGCATATTTGTGAGGCGGTGGTACAGGGAGGGATCAGATATCATCCGCTTCACGATTACATCGGAGCCCGACTAATTCGCGTGCGGCGTGACAACTCTCTCGCCGTGGATCAAAGATACCGGATCGTGATCCGCGCCATGACGCAGCTGCGGCAGCAATATGGATACCTAAGTGCGCTAAAGATATGGCGCGCGGCGTTCGCGAGCGCCGGGTTTTTCTCGCGGTCAATCGTGCCGTTGATATATCCGCGAAACTTGGTTTGTTCGCAGTTGTTCGCCGATGCTTACGGCGCCGTGACTCAAAAAATGCTCGATTCGAGCTTTGCGTTCTTCACTCCCGCGCATGTCAGCGCGACGACCAAATTGATCGATGTTCAGCTTCATTGGTGGAGGGTGCCGCCGTAGGCGGCGAGGTGTCGCAGGCAATCACTTGATCCCACCGGATATCAACACTCGATAGAACAGCTTGAGTCCCGTCAGCAGCGGCCGGCGTCGGTCGGCATCGGTCAGCGCGATCCGCACGCCCGAGTGTCGCTCGATCTTCCACACCGCGTAGTCCAGGCCGCCCGAGAAAGTGAACGCGGCTTTCACCAGCCGCGCCAGGTTCAGGCTCTTGCCCCACCAGCGCCGCGCCATCCACGCCCGTGCCGTACCCGCGCGCACCTGCGGCGATGCGGTATTTTGGTACGCGTCATCGGGCCCCGGCGCGCCGAGGGCGGCGGCGGTCACGGCGTACGCGCGCGCCCGGTCGCTATCCACCAGTTCGACGGCCTTGGCCGGCCCCTCGGGGCGCAACTCGGCGCGATAGGTTTCCTGCAGCGCGCGAACCCACAAGGCTTCGGCGGTGAATGAGACGTCCATCAGCGGCGCGGTGCTTTCGATCATGCGCGTCACGGCGGCGCACAGCGCGGCGACGATGGCGGCGCGCGTCGGCGTGTCGCGCACATGCACGATCGCCGTGGTCTGCGCGAAGCGCGCCCACAGCGCCGAGGCGAACGCGTTCATGCCGGCGGCGAAATCCGCGGTCGCCATCACCGCCACTTTGGCGCGCAGGGTGCGGCCTTCGTAGGTCATCTCGTGATAGTAGACGTTGGGCGGCAGCAGGCGGCCCACCGCGGCGGCCAGTGGCGAGTCCAGTGCCGCGGCCAGGTCGGCGCACAGGACGTAGTAGTCGAGCATCAGGCCCTGATCGGTGTTCTGGCGCAGGCATGATCCGTAGAACAGCACCGCATCGACCGTGGCACCGTAGCGGCGGGCAAGTTCTTGGGCGAACGCCGTGGCGGCGGGAAACGCCGGCCGCGCGCTTTCGACGGCGATAAAGTCGGACAAAGATGCGCCAGAGACGGTCTTGGCAACGTCGGTCATGGCGGCCTCAGCCGCACGATCGGCACGTGCCCGCCAACGCCGACGCTGACCGGGCGCTCGGCGCTGGCCGCGTGCAACTCGCCGTCCAGGGTGTAGGCGCCGGTGAAGCGCAGCGTGACCGCATCGGCACGGCGGACGGTGCGGCGGTAGCCGGTGTCGATGCGCCGCGCCAGCAGGGCGGGCGTCGCGGCGATCAGCGCGCGCGGGCCGGGGCGCAGGCTCAGGTAGTGGATCGGACCGCCGCCGTTCGCGGGCGCAGGTTGCACGCCCAGCAGCAACGCGTCGAGCGTGGTCGCGATCACGCAGAAGAACCGCCCGCTCTCGCGCGCCGGCCGCTCGCCGCCGATGTCGGCCTCGAGATGCTGGGCGGTGAATCCCAGCAGTGCGCGCCAGCACATGATCGAGATCGCCGCCGCATGGCTGACGGGGTTGGGCAACCCCAGGGGATAGATGTGACGCCGGCAGAACAGGATTCCGTCGACCACGTCGGCGGCGCCGAAGAACGCGCCGAACAGCGGCTGATCGCCGCCGTCCACCCGCAGGATCGGCCGCTGAACCGTCTGCAGCCGATGCGGTGCGGTGCGCCGGGCGGCCAGCAGATCGCGCAGCGCGCCGTCCTTGGTGCCGCTCAGACTCCAGCCGGCGGCAGTCATGTTGGTCTTGCCGGCGGGCAGCATCGCCACCGCCGGCATGCGCGGCAGCTTGCGCGCCAGCAGCGCCCCGAACACCAGATCGACCGTGCCGTCGCCGCCATTCACCACGATCAGCTCCGCGCCCATGTCGACCGCGCGCGCCACGGCAGCCACGACCTCGGTCGGCGTGCGCGCGTGCAATTCGGTCAGGTCGCGCTCCGCCGCGGTCAATGCCGCCAGCCACCCGGCATCGGCCAGGTTGGCGGTGCTGCCCGGATTGGTCAGCACCACCATCGGCATCAGCGGTTCGGGGCCGGCCACGTCGTGGTTCTCCGTGCGGTGCGGGGCGGGGGCTCTAAGACCCTGGCAATATAGGCGAAATTGCGGCGCGGGCGAGGGGGGCGGGCGTCGACGGACCGCTTGCAACCGGACGCAATCCCTGCACAGTGTCGCCATCCGACACGGCCCGAGGATTTCCGCCGCGCCGGGGCCGCGCCTTGCGCGACCCGCCCGCGGACCCACCCCATGATGGCGATCGACCGCTACCTGCTCCGGCAAATCGTGCCGACCGTTCTGGTGACCTTGTTCATCGCCGCGGTCATCTTGTGCATGGAACGCCTGATGCGCCTGCTCGACATCGCCGTCGGCAACGGTGTGTCGACGCTGGTCGTGTTCCAGATGCTGTCGAACCTGATCCCGCACTACATCGGGCTTGCGCTGCCGGCGGCCCTGTTCCTGGGCGTTCTGCTGGCCTTCCGCAAGCTGTCGATGCAGTCCGAACTCGACGCCATCCAGTCCTCGGGCATCGGGCTCGCCCGCTTTATCCGCGCGGCGATGTGGCTGGCGGTCGGCATCGCGGCGCTCAACTTCGTGCTGTCGGGGTACATCCAGCCCTACACCCGCTACGCCTACCGCGCGATCCTGTTCAACATCACCTCGGGCGTGATCGAGCAGGGCATCGGCGAGGGCATCTTCATGAACCTGCCCAACGGTTACACCCTGCGGGTGGAACAGTCGCGCGGCGCGGGCCGCGAGCTGGTCGGCGTGTTCGCCCATAAGGAACAGGACGACGGCAAAGTGGTCACGCTGACCGCCAAACGCGGCGAACTGGTGACTGGCGCCGCCGACGGCATCCTGACCATGCGCCTGTTCGAGGGCAATCGCGCCGAGTGGGACCCCGCGACCGGCGAGAACGCCACGCTGCAGTTCGAGGTGTTCGACTGGCCGCTCGACCTGGCCGACCTGGTGAAATTCCGTGGCCGCGGCGGCGACGAGCGCGAGCTGACGGTCGACGAACTGCTGGCCGCGGTGATCGACAACCGCGCCAATGGGCGCAACGGCGCGCTGCCGCCGGTGGTGCCCGACGACGCCGCGCCGGCGCTCAAGCTGCCGCCCGCGGCGGTGGAGGCCGAGCTGCATGGCCGGATCATCTTTACCCTGTCGATGGTGCTGCTGCCGGTGCTGGCCGCGCCGCTCGGCATCATGACGCGCCGCGCCAGCCGCTCGTTCGGGCTGGTGCTGGGTCTGTTGTTGCTCGTCAGCTATCACAAGATTCTGGAATTCGCCGAAGCCTATGTCGGCACCGCGGGCCTGCCGGCGGCGCCGCTGTTGTGGGGCGTGTTCACGGCATTCACCGTCGGTGCGGTCGCCCTTTTCCTGCGCACCGACGCCAAGGCCGGCGCCACGCCGATCCAGAGGTTCGAGGACATGTGGGTCGGCGCCATCGGCGGGCTGGTGGCGCTGGTGCGCCCCCGCAAGGCTACCGCTTAGGCGCACGGGGCCGACGGCATGATCCTGTCACGCTATCTGATGCGCGCGTTCCTTGGCCGCTTCGCTGGCCTGCTTTTGGGCCTGGTGCTGTTCCTGCAGACGCTCGACCTGCTCGCCAACGCCAACGAAGTGCTGGCCGGCGGCGGCCCACCGACCGACACGCTATTGCGCTATATCGCGCTGCGCGTGCCATCGCTGATCGAGACCGTGGCGCCGCTCGCGGGCCTATTGGGCGCGCTCACCGCCTTGGTGACGCTGGCCAAGAACAGCGAGATCCTGGCCATGCGCGCGGCCGGACGCAGCGTGCTCAGCCTGGTCGGCGGGCTGGTCACGGTCGGGCTCGCGCTCGCGATCCTTTTGTTTACGTTCTCCGAGCTGGTGGTGGTGCGCACCAACGCGATGCTGGAGGATTGGCGCGACGCCGGCTACCGCACCGACGGCAGCACCGCGGCCATCGACAACTCGTGGCTGATGGAGGGCCGCACCATCATCCGCGTCGGGCACGTCATGGCCGGCGGCGCCGAATTGCGCGACGTGCGGCTGTTGACCGAAGGCGACAACGCCGCGGTCTCCGACATCACCGATATCGCCCGGGCGGTATGGACCGGCGAGCGCTGGCAGATTTCGGGCGCGCGCCGCATCGGCGGCGACGCGGCCGCCGCGGCGCCGATGACCGAATGGGTCACCAACCTGCGCCCCGAACACTTCGTGCGGTTCGCCAACCATCCCAACGAACTGTCGTTGAACACGCTGCAGGAATACGTGGGCAACGTCGCCATCGGCACCCGGCCCAAGTACTTTTACGATACCTGGCTGCATCAGAAGATCGCCGGGCCGGTGGTGCTGGCGCTGATGCCGCTGCTCGCGGCCATCGGCGCGTTCGCCCATCACCGCCAGGGCAGCGCCGTCATCACCGTGGTGTGGGGCATCACGCTCGGTTTTCTGTTCATCATCATCGACAACATCGTGCTGGCCCTGGGCCAGTTCGGGGCCCTGCCGCCCCTGTTCGCCGCCTGGCTGCCGCTCGCCCTGTTCGCCACGCTGGGGGTGTGGATCGTGTTCAATTTCGAGCACACCGGCGCCCGCACCTGATCCGGGCCATCAATTCCCGCGTTACGAAGTAACCAGGCGGTGAAATCGGCCGATTTCACGGCGCCACCTCGCGCGCCGGGGGTGCGAAATCCTCAGGATTCATTATATTGCGCCTCAATCACCCCCTCAGTTCGACAAGGCTTGCGCCCGTGCAGTTCGGCCCGCTCAAGATCGGATTCTGGTCCGACAAGGACTATTTCCTCGACCGCATGAACCTGCGGCAACTGACCGCGGCCTATTTCCAATACTACGCCATCGCGGCCTACATCCTCGTCGCGCTGGCGACGGGCGCCGCCGTGGTCTGGGCGTTGGCCGCGGGGCAGGCCTCGTGGCTGGGTGTGGGCGCGGCCGTGGCCTCCACCGTCCTGATCTATCCGGTCGTGTGGTACGTGCTGCACCGCTACGTGCTGCACAGCAAGTGGATGTGGAAGCACGCCGCCACCGCCAAGGTGTGGAAGCGCATCCACTACGACCACCACTGCGACCCCAACAATCTGAAGGTGCTGTTCGGCGCGCTCTACACCACGCTGCCGACGGTGGCGTTGGCCACCATGCCGGTCGGCTACGCGCTCGGCGGCTGGCCGGGCGCGGTGGCCGCGTTGTGCGCCGGCGTGGTGACGACCTGCCTTTACGAATTCTTTCATTGCATCGAACACCTGGGCTACGCGCCGTCGTGGGGCTGGGTGCGCGAAATGAAAAAGGCGCACATGGCGCATCACTTCCACAACGAGAACGGCAACTACGGCATCACCAATTTCTTCTGGGACAAGGTGCTCGGCACCTTCTACGAAGGCGCCAAGGACAAGCCGAAGTCGGCCACCGTGTTCAACCTGGGCTACGACGAGGCGGTGGCCGCGCGCTATCCGCACGTCTCGAAGCTCACGCCCAACTGGCCGTACAACACCAATCCCGTGCACCGCAAACGCGAGGCCGCGGCGCAGAAGCTGGCCGCCGAATAACGCGTGCCGGCCGGCCGGGCATGAGCACCATCACCGTCCGCGAAGCGAGAAGCGGCGCCGACTGGGACGCCTTCTTCCAGGCGCCCCACGTGGCGCAGGGCCACGACCCGGTGTGGATCGCGCCGCTGCGCTTCATGGTGCGCCAGCAGCTCGACCCCAAGGTCAATCCGTGGTTCGCCCATGGCGAGGCGGCGCTGTTCGTCGCCTTCAGGGGCGGCGCCGTGGCGGGCCGCATCTCGGCACAGATCGACCGGACTCATCTGTCGCTGCGCAACGACGCCACCGGCTTCTTCGGTTTCTTCGAGTGCATCGACGATGCCGATGTGGCCGCCGCGCTGTTCGACGCCGCCGCCGGCTGGCTCAAGGCGCGCGGCATGACCCGCATGCGCGGGCCTTTCAGCCTCAACATCAACGAGGAATCGGGCCTGCTGATCGACGGCTTCGCCGCGCCGCCGCGCATGATCATGGGCCACGCCCAGCCCTACTATCAGAAACTGGTGGACGGCGCCGGCTTCGCCAAGGCCGTGGATATGTTCGCCTTCCTGACGCCGATGGACACCGCGCTGCCCTACAAGCAGCTCGGCTATCTGCAGCGCGCGCTCGACCGCAACAAGGCGTTATCGCTGCGCCCGCTTGATCCCAAGAATTTCGACCGCGACATCGCCACCATCGTGCGCATCTTCAACGCTGCCTGGGCCGAGAACTGGGGATTCATTCCGCTGACCCCGGCCGACGTGCGCCATATGGCCAAGGAGATGAAGCTGCTGCTGGTGCCCGAGCTGGTGTGGTTCGCCGAGGTGTCGGGCGAACCGGCGGCCATGTGCGTGGCGTTGCCCGACCTGAACGAGATGCTGCGCGATCTGAACGGCCGGCTGTTGCCGTTCAATTGGGCCAAGCTGGGCTGGCGGCTGGCGACCAAGAAAACCTGGGGCTCGGGCACCCGCGTGCCGTTCATGGGTGTGATGCCGGCTTACAAGAACAAGACCATGGGCTCGGTGCTCGCCCTGCTGGTGGTCGGCGCGGTGCGCCGCGAGTCGCTGCGGCTGGGCTT
>JANRJB010000323.1:0-3114 GCA_033764265.1 Rhodospirillaceae bacterium | reverse complement strand
GAAAGAGTGGCCCGAGGTGCGCGAGTGCCACATGCTGGCCGGCGAAACCGATTTCCTGCTGCGCATCGTCGCCAAGGACTGGGACGCCTACCAGCGCTTCGTCACCGAGAAGCTGACCGCCGCGCCCAAGGTCTCGCAGGTGAAATCGGCGCTGGCCATCCGCAGCGCCAAGGTGCTGCCCGGCGTGCCCATCGACCTGGAACCGCCGGCTGGCCGCTGAGCTGTGGGCGTCGACCTTGCTTTCGCAGGGGGACGGCAGAGGTCTATTTGAACTTCACCGACAAGACTTCATAAGCCTTGCCGCCGCCTGGCGCGGTCACTTCGGCGGTGTCGCCGACCGTCTTGCCGATCAGCGCGCGACCCAGGGGCGACTGCACGGAAATCTTGCGCTTCTTCAGGTCGGCCTCGTACGGGCCGACCAGCTGGCAGGTGATTTCCTCGTCGGAGTCCAGGTCGACCACCTTGACCGTCGCGCCGAAGCGCACGGTGTTGCCCGACAGCTTTGACACGTCGATCACGTCGGCGCGGCTGATGATGTCCTCGAGTTCGCTGATGCGGCCCTCGATGAAGCTCTGCCGCTCGCGCGCGGCGTGATACTCGGCGTTCTCCGACAGATCGCCGTGCTCGCGCGCTTCGGAGATCTGCTTGATCACCGCGTAACGATCGACCGTCTTGAGCTGCTTCAGCTCGTCCTGCAGGGGCTGCAGCCCCGCGGCGGTCATCGGTATTTTTTCCATGAGGCTGCTCCGCCTCTCTTCCTGTACGCGGCACGTCCGGCCGCCGATTATGGCCCACAAGCCAAAGAACAGAAAAGCCCACGTCAGGGGACGAGGGCATTGACTGGTCGGCTCGGGCTACGCCTTAAAATAAGATTGCAGGGGGGCCACATCAAGGGCCCCGTCGCGCAAGGCGGCGATCGCCTCGACCGCCGCGGCCACCGCGGACATGGTCGTGAAGTGGCAGATGTTGCGCGTGAGCGCGGTCCGGCGGATGTCGAAGCTGTCTTTCAGCGACTGCGCGCCCGACGTGGTGTTGACCACCAGCTGCACCTGGCCCGAGATCATCATGTCCACGCAATGCGGCCGGCCTTCGGCCACCTTGTTGACCGCCTCGACCTCCAGACCCAGGTTCCCCAGGTGCTGGGCGGTGCCGCGGGTGGCGATGATGCGGAAGCCCATGTCCTTCAGGCGCTTCGCAATGGCCGCGGCCGCGGCCTTGTCGCCGTCGCGCACCGAGATGAACGCGGTGCCCGACAGCGGCAGATTGGTGTTGGCCGCCAGCTGCGACTTGGCGAAGGCGCGCGGGAAGTCGCGGTCCAGTCCCATCACCTCGCCGGTGGATTTCATCTCGGGGCCCAGCACGATGTCCACGCCCGGGAAGCGGTTGAACGGGAACACCGCTTCTTTCACCGCCACGTGCTTGGCCAGGCTCGGCGCGCTTTCGTAATCGGGGCCGAGCTTGAAGGCGGCCAGCTTTTCGCCGGCCATGACGCGCGCGGCGATCTTGGCCACCGCCACGCCGGTCGCCTTGGCGACGAACGGCACGGTGCGGCTCGCGCGCGGATTGACCTCCAGAATGTAGACCACGCCGTCCTTCACGGCGTACTGGATGTTCATCAGCCCCACGACCTTGAGTGCGCGGGCCAGCGCGATGGTCTGGCGCTTCAGCTCGTCGATCAGCGCGCGCGACAGCGAATAGGGCGGCAGCGAGCAGGCGGAATCGCCGGAATGGATGCCGGCTTCCTCGATGTGCTCCATGATTCCGGCGATATAGACGTCCTGTCCGTCGCAGATGGCGTCGACGTCGACCTCGATGGCGCCCGACAGATAGCTGTCGATCAGCACCGGATTGTTGCCGGTCACCTTCACGGCGTCGCGGATGTAGCCGTTCAGCGCGGCCTCGTCGTGCACGATGCTCATCGCCCGCCCGCCCAGCACGTAGGACGGCCGGATCACGACCGGGTAGCCGATCTTGGCGGCGGCGGCGCGCGCTTCCTCCACGGTCATCGCCGTGCCGTTGGCCGGCTGGCGCAGCTTCAGCTCCACCAGCAGCTTCTGGAAGCGTTCGCGGTCCTCGGCCAGGTCGATGGCGTCGGGCGAGGTGCCCAGGATCGGGATGCCGGCGTCCTCGAGCGGCTTGGCCAGCTTGAGCGGGGTCTGGCCGCCCAGCTGCACGATCACGCCCAGCACGTCGCCCTTGGTCTGCTCGGTGCGGATCAGCTCGATCACGTCCTCGGCGGTCAGCGGCTCGAAGTAGAGGCGGTCGGAGGTGTCGTAATCGGTCGACACCGTTTCAGGATTGCAGTTGACCATGATGGTCTCGACGCCGGTGTCGCGCAGCGAGAACGCGGCGTGGACGCAGCAGTAATCGAATTCGATGCCCTGGCCGATGCGGTTGGGCCCACCGCCCAGGATGACGATCTTCTTGCGCGCGGTCGGCTCGGACTCGCACTCGGGCGGGTTCAACCCGTCGCCCTCGTAGCAGGAATACATGTAGGGCGTCTTGGCCGGGAACTCGGCGGCGCAGGTGTCGATGCGCTTGTAGACCGGCGTGACGCCCAGCTTGCGCCGTGCAGCGGCCACTTCTTTTTCCTTGAGCTTCGCCAGTTCGGCCAGCCGCTTGTCGGAGAAGCCCAGCTTCTTCAGGGCCAGCATGTCCTGCCGGTCGGACGGTATGCCCTGGGCGGCGACCTTGTTCTCGGCCGCGACGATGGCCGCGATCTGGCGCACGAACCACGGATCGTACTTGGCGATGCGGCTGATCTCCTCGACCGGCACGCCGACGCGCAGGGCCTGCGCGGCGATCAGCAGTCGGTCGGGGCGGGGCTGGGCCAGCGCCGTTTTCAATGCGTTCGCATCCGTGGTCGGCACGCCGTCATCGGCGAGCGAAATCTCGTTGAGGCCGGAGAGGCCGGTGTCCATCGAGCGCAAGCCCTTCTGCAGGCTTTCGGCGAAGGTGCGGCCGACCGCCATCGCCTCGCCCACCGATTTCATCGAGGTGGTCAACAGCGCCGAGGTGTCGGGGAATTTCTCGAAGGTGAAGCGCGGAATCTTGGTGACCACGTAGTCGATGGTCGGCTCGAACGACGCCGGCGTGGCGCCGGTGATGTCGTTG
>JANRJB010000291.1:0-14703 GCA_033764265.1 Rhodospirillaceae bacterium | reverse complement strand
CTGGCCACCCTGGTGGTCAACAGGCTGCGCGGCGGCCTCAAGGTCGCTGCCGTGAAGGCCCCGGGCTTCGGCGATCGCCGCAAGGCGATGCTGGAGGACATCGCGACTCTGACCAACGGCCAGGTCATCAGCGAAGATCTGGGCATCAAGCTCGAGAACGTGACCTTGAACATGCTGGGTCGCGCCAAGCACGTCAGCATCGACAAGGACAACACCACCATCGTCGACGGCGCCGGCAAGAAGGCCGACATCAACGCCCGCTGCGAGCAGATCCGCAGGCAGATCGAGGACACCACCTCGGACTACGACCGCGAGAAGCTGCAGGAGCGTTTGGCCAAGCTGGCCGGCGGCGTGGCCGTGATCCGCGTCGGCGGCGCGACCGAAGTGGAAGTGAAGGAAAAGAAGGACCGAGTTGACGACGCCCTGCACGCCACCCGCGCCGCGGTGGAAGAAGGCATCGTGCCGGGCGGCGGCGTCGCGTTGCTGTACGCGGCCCGCGCGCTCAAGGACGTGAAGGTCGCCAACGACGACCAGCGCGTCGGCGTCGACATCGTGCGCCGCGCGCTGGAAGCCCCGGTGCGCCAAATCGCGGCCAACGCCGGCTTCGACGGCGCCGTGGTCGCCGGCAAGCTGCACGAGCAGAACAACCCGAGCTGGGGCTTCGACGCCCAGGACGGCGAATACAAGGACCTGGTCAAGGCCGGCATCATCGACCCGACCAAGGTCGTGCGCGTCGCCCTGCAGGATGCCTCGTCGGTCGCGGGCCTGCTCATCACCACCGAGGCGATGGTGGCCGAGCTGCCGAAGAAGGAAACCGCGCCGCTGCCCGCGCCGGGCGCCGGCGGCATGGACTTCTGATCGACGCGTAACCCGTTACCAGACCCGCCTTGACCCGGGGCCGCCGCGCGCGGCCCCGGTTTTTTCTCAGAACGCGACCGACTGCGGACCGTCGCCGGACATGAACACCAGCGTCTTGGTCCGCCCGCCGACCGAGACGTTGACGGTGTTGATCTGGCCCGGGTGGGTCTCGACCAGCATCTGGTTGGCGACTGTCAAGCCTGTCAACGCGCCGGGTGCCGGCACTTCCTGATAGGCGAACACGGTCTCCACCTCGACCTTCAGGCCGACCCAGTCCAGGCGCAGCGCGCGGCCCTCGGCGGTCTTCAGGCTGAAGGTGTCGCGGATGTAGTCGTCGATCAGCTTCTCGGCCTCGGGCGTCTCGGCCACAAGATTGGTCCGACCGGTGCGCGCGGCCAGCATCAGGTCAAGGTCGGCGGCGAAGATGCGGTGAATGATCTCCAGGGCCGCGGTGCGCGGGTTCTGCTCGATGACGGTGAAGGCGGCGTGGAAGCCGTGCGCGCGGGCGACTGATGCGATCAAGGCCGCCGCCGCGACGCCGACCATGCCGCGACGCGAGTGGTTCACGGCGGTCTACTCTTTCTTGTCCTCGCCATTCTTTTTCTCGTCGCCCTTCTTGTCGTCATCGGTCTTCAGGGGCGTGTCGAAGTCCTTCATCATGTTGCGCGACGGCGGACGGTCCTGCTTGAACAGTTCCAGGCGCGAGGGGCGGATCTTGCGCGGCCAGTCGTTGTTGTCCAGGTCGACATCGGCGGTTTCCAGCCAGGGGTCGACCGCGAACGCCGTCACCTGCTTCTCGCGCACGATCAGCTTGGCGAACTTCTTGGGGTCCTGGCGCCACACTTCAGCGGGAATGCGCAGCATCTCGGTGCTGCCGTCCTTGAAGGTCATCTCCAGGATCACCGGCATGACCAGCCCGCCCAGGTTCCTGAACTCGAGCATGTAGGCGAACTCGCCGCGGCCCAGCAGGGCCTTTTCCCATTCCTCCAGGCCCTTGATCAGGTCGTTGAACTTGTTGCGGTCGGCGTTGGTCACGGTGTAGCGGTCGTTCTCGTTATAGAAGTCCTTCAGGCCGTCGCGCCGCTCGACGAAGAACTCCATCGTCGGATCGTCCTTGGCCGCTTCGATGTTGCGCTTCTCGGTCAGCGAGCCCGGTTCGGACGCGGCCTGCTCGCGCTTGCGCGGTTCCTCCACGTCGGGGTTCTTGGTGTCGATGGTGTACTCGGTCACCCCGTCGAGCGCGATGTCGACCCGGTCGGTGGTGTAGAACCAGCCGCGCCAGAACCAGTCGAGGTCCATGCCCGAGGCGTCTTCCATGGTGCGGAAGAAGTCCGCCGGATTCGCGCGCCTGAATTTCCAGCGCTCGCTGTATTCCTTGAAGGCGAAGTCGAACAGCTCGCGGCCCACGATGGTCTCGCGCAGGATCGACAGCGCCGTCGCCGGCAGGGCATAGGCGTTGGCGCCGACGTTATCCAGGCTCTCGCCGTCGGTCATGATCGGCCGGCGCGTCGCCGACTTCATGTAGTCGACGATGTTCTTGGGGTCGCCGCGCTGGGCCGGGAAGTCCTTCTCCCACAGCCGCTCGGCCTGGAACTCCAGGAAGGTGTTCAGGCCTTCGTCCATCCAGGTCCAGCGCCGCTCGTCGGAGTTGACGATCATTGGAAACCAGTTGTGGCCGGCCTCGTGGATGATCACCGAGATCAGCGCATACTTGGTGCGGCTGGAATAGGTCAGCTTGCCGGTCTTCTTGTCCTTCTCCGGCCGGCCCGAGTTCAGCGCGAACATCGGATATTCCATGCCGCCGACGTTGCCGTTGATCGACTGGATCACCGGGTACGGATACGGAAACGCGAAGCGGCCGTAGACGTCGAGCGAATGAATCAGCGTGGCGGTGGAATACTGCTCCCACAGGGGGTTGCCTTCCTTGGGGTAGAACGACATCGCCAGCACGGTGCGGCCCGGCTCCACTTCGTGGCCTTGGGCGTCCCAGATCAGCTTGCGGCTGGACGCCCAGGCGAAGTCGCGCACGTTCCTGGCCTTGAACTTCCAGGTCTTGGTGTCCTTGGCGCGGCCGGCTTCGGCTTTGGTGGCTTCCTCCTGGGTGACAATCAGGACGGGCTTCTTGGCGGTGCGTGCGGCGTCGAGCCTTCGGCGCTGCTCGGCGGTCAGCACGTCGTTGGCGTTCTCAAGCTCGCCGGTGGCCGCGACGATGTGATCGGCCGGCACCGTGATCTCCACGTTGTAGTCGCCGAACTCCAGCGTGAACTCGCTGTTGGCGAAGAAAGTGCGCAGGTGCCAGCCGTCGCTGTCGTTGTAGACCGCCAGGCGCGGGAACCACTGCGTCATCTGGTACAGGTAGTTCTTGTCGTCCTTGAAGTACTCATAGCCGCCGCGGGTGCGGTAGACCTCGATCTCGGGGATGTTCAGCGTCCAGTCGACCGCGAACTTGACCGACTGGCCGGGCTTCAACGGTTCGCGCAGGTCGACGCGGATCAGCGTTTTCACCGGGGTGAACGGCAGCGGCCGGCCGTTCGCGTCCTCCACCTTCGACACCATCAAGCCCAGCGTCGAGGTCTCGTAGGCGAGCGTCAGGCGCATCGATCCATAGGTCTCGCGCGCGTCGCCGTCGGTGGTGCGCGCCGCGATCGGGTCCGAGCCCTTGGCCAGCTGATTCTGGTCCAGGTTCAGCCACAGGTACTTCAGCGTGTCCGGCGAATTGTTGGTGTAGGTGATGGCGGCGCGGCCCTCGATGCGCTGCCTGTCGTCGTCGAGTTTCACCTTGATGTCGTAATCCACTTTCTGCTGCCAGTAATCCTTGCCCGGCGCGCCCGATGCGGTGCGATAGTCGTTGGCGGTCGGCCAGACCTCGTCGAGCTGGCGGAACTTGTCGACCCAGTCGACCGCCGTCGCCGGCCGGGGCTGGGCCTGGGCGATTGGCGCGCCAACGGCCACGGTGAACAGCAGGCAAACCGACGCCAGGGCGGCGGCACGCGAAAGGCATGTCATCGGCAGGCTCCATCTCAGCGCAGACAAACCGCAAGACTAACCCGGCTCCGGCGGCCCTGCCTATGGCCGCGCACTTTGCGGGCGGCCCGGTTTGGCCCTACGCTGCACCGTTCTCGAACATCCGCACCGCCGATGGTCCGCCCTCATCCCGCCCGCGATCTCGTCATCCGCCGCGCCGCCCCGGCCGACGCCCCGGCCATTGCGGCGCTGGCGCGCGAGCTTCACGCGCACCAGGGCGACCCGACCACTCATTTCACGGCAGAGGCGATTGTCCGGGACGGCTTCGCGCCCGACTCGCCGCTGACGCTGCTGGTGGCCGAGCTCGACGGTCAGGTCGCGGCCTACGCCGTGCTTGCGCCGGCCTACGAGACCGCCTGGGCGGCCAAGGGGCTGTATCTCGCCGACATCCACGTCACCGACGCGGCCCAGCGGCGCGGCGTCGGGCGCGCGCTGATGGCGGCCTGCGCCGCCACCGCGCGCCGGGCCGGAACCTCGTACCTGTGGTGGTGCTCCAAGGCCTGGAACGTCGACGCGCAGGCGTTCTATCGCAAGCTCGGCGCCAGCGACGAACCGGTGGTCGCCCACGCGCTCACATTCGAGCGATTCGAGGCGCTGGCCGACGAAGGCGCGCGGCTGTTGTCGACGGAGTCCGCCGTCCATGCACCTTGACCTCGCGCCCGACGGCCGCCGGCTGGTGATCGCCGTGGAGACGGCCGAGGAGGCCGCGACGCTGGCGCGGGTGCCGGCCTGGGCCGCCCGCGCGCGAGCCTGGTCGCCCACCAACCTGCCGATGCTGGTGATCGATGCCGACACCCAGCGGGCCGTGCTCGGCGAATGGCCCGGCGGCAACGGGCTTCCACCACTGATCATGATCTCGCCGCCGTTGGCCGGCATCAGCCGCGCCGCCGGCTTGAAGCAGATTTTCGAAGCGCTTGACTACCTCGACTATCGCCGCCCGTTCGGCCACGAGACCACCATCGCCAGCGCTGCCTACATCGCCGCCCACGGCATCGACACGCTGGCGGCGGCCGATGCCCACCTGGCCGGGCTCGGCGTCGCGGTCGGCATCGCCGCGCCGCGCCAGCCCCACGGCACGGTGTGGAACATCCACGCGCCCATCACGCCGGCCGCGCCGCTCGCCAGCGCCGCCACGCGCGTCATTCAATTGGTGCGCGACCCGCGGGACATGGTTGTCTCGGCCTACTTCTTCTTCAAGCGCCAGGCCGAGAACGCGCACGCCGCCAGCACCGACCGCGCAATCAAGGCGACCCTGGCGGCCGCCGACTTCGCGCCCGACCGCAAGGACGCCGCGTTCGCCGCGCTGATTGCCGAGGGCTATCGCCAGCTATCCCCGGGCGGGTACACCCGCCTCGAGCCACCGCGGCCGGTGCTGGAGTCGGTGATCCGCTGGCAGACCCATCCGCGCGTCTTCACCCTGCGCTACGAACGACAGCATCGCGATCCGCACGCGCAATACCGCGCGCTGGCGGCTTGGCTCGCCCCTGCGCGCGCCGTCGCCGACGCAGTGATCGAACTGGCCGTGACCAGCGGTACCTTCGCCCATCAGTCCGGTGGCTCCGTCGCCGAGGGACAGCACGATGAAGCGCCGCGCGCGGCCTCGCCCACCGGGCATCTGCGCAAGGGCATCGTCGGGGACTGGCGCACGCATTTCAGCCCGGCGGTGCGGCGGGCGTTCCACGACCAGGTCGGCGACCTGTTGCTCGCGGCCGGGTTCGAGTCCGACCCCGACTGGTGGCGGTGAACCCGATCACTGCACGCGCTTGACCTTGACTGTGCGCGCGCCGCCCTCGGCGGTCATGAAGTACGCACCCAGCAGACCTTTCTTCAGTGTCACCACCGTGCCCGTGTCCACCTTGAACGTGCGGCCCTCGGTCTGCTTCCACCTCTGGCCGTTATCCAAGGTCAGCACCGCATCGCCATAGGGGTCGAACGCCAGCGCGGTGACGCGAGCGCTCAGCGCATCGGGGTCGGCGGCGGTGGCGTCGCGCGCCGCCGCGCGCGGCGTTGTAACGGTGGGCGTCGCAACGGTTGGCAGCGGGGCGGTCGCCTGTGGCGCCACGGGCGTGGCCGGAACGGCGGGCATTGCCGGGCGGACAGGCGTGGCGGGCGGCAGCGCTCCGGCCCCGGCATCGACCAATCGGTCGTAACAAAACAAGCGCGACATCGCGTCGGGCAGCACGCGGCATTGCTGCAGGGCCGCATTCAGGTCCTGGCCAGCCGCCGGCCGCGCGACCCCGGCCGCCAGACCGGCGCACACTCCGAAAGCCATGGTCCAGGCCGCGGTCCTTGTTCTCATCGCCCGATCCCTTCTTGTCCGACCACGATTGCGCAAACCGTTGGCATTCAACGCCGCACGCCGAATTATTGATCATAAGCCGTCTGTCAACAGAACGTCACCACAGCGATCGGCGGCTAATTCAGCAATAAACATTCAATCATTACCTCCCCTAACCATTGGGATGTTCGACGCGATCTGTAACATAACCGCCACAGGTCCGGACGAAACCGAAACGGGTTCTTGAACGCCGTTGACCAGCCTTGCGGGCATTTGAATATTTGACGTCAGACCGCACGGGTTCAGGACCGTGCGAGGCCAACCCGGCGAGGGGGTCGGGTAGGCCAACCACAACTTCTAAAAGGGGTACAACCGTGAACCACTCGAAGTCTGTCCGCCGCGCGGCACGCGCGGGGCTGCTCTTTGGCGTCGCCGGCCTGGCGGTGCTGAGCGGTCAATCGTCACAATCCTTTGCCCAGGCCCAGCAGGACGCCGCTGAAACCCGGCTGGACGAAATCGTCGTCACCGGGTCGCGCATCGCGCGTCCGGCGCTCGACAACAACGTGCCGACCGTCGTGGTGTCCGAGGAAGAACTGAAGGTCCAAGGGTTCGAGAACCTGGCCGACATGTTCACCTCGCTGCCCAACGTGTCGCCGTCGTACGGCACGTCGCGCACGCAGTCGACGTTCTCGGGCGCGGCCACCTCGGGCCTCAACACCGTCAACCTCCGCAACCTCGAGGAAAACCGTTCGCTGGTGCTGATCAACGGCCGACGCGTGCCGTCGGGCGACGTCAACGACAGCGCGGTCGATCTGAACACCATTCCGACCGCCAATATCGAGCGCATTGAAATGCTGACCGGCGGCGCCTCGGCGATCTACGGCGCCGACGCGGTGGCCGGCGTCATCAACATCATCACCAAGAAAGACTTCAACGGCGCGCAGATCAACCTGAGCTACGGCGAGTCCACCAAGGGCGACAACAAGAACCCGTCGGGCTCGGCCATGATCGGCGGCAGCAACGACAAGGGCTACTTCCTGTTCACCGCCCAGTACGACTACCAGGGCAAGGTCAGCTGCGCCGATCGCGAGATTTGCTCGGAAGACTTCGCGTGGTTCCCGCCGGCCGCTCCGACGCGCGGGCCCGCCGCCTACTCGGCGGTGGCGCCGCAGGGCCGCTTCTTCGTCGACGGCGGCAACGGCTTGGCGGCCGCCAGCTTCACCTCGCGCAACGGCAGCTTCACCGACGGCACCGGTGCGCTGATCCCGTTCGTGGTGGCGACCGACGGCTATAACCGCAACCCGCGCCGCACGCTCGCCATCCCGACCACGCGCAAGATGTTCGCCTTCGAGGGCGAGTACATCTACAACGACTACGTCCAGGCGTTCTTCGAAATGAACTACGGTTCGTCGGAGACCAATGCGCCGCTGGAAGGCCATCCGTTTCAGTCCACACCGTCGGACCTGATCGGCGGCGTGGTCGAGCCGACCATCCCGGTCGACAACCCGTTCATCCCGGCGGCCCTGCGCGCGCGCATGGTCGCAGCCGGCGACACGGCGTTGACCTGGTCGCAACGCTTCGACGCTTTCGGCTTGCGCGGCGCTACCAACGAACGTCAGACCACCCGCTTCGTCGGCGGCCTGAAGGGCGAGTTCGACAGCCCGACCGGCGTCGGCGACAACTGGAACTGGGAACTGTCGTACACCTACGGCCGCACCACGCTTGACTCGGTGACCCCGGGGCTGGTCTCGCGTCAGGCTGTGTTCTCGGGCCTGCGCGTGGAACCAAACCCGGCCGCGCCCGGCACGTTCCGATGCGTAGACCCTGTCGCCCGCTCGCAGGGCTGCGTGCCGATCAACCCGTTCGCGCCCTACACCCAGGCGATGATCGACTACCTGAGCGTCAAGGCCGGCCAGCGCGGCGCGCACCAGCTCGACAACGTGGTCGGCTACGTCACCGGCAGCCTGTTTGACCTGCCGGCCGGACCGGTCGGCATCGTCATCGGCGGCGAATACCGCACCACCTCGGGCTTCCTGGACTACGACGACCCGATCAACCGCGGCGTCGTCACCGGCAACCAGGTCGGCGATACCAACTTCATCAAGATCAAGACCACCGAGGCGTTCGGCGAGTTGATCGTGCCGATCCTCAGCGATCAGCCGTTCGCCAAGTCGCTGACCGCCGAGGGCGCCATCCGGTTCTCGGACACCAAGAACATCGACAAGTACGAGACCTGGAAGTTCGGCGGCGAGTGGGCGCCGATCGAAGACATCCGTTTGCGCGCCATGCGGGCCCGCGCGGTGCGCGCGCCGGTGGCGGGCGACCTGTCGGGCACCTTCGAAACCGCCGGCGTGGTCAACGATCCGTGCACCGCGTCGCGCCGCAACGCCAACCCCACCCGCGCGGCCAACTGCGCGGCGGCGGGCGTGCCAGCCAACTATGCGCCGCCGCTCGCGGTGGAACAGCAGGTGCGCGGCTTCGTCGGCGCCAACCCGAACCTGAAGCCGGAAGTCGGCGATACGCTGACCTTCGGCGCGGTGTTGACCCCGTCGTTCGTCGACAACCTGACCATCACCATCGACCGCTTCCAGATCGACCTGGACGGCGCGGTGAACCAGGTCGGCCGTCAGCTCAAGGCCAACGCCTGCTATGACCGCGGCGCGTTCTGCGCCGACGTGATCCGCGGCGCCAACCCGGCGGTGCCCGGCGCCAACTACGTGCTGGTGGCGGTCAACGACCAGGTCTCGAACGTGGCCGAGTACGACATCAATGGCGTCGACCTCGACGTCAGTTATGCGTTCGACCTCGCCGACCTGGGCGGCGCCAGCACCGACTACGGCTCGCTCAACCTGCGCCTGGCGATGACGTTCTACACCAACGCCGACTATCTGCCGGTGGTGGGCGAGACGCCGTTCGACCTGCTGGGCTTCGCCGGCGGTTCGACGTCGGACCAGGGCTGGGTCAAGCGCACCGGCTCGCTGGGCATCAACTACGCCTACGAGCAGTTCGGCCTGAACTGGACCACCCGCTACATCAGCAAGGCCGGCATGTCGCCGTTCGCCGCCGCGACGTTCCCGAAGATCGGCGACGCGTGGTATCACTCGGTTCAGCTGCGTTACGACGTGAACGAGAAGACCTCGGTCAACCTCGGCGTCTCGAACCTGTTCAATCGCAAGCCGCCGTTCTTCGCCACCGGCACCTCGGGCACGCAAGCGCTCGACACCGTGCCCGGCCTGTACGACATCTTCGGCCGTCAGATTTACGCGGGCATCACCGCGAACTTCTGATCCGAAGCAGCTCAACAGGCGTTACGACCCGCGGGGGCGGCCAACAGGCCGCCCCCGTTGCGTTTCGGCGGGCCCGTCAGGCCTTGCGGCGCGCGGTCCAGTCGGCCACCGCCTCGTCCAGCACCGTCAGGGGCAGGGCGCCCGAGCCCAGCACCAGGTCGTGGTAGGCGCGGATGTCGAACGCCGCACCCAGCGCCGCGCGGGCGCGCTCGCGCAACTCGATGATCTTGGCCATGCCGATCTTGTAGGCGGTGGCCTGGCCCGGCATGACGATGAACCGCTCCACCTCGGTGCGGATGTTGCCGGCGGAATACGACGAATTCGCCGCCGCGTAGGCCATCGCCTGTTCGCGCGTCCACTTCATCGCGCCCGCATGCAGGCCGGTGTCCAGCACCAGCCGGATCGCCCGCCACAACTCCATCGACAGTCGGCCGAAGTCGGAATAGGGGTCGCGGTAGAAGCCGAATTCCTTGGGCAGCATCTCGCTGTACAGCCCCCAGCCTTCCACGTAGGCGGTATAGTCGGTCGAGAACTTGCGGAAGCTGGGCACGTCCTTCAGTTCCTGGGCGATGGCGATCTGCATGTGGTGGCCGGGGACCGCCTCGTGATAGGCCAGCGCCTCCAGCTCGTACTTCGGCATGGTCTTCATGTCGTAGGTGTTGGCGTAATAGGTGCCGGGCCTGCCATCGAAGGCGCCGGGGCCCTGGTAGAACGCCGCCGGCGAGCCCTTCTGCCGGTACGCTTCCACCTCCCTCACCTCCAGCCGGGCCTTGGGCTTGGTGATGAACATGTCGTCGAGCCGCGCCATCATGTCGCGGATCACCTTCTGCGCATCGGCGATGTAGGCCGCCCGGCCGGCCTGATCCGCGCTGTAGTAGAAGCGCGGGTCGTTCTGCATGAACTTGAAGAAGGACTGCAGGTCGCCGTCGAACTTCACCTGCGTCATGATCGCGCGCATCTCGCCATGAATGCGCGCCACTTCGTCCAGGCCGAACCGGTGAATCTCCGCCGCGTCCATGCCGGTGGTGGTGTGATGGGCCAGCATGTGCGTGTAGAAAGATTCGCCGTCGGGCAGCTTCCAGACGCCGTCGTCGGTTCCGGCACGGGCTTGTTGCGCCTCCATGAGCGCCAACAGTTTGTCGTAGGCGGGCTTGACCTTGGCGGTCAGCGCCTTCTCCGCGTCCGCCGTCAGTTTCTGCTTGGCGCCGGCCTCCAGGTCGAGCTTGTCGACCTTGCCCTTGATGTCCGCGAACAGGGCGCAGTCGTCGGTTCCACCGAAGGGCCGACCGGCCAGCACGTTTCGCGACTGGTCGATAACGTACTTGAACACGAACCGGGGCGGCATCACGCCCTTGGCCTCGCGGATGCGAATCCCCTCGACGATCTGATCCATCAGCGCCGGCACGCCCTCGAGACGGGCGATGTAAGCCTCGGCGCCGGCGCGATCGCCGACCCGGTGGATGTTCATCAGGAAATCGGGAATGCCCTGCTGCCAGCCGAACATCTGGTTGACCGGATAGTCGTGGTGGCGCCAGGCGTAGGCCTTGATCCGCTTTTCGCTTTCGTAGCGGTACAGCCGGTGGCTCAGCCTTGCCGCATCGTCAAGTTGCGCGGGGTCGAACTGGGCGTTCAGGTCGGCCAAATCCTTCTGTGCCAGCTCATAGTCGGCGCGGGCCCTGTCCTCGGACTGATCGTCCCACTTGTCCATGTCCTCCTTCAGGCCCAGGTACGCCTTCATCATCGGGCTGCGCTCCAGCCACGCCTTGAAGCGCTCCTCCAACCAGGTATTGAGGCGGGCCGACGGGGTCTCGGTCTGCGCGGCGGCGATGGCGGACGCACCGGCCATGGCGGCGGTGGTGGACAACAAGGCGCGGCGATTGAGGGTGTGCATGGCGGATCACTCGAAAAGGTGTTGGCCTGCCCCCAACTCTAACGGACGACGGCCCGCAACGCACCCATTCGCCTGTGGGGAAAGGATTATTCGGCCCCGGTGCGGCTTTGCCGGCGGGCCATAAACGGGTAGCGTCGAGGGTCCGCCGCAGACCGGGAGATCAGCTCGACATGGCGCTCGCGCGACGCTCGCTTCTCACCGCGGTCACAGCCGCCCCGCTGTGGTCCGGGATGGCCCTGGCCCAAGACAAGGCCGTGCTGCGCCGCGGCAACATCGCCGAACCCGACAGCCTCGACCCGCACCAGTGCACCGGTGCCTGGGAAAACAACATCGTCGGCGACCTTTTCATGGGCCTCACGACCGACGACCCCCAGGCACGCCCCATTCCCGGCGTCGCCGAACGCTGGTCGATCAGCGATGACGGCACGGTGTGGACCTTCACCCTGCGCGCGGGCCTGGTCTGGTCGGACGGCGCGCCGCTGACGGCGGCCGATTTCGAATTCGCCTTCCGCCGCTTGCTCGATCCCAAGACCGCGGCCAAGTACGCCTCGCTGCAATACGTGGTCAAGAACGCCGAGGCGGTGAACACCGGCAAGCTACCGGTCGAGGCGCTCGGCGTGCGCGCCGTCGACGACCGTACCTTCGAGATCACGCTCGATGCGCCGACGCCATTTCTGCCCGGCCTGCTTACCCACTACACGTCGTACCCGCTGCCGCGCCACGTGCTGGCACAGCACGGCGACGCCTGGGTCAAGCCCGGCAACATGGTCAGCAACGGGCCGTACATGCTGGTCGAGTGGAATCCCAACGACAAGATCCGCGTCGTCAAGAATCCGCGGTTCTTCGAAGCCGACAGGATTCGCATCGACGAAGTGATCTTCTATCCGATCGAGGACGAAAAGGCGGCGTTGACCCGGTTCCGCGCCCGCGAGATCGACGCCAATATCGGCTCGCGCGGCTTTCCGATCGACGAATGGCCGTGGCTGCAGAAGAACATGCCGGGCGAAGCGCTCATTCATCCCCAACTGGCGCTCGACTACCTGGTCACCAACACTCGCCGCAAGCCCTACGACGACATCCGCATCCGCCGGGCGCTGTCGCTGTCGCTCGATCGCGAGACCGTGGCCGAACGGGTCAACCGCGACGGCCGGTTGCCGGCGTATACGTTCGTGCCTCCGGGCATTGACAACTATACGTCGCCGCCGGCGGTGGCGTACGCCCAATGGACCAAGGAAAAACGCCAGGCCGAGGCGCGCCGCCTGCTGGCCGAAGCCGGCTACGGTCCCGGCAATCCGCTGACGTTCGACTACATGCACGCGACCGGGCGCTCGGGCCGGCGCGAGGCCGTCGCGCTCTCGGCCTTGTGGCGCGAGGTCGGGATTATCGCCCGGCCGATCGCCAACGAGACCAAGGTGCACTACAACACCATCCAGGCCCACGACTTCGACGTCGCCTGGGCCGCCTGGGTGGCCGACTACAACGATCCGCAGAACTTCCTGTTCCTGGTCGACTCGCGCTCGGGCGTGTTCAACTACTCCGGTTACGACAATCCCGCCTACGATGCGCTGATGGATCAGGCCAAGGTCACCCTCGACCTGGCCGCGCGCGCCCAGCTGCTGGCGACGGCCGAGCGCATGATGCTCGACGACTACGCCGCCATCCCGCTCGCGTTCCGTACCACCAAAACGCTGATCGCGCCGTACGTGAAGGGGTTTGTCTCCAACGTTACCAACATCCACCGTACCCGCTGGATGTGGATCGAGAGGTAACGCACCCGCCTCAGCGCAACGCCAATGCGTGCAGGGGCAGGAACTCGTACCAGCCGGCGTAGTCGGACGGCACCGCGGCGCGTGGACCAAAGCCGTCCAGGGCTGTTGTTTCCCACAGGAAAATGCCGGGCGGATTGTCGCGCTCACGGCGGATGGCCAGGCGCAACGCCGCGGCGGCCTGGTCCAGCGTGGGCGCGGTGCGGGCGCGCTCGACCAACGGCAGCGCCTCGGCGTCACAGAAAAACGGCTTGTGGCCGGCCGCCAGCCCCAGGCACGAGCGGAAGCGGTAATCGCCCAAGGGGTCGAGGCCGCGCGCGAAGTTGATGAACATGTCGGTGCCGAAGGCGCCCTGGAACATCAGGGGCGTCATCTGCGCCTGTGTGGTGGTCAGCATGGAGAGGTTCACGCCGACGGCGCGCAGGTCGGCCGCCACCTGCTGGAACACCGTTGCGTCGTCGGCGCCGGCCGCGGCCATGCGCACCGTCAGGTCCAGCCCGTTCGCATGTCCCGCTTCGGCCAGCAGCGCCCGGGCGCGCGCCGGGTCGAAGGCGAACGGCGCGATGGCGGGGTCATGGCCCGGCGCGCCCGGCAGCACGAGCTGATCGACCGGCCGGGTCTGACCGTCGAGCAGGGTGGCGATGATGCGGGCGCGGTCGACGGCATGATTCAACGCCAGCCGCACGCGGACATCGCGGACCGGCGTGTCCGGCATATGCTCGGTGGCGAACGCGATATAGCGGACCTGCGTCGCCGCCCGCCGCGCGACGGTCCCGCCGCCGGCCTCGATCACGGCGCGATCCTCCACACCCAGCTGCAGCGCGATGTCGGCGCCGCCGGACAATATCGCCTGCACGCGCGCGATCTGGTCCTGCAGCTGGATGAACTGCAGCCGCGGCACCCGGGCGGCGTTCCAGGCGCGCGGATTGGCGGCCAGCGTCACGCGGCCCTCCTCGACCGCGGCGAACATGAACGGCCCGGTGCCGACCGCGGCGCCGGGATCGTCGGCCGACAGCCGCCGCCAGCCCTCGGGCTCGGGCAGTTTCCATAGCGCCATGCGCATCGGGAACATGGCGTCCGGTTCCTTCAGCGTCACCTCGGCACGGTGGGCGTCAAGCGCGCGCGCCGCGGCGATGTTGGCGAGGCTGCTGCCGACGGTTTCCGCACGGCCCTTGGCCGACTGCATGTGCGCGATCGAGGCGACGATGGCTTTGGCCGTCAGGGGCGCGCCGTTCGAAAACGCCACGTCGTCGCGCAACGTGACGGTCCAGACGCGCCCGTCGGCCGAGGTCCACGCCCGCGCCAGCCACGGGCGCACCTGGCCGTCGCGGTCGATCACCGTCAGCGGGTCGAACACCGCCAGGCTCGACATGATCGACGGCAGCGCCAGGCCCTGATACGGGCTCAGCACCTGCGACGGCAGGATCGGCGTGGCGATGACAAGCCTACCGGGCTCCGCCGCCGGCGCCGGCACGGCGAAGGCGAGGGTGAGGAAGGTGAACTTGGCGAGGTAATGGACCATAGGCCGGTGCTCGCGCTTCAAGTTGCCGACGCAAATGCGAAGACCGCAGTCTAAGGTCAACTCGTGACTTCGATGAA
>JANRJB010000290.1:0-13131 GCA_033764265.1 Rhodospirillaceae bacterium | reverse complement strand
CCCAGCTGAGCTACAGCCCCGTGCCATCGTGCGTCGCACCGTGGTGGGCCGGGCGAACGCCGGGCCGGTGCGAAGGCGGCGGAACTTGAGCCAAAGCCCCCGCCAAGTCAAGAAACCCGCCGGCTAGCGCTTGGTCACGATGCGGTAGAGCGCGGCCTGGCGGTCGGACGGCAGGTACAAGGTGCCGTCGGCGCCGGCCGCCACGCCGTTGTGGATCCAGGTGGGCGCGAACGGCGCCGGCGCGGTCGGGATCAGGGCCACCAGGGTGACCAGTTCGTCTTTCGCGCCGGTCGCGGGGTCGATGGCGGCCACTTCGCCGCGCGCGCTGTCGACCACCGCCAGCCTGCCGTCGGGCATGACGGCGATGCCCTCGGGCCGGCCCAAGCCGCCGGCGACCACCGTGACGGCGTCGAACGGCGGCGCGCTGCGCAGCACCTGGCCGGTGCCGGCGTCGGTGACGAACACCGCGCCGTTGGCGGCCAGCGCCAGGCCGACCGGCGCGTTGAAAACCATCGGCCGGGCGGTGCGCGCGCCGTCGGGGGCGACATGGGTCAGGCGCTTGGCGCCGGTCTCGGCCACCAGGATGGCGCCGTCGGCCAGCATCACCGTGTCGTGGGGCTGGGCCAGCCCGGTCTCGCGGCGCAAAACCTCGCCTGAAGTTCCGTCCAGCACCGCCAGCGTGCCGGTGAACCAGCTGGTGACCACCGCCGCCGGCCGGCCGTTCAGCACGGCGGCGCTGACGTTGCTGGGATAAAGCGACACCTTGCCCGGCCAGGCCAGGGTGCGCATCGCGCCCGTGCGCCCGTCGATGGCGCGCAGGCTGAACATGTCGGCCACGAACACCAATGGTCCACGGGACTCGCTCGCGCCATCCACCACCGCCACGCCGCCCGGCGCGGTCAGCGCGCCCTGGGCCACCGCGCGCACGATGCGCGTGGCCGGGTCGACCTCGAAGATGCCGTTTCGCGTGATGCTCGACACGTACACCTTGCCGTTCGGCCCGACGGCAAGATTATCAAGGCCCGGCTCCAGCATCGCCAGGGTCTCCACCGCGCCGCTGCCCTTGTCGATGCGGTGCAGCGCGCCGGCCTCGAAATCCACGGCGTACAGCGTACCGTCATTGGGCCCGCCGCTCAGGTCCATCTTCACCCCGGTCGGCCACGTGAACCCGGTCGCGATCACCTTGATGTCGAGGGTGTTCAGGTCCAGGCGGATGACGCGGCCCAAGTCCGCCTGCGGCCCGTAGAGGTATCCATCGGGGGCGATGACAAAACCGTTGAGCCCCTTGGTGTCCTCCCACACTTTCTCATGCGCGCCACCGCCCGACAGGTCGATGCGCCAGAGCACGTTGCCGCGGTCGTCGAACTGCGTGGCGTACAGCGGGCCGTCGGGCGCGAAGCCGACGGTGTTGATGGCGGGCAGGTTCTCGGCCACCACGCGCACCTTGCCGCTTGTGTCGCGCGCGTACAGCCGGCCCACCGCCACGCCGGTCCACACCACCGTGCCCGCGTTGGGCGTGCCCGGCGGAGCCACCGCCACGTCGTCGGCCATGCCGGCGGTCGGACCCACCAGCACCCGCCGCGCGCCGTTGGCCACGTTCACCGCGTGCACCGTCATGCCCATGATGTCTGCGGCCAACAGCGTGCCGTCGGCGGCAAACGCCAGGCCATGCACGCCATGGAACGGCCCGGCGGGGATCAAGACTTCGCTGGCCCGGGTCTGCGGCCACGCGCTGCCCGCGTGCGCCAGCAGCGCGGCCACCACGATCACAGTCCGCACGGTTCGCATGCGCCCCTCCTTCTTGCCGTGCCGTTCAGCCGCCGGTCCGCGTCGTCGTCGACTCGCGCGGCGTGAACTTGAGCAGGCTATTGTCGCGGTCGCAAACGACATAGATCGCGCCGTCGTCGCCGGCGGTCACGCCGCCCGGCAGGTACACCGGCGCCGGCGCGCGGGTGAACACCTGATTGGTCGCCAGGCCGGTGGCGATGGTCTCCACCGAGCCCAAGACCGGATCGACAATCGACAGCCGTCCCGCGCCGGCTTCGATCACTGCCAGCCGACCATCGGGCAACGCGGCCAGGGCCTCGGGTTGGCTCAGGCCCATGGCCACCGCGACGACATCGCCGGTTGCGCGGTCCACGCGCGACACCGCGCCCGAGGTCGCCTCGCTGACGTACAGCGCGCCGTCGGCGCCGAACGCCAGCCCGACCGGCCCGCGCAAGCCGCGCGCCACGATCGTGCGGTCGTTCGCCGCGCCCGGCATCAGGCGCAGGATGTCGCCGGTGCCGTAGTTGGCCACCAGAATCTCGCCGGCCGGGCTCAGCGCCACGCCCATCGGCGCGTTCAGGTCGGTGACGGTCGCGGTCGCCCTGGCCGGCGCGTCGACGGTGCTGCGTTCGGCGGCGTCCCGGTCGATGATCGTCAGGGAATTGCGCCGCACATTGACCAGCACGATGCGGCGCTCGTCCACCGCAATGGCCGAACTGGCGTTGGTCGCGGTGTCGAACGGCAGCAGTGTCACCGCGCCGGAAACGGGGTCGACGAAGCGATAGCCGTAGATGTCGGCCACGGCCAGCGCGGGGCGGCCGCGGAACGTGGTCAGCACCACGCCGCCGGGCGCGGCCAGCCCGCTCGAGAACACGACCGCGTGCTCGCCGGTGTCGCGGTTGACGGCAATGATCGCATTGTCCGGCGGGCGCGACACATAGAGCGTGTCGTCGGGCCCGATGGCGATGTTGTCCAGCGGCGGCGGCACGGTGGCCACGCGGATGGTCTCGCCCGAGTCAGGATTGACGTAGGTGATGCGCCCGGTCGGCCAGTCGATGGCGTACAGGCCGCCCTGGCTGTCGCGTTTCACGGCCGCCGGCACGCCCAGTCCGTCGGCGATGGGGCTGACCGTGCCGGTCGCCAGGTCGACGCGCGCCACGCCGCCGCGGTCGAACCGCGGAATGATGATGCTGGCGCCGTCGGCGCCAGGCGCGAAGGCATTGATGCCGCCCAGGTCGCGCGCCAACGTGCGCGGCGGTCCGCCGTTTAGATCGATCTCCAACAGCGTATCCGATTGCACGCCCGGCACGCTGGCCTGGCCGGCCAACAGCCGCCCGTCCGGCAGGAAGGCAATCGGGTTGATCATCGGCAGATCGCGCGCCAGCACGACGATCTCGCCATCGGGCCGGCGGGCGCGCACTTCGCAGGCCAGGATCGCGGTCCAGGCCAGCCAATGCTCGGCCGGGGTTCCGGCCGGGCCCAGCGCCACGTCGTCGGCTTCGCCGGCCGGCGCGCCGACCACTTCCGTCACCGTCTCGGCGTCCAGGTCGAAGCGGTAGATCCCGGGCCCGGCCACGCTGCCACCGTACAAGGCGCCGTCGGGGCCGAAGCCGATGCCGGTCAGGCCGTGCGGGCCGATGCCGGGCGCGGCACCGTTCATCGGCGGCACGACCACGGTCCGCGTCCACTCCGCCGCGGCGTCCGGTGCCGCGCCGGCCGCCGCGACGATGGCGCCCAGCATCGCGACCACGATCCCCATTGCGCTTCTCACGCGAACCCCGCCCTTGAACAGGTGTGCGGCGAACTCTAGGTTAGCCCGTCTTCAGGTTAGCCCGTCTTTCTTGGCCCCGTCACCGAAAAGTCCCGCCCCGTGCTGTTGGTTCCGATCCTCAACGTCGTCGACATCGTGCTCGGCCTTTATCAGTGGGTGGTCATCATCTCGGTGGTGATGAGCTGGCTGGTGCAATTCAACGTCATCAACACCCACAACCGGTTCGTCTACGTGGTCGGCAGCACGCTCAATCAGATGGTGGAACCGCCGCTGCGTTTCATCCGCCGCTACCTGCCCACCTTCGGCAATGTCGACCTGTCGCCGATCGTGCTGTTGCTGGCGATCTATCTGGTGCGCGAGTATCTCGGCATGCTGGCCTTGTCGCTGGCGCGCGGCTGAATCGGCGGCGGGCACGGGTGGGTCACCATGGGCGCGGCGCTGATCGACGGCAAAGAGGCTTCGGCGCGGCTGAAAACCGCGATCGCGGTCTCGGTGGCGGCGATGAAAGCGCGCCACGGCGTGGTTCCGGGGCTCGCCACCGTGCTGGTGGGCGACGACCCGGCCAGCCACGTCTACGTGCGCAGCAAGCAAAAGACCGCGCTCGCCGCCGGCATGAATTCCTTCCAGCACGACCTGCCGGCGACGACATCGCAAGCTGACCTGTTGGCGCTGATCGGCCGGTTGAACGCCGATCCGTTGGTCGACGGCATCCTGGTGCAGCTGCCGCTGCCCAAGCACATCGACCAGCTGGCGGTGATCACGGCGATCGATCCCGCCAAAGACGTCGACGGCCTGCACCCGGTCAATGCCGGGCAACTGGTGGCGGGCGGGGCGGGCCTGGTGCCGTGCACGCCGATGGGCTGCGTCATGCTGATCAAGGACACGGTGAACGATCTTGCCGGCAGGCATGCGGTCGTGATCGGCCGGTCGATCCTGGTCGGCAAGCCGGTGGCGCTGCTGCTGCTGAACGAAAATTGCACCGTCACCATGGCCCACTCGCGCACCCGTGATCTCGCGGGCGTCTGCCGCGGCGCCGACATTCTGGTGGCCGCGGTCGGCAAGCCGGAGATGGTCAAGGCCGACTGGATCAAGCCGGGCGCGGTGGTGATCGACGTCGGCACCAACCGCCTGCCCACGTCCGATGGCCAGGGGGAGAGCAAGGGCCGGCTGGTCGGCGATGTCGACTTCGCCGCGGCGTCGCAGGTGGCCGGCGCCATTTCGCCGTCGCCGGGCGGGGTCGGGCCGATGACCATCGCCTGCCTGATGCTCAACACCCTGCGCGCCGCCTGCCGCCGGCGCGGCCTTGCTGGCATCGCCGTGCCCGACCGCCTGCCCCCCCGCAATTAGGGTACGAACCTAATCTTCAGCTGAATTTGCTGAAGTCGGGCTTTCGTTTGGCGAAGAAGGCCGACACCGCTTCCTGGAGTTCGGGCGAGGTCAGGCGCTGGCCGAAAATGCGCGCCTCGGCGGCGATGGCTGCCTCGATGGCGGCCTGGTCGCCACGCACCAGCGCCTTGGTGGCGCGCAAGGCCGCCGGCGGTTTCGCCGCCAGAGCGAGCGCGATGTCCCGGGCGCGCGCGACCACCTGATCGGCTGGCACCACCGCGCCCACCAGTCCCATCGCCAGGGCCGCGGCGGCATCGAACGCATCGCCGTTCATCAGCAGCTCCTGCGCCTTGCGCGCGCCGACGAAGCGCGGCAGCAACAGCGACGAGCCGAACTCAGGCACCAGCGCCAGATTGACGAACGGCAGCGCGAACTTCGCGCCGTCGCCCGCCACCGCGGCATCCACGTGCAGCAGCAGCGTGGTGCCGATGCCGACCGCGACGCCGTTGACCGCGGCCACCACCGGCTTCTGGAACCGCGCCAGCGCGGCCATGAACCGGAACACCGGCGCGCTGTGATCCGTCGGCGGGTTCTCGGCGAAATCCTTCAGGTCGTTGCCGGCGGTGAACGCATCGCCCGCCCCGGTCAGCACCACCACCCGCACGCCGGGGTCGGCGTCGGCGGCGGTCAGCGCGTCGGCCAGACCAGCGTACATCGCCGCGGTGATGGCGTTTTTCTTGTCGGGCCGGTTGAACGTCAGGGTCAGGATCGCGCCGTCGGTCTGTTTCAAGATCAGGTCGGACATGGCGCGTGCTCCCCGGCGTTACTTTTTCGCCATGGCGCCCAAACGCAGGCGCAAGGCGTTCAGCTTGATGAAGCCCTCGGCGTCGTGCTGGTCGTACACCGAGTCCTGCTCGAAGGTGACGTAGTCCATGCGATAGAGCGAGTAGGGCGATTTGCGCCCCACTACCCAACAATTACCCTTGTACAGCTTCAGCCGCACGATGCCCGACACGCGTTCCTGGCTCTTGTCGATCGCCGCCTGCAGCATCTCGCGCTCGGGCGCGAACCAGTAGCCGGTGTAGACCAGCTTGGCGTAACGCGGCGCAAGCTCGTCCTTCAGGTGCAGGGCCTCGCGGTCCATGGTGATGGACTCGATGCCGCGGTGCGCCCAATACAAAATCGTCCCGCCCGGCGTTTCATAGACGCCGCGGCTCTTCATGCCGACGTAGCGGTTCTCCACCAGGTCGACGCGGCCGATGCCGTGCTTGCCGCCCAACTGGTTGAGCCTGGCCAGCAGCTTCGCCGGCGAGAGTTTCTCGCCGTTGACCGCCACCGCGTTGCCCTGGGCGAACTCGATCTCGACGTATTCGGGCGCATCGGGCGCCTGCATCGGCGAGACGGTCAGGCGGAACATGTCCTCGTCGGCCTCGACCCACGGGTCTTCCAGCGCCTTGCCCTCGTAGGAAATGTGCAACAGGTTCGCGTCCATCGAATAGGGCGCGTCGCCGCGCTTGTCCTTCGGGATCGGAATCTGGTGCTTCTCGGCGTACTCGATCATCTGGGTGCGCGAGGCGAGATCCCACTCGCGCCACGGCGCGATGATGCGCACCTCGGGCTTGAGCGCGTAGGCGGTCAGTTCGAAGCGCACCTGGTCGTTGCCCTTGCCGGTGGCGCCGTGGGAAATGGCGTCCGCGCCGGTCTCGTTGGCGATCTCCACCAGCCGCTTGCCGATCAAGGGCCGCGCGATCGAGGTGCCGAGCAGGTACACGCCTTCATACAGCGCGTTGGCGCGGAACATCGGGAAGACGAAGTCGCGGACGAATTCTTCCTTCAGGTCGTCGATGAAGATCTGCTTGATCCCCATCAGCTCGGCCTTTTTGCGCGCCGGCTCCAGCTCCTCGCCCTGGCCGATGTCGGCGGTGAAGGTCACCACCTCGCAGCCTTTCTCCACCTGCAGCCAGCGCAGGATGATCGAGGTATCAAGGCCGCCGGAATAGGCCAGAACGACTTTCTTGGGATTTGGTTTGGCAGCGCGCGCCATGCGGTCTCTCGCGGGATTCGGGACTGGGGGAGGGGGACAAAAGCGGCGCGCAGTATAGGGGCGGCGATATCACCGGCAAGGGACTGATTTATGCAACGGCGGTCGCGGAGTCGCGCGTATCGGCCCGGATGTCGGGGGCGACCTTAAGGTGCATGGGCGCACCCGCCGCCACGCGCGCCAGCCGCGCCACCGCCCGGCCGGGTCCGGCCGCAATCCGGGCGTTGAACGCCTCGGCCAGACGGTTGTAGTCGGCGACGGCGGCGTGGGCGCGCGCGTCGGCGCGCATCAGGTGCGAGACGATCAGCACCACTTCGTGGATCGACATCAGCGCCTCGTCGGCATCGGCGGCGCGATAGAAGGCGTTCAGCGCGGCCTGCAGCTTGTCCTCGGCCGCCAGTCGTTCCGCCGGCTGGCCGCGCGCCTTCATGATGTCGGCGCGCGCCGCCACCATGGCGCGCACCGCGGAGTCGGCGGCGGGCCCGCCTTCGTTGTCGGCCCAGCTGATCAGGTCGCTGGTCAGGTTGTAGCGCCGCCACAACAATTCCTCGGCGGCGGCGCGCGCGGCCGTCACGGCTTGCGCCGCGCGGCGTAGGCGCACGATCATGATTGCGATCGCGGCGGTCAGGACCGCCAGAATCGCCGCAATCGCCGTCAGCATCGGTCAAGGCCCCGGTGTACCGGCGAGACCGTCGACACAACCGCTCCATGTGTATAAATTGCCATTACTCTACACAACGAAAGTGTCATGTCATGCGCACCAATATCGAGATCGACGACAAGCTGATGCGCGATGCGCTGCGCTTTACCGGCAAGAAAACGAAACGCGCCGTGGTGGACGAGGCCTTGCGAACGATAGTGCGCCTCCATCGGCAGAGGGCGATCCTCGCCCTCAAGGGCAAGGTGCGCTGGGACGGCGACCTGGACCACAGCAGGCTCGGCCGCGCCCTGGATCGTTCCTGGCCGCGATGATCGTCGTCGACAGTTCGGTTTGGATCGACTTCCTGAGAGGCGGCGAAACGGAACAGGTCGGGCGCCTGACCCGTCTCATCGGGCAAGAACCATTGATCGTCGGCGACCTGATCTTGTGTGAAGTGCTGCAAGGCGTGCGGTCCGACCGCGAGGCGTCCAACGTCGAGGCTCTCATGCGCGAATTCGATGTTGTCGCAATGCTCAACGTCGATCTCGCGTTGAAGGCGGCGTACAATTATCGCGCGCTCAGGTCAAACGGCATCGCGGTCCGTACCACCATCGACCTGATCATCGGCACGTACTGCATCGAACACGGTCACGCGCTTCTGCACGCCGATCGCGACTTCGAGCCGATGGAACGCTATCTCGGGCTTGTGACGATCTAGGCAGGCGTCGCAGCCGTGAGGGTCGCCAAACCAGACAAGATCGCCGTGAACATCAACCCTGACCTTGAGTCGGCGCTACGGCAGCAGACGCGCGCGGACGCCGATGCGCTCGTAGACAGGCATCGCCCGCCGATCCATCGTTAACAATTCGGCATCGAAGGCCCGCGCGGTCGCCGCGATCAGGGCGTCATACACGGCGCCACCGGCGATCCCGCGTTCGGGAAAAGACAGGATCATTCGCTTGGCCGAATCCGGAGTCAGCCTGAGAAAGGTTTCCGGGAACCGGTCTGCCAGGTAGGCGGCGACGATCGTACCGGCGACGCGGTGGGGCGGCGGCAACCGGGTCAAGACGGAGTACGACTCGATCGCGCAATGTTCGACCAGCCGTGGCCCGTCGTCGATCGCGCGTCGGGCCGACTGATGGTCGGCATGCCATGTTGCGAATGCCGCGACGACGATGCTGGTGTCGACCGTCTTCAACGACGGATCCGCTCCAAGGTCTCGCGAACAGTCTCCGACGTCAGCGGGGGCATTGCCTGGTTAGGCACGGCGACCAAACCCTTGCCCCGGCGCTTGAGCGTCGTGGCGGAGGGCGCCACCTCGATCTCAAGTCGACCGTCGCTCGCGCTGATCTCGAGGGGCTGCCCCGGCTTGAGCCCCAACGCCTGGCGCAGAGGCTTGGGCACGACGATCCGCCCCGACGCATCGATGGCAGTTTTCATGGCACCGATGATGGCAAAAAAATGCCACATAAACAATCGAAACCGAATCGGCAAAACCTATCGCCGCGCGTCCGCCCCGTCTTTTTCCGCCCCGTCCTTTTCCGCCCAGGCCCGTTCGGCGCGCTGGCGCTGTTCGCGCGCGCTCAGGCGCTCGGAGTCGGTCTTGAGCTGGCCGCAGGCGGCCAGGATGTCGCGCCCGCGCGGGGTGCGCACGATGGCGGTGTAACCGGCGTTGTAGAGAGCCTGCGCGAACGTCTCGATCGTCTCGGCGTCGGAACATTCGTACGGCGCGCCGGGCCAGGCGTTGAACGGGATCAGGTTGAACTTGCACGGCAGGCCGGCCACCAATTTCACCAGCGCGCGCGCCTGGGCCGGGCTGTCGTTGACGCCTTTCAGCATCACGTACTCGAACGTCACGCGCCGGGCGTTGGACAGTCCGGGATAGGCGCGCACCGCCGCGATCAAATCATTCAGCGGGTACTTCTTATTGATCGGCATGATCGCCGAACGGGTCTCGTCGTCGGGCGCGTGCAGCGAAATGGCCAGGTTGACGCCCAGTTCGGCGCCGGCCCGCGCGATCTCGGGCACCACGCCCGAGGTCGACAGCGTGATGCGCCGCTTGCCGAGCGCGATGCCGTCGTCGGCCATGATGATCTTCAGGGCCTTGGCGACTTCGTCGAAGTTGTAGAGCGGCTCGCCCATGCCCATCATCACGATGTTCGACAGCATGCGCCGTTCGTCGGTGGGCGTCGGCCACTCGCCGTAGGAATCGCGCGCGGCCATGAACTGGCCGACGATCTCGCCCGCGGTCAGGCCCCGCACCAGCCGCTGGGTGCCGGTGTGGCAGAACCGGCACGTCAACGTGCAGCCCACCTGGCTCGAGATGCACACCGCGCCGCGATCGTCTTCGGGGATGAACACGGTCTCGGCCTTCTGTCCGTCGGCGAAGGCCATCAGCCACTTGCGGGTGCGGTCGGCGGACGTCTGCTCGCGCGCCACGGTGGGCCGGCCCACGACGTAGTGCGCGGCCAGCTTGGCGCGCAGTTCGCGGCCCAGGTCGGTCATCGCCTCGAACGAGGTGGCGCCGCGAAAATAAATCCAATGCCACAGCTGCTTGGCGCGGAACGGCTTTTCGCCCAGGGCCGCGAGCGCGACTTTCAGCTCGTCGCGGCTCAAGCCCACCAGCGCCGGCAGGGCGGCGGCGCTGGACGCAAGAGGGGCGGGCGCAGGGTTGGGAATAGGCGCGTTCATGGCCGTGTTTTACGCGGAAATTGCAGGGTCCGAAAGCGGTGCGCCGGCCGGAAACGGCCCACCGCCCACCCGCCACAGGCGGGAATCGGCCTTGTCCGGCCTACCCGCGGGCGATACAACGTTTTCAGTCCGTGCGGGGTGGTCCGGGCCCGGGGTATCGGCCCAAAAAATCCAATCAACTGAGCATGTTGAACTTGGGCCATGCGGCCGATCGGGCGGCGCGCGAGGGGCAGAGTCGGGGAGATGATGTCATGAGGCAGAGGCCATGGAACCGGTGAACCTCCGGCCGCCCCGGCGCGCGATGGTGTCGGGTGCGGCAGCCTGCGCGCTGGCCGCCGTGCTGGCGGGCTGCGCCGATCAGGCCAACGTCGAGGTAGTGCGCGGCCTGCCCAATCGCGGCGAGCGCTTTCACGAGGCCTTGCAACGCGACTACGCCGACCTTGCCGCGTCCGAGCGGACCGAGGCCGATTGGAAAGACGCCGTTTACTTCACCCAGCGCGCCAAGCGCGCTGCCGAGGGCGAGACCTTCGATCCGCAGGCCGTCAGCGAGCGGCGCATCCCCGATCACGCCCTGACCGAGATCACCGAGGCCCGCCGCCGGTTGATGATCGTGCTGACCGACGCCGCCCGGCGCAGCCAGCCCACGGGTGCGTCGCTGGCCCAGTCCAGCTTCGATTGCTGGCTGCAAGAGCAGGAAGAAGATTTCCAGCCGGACGACATCGCCGCCTGCCGGCGCAATTTCGACACCGCGATGCTGGCCCTGGGCGGCACCGAACTTCCGCCGCAACCGGCCGCCGCGCCGGCACCCGCGCCGACTGCCGCCGCGCCGTTACCGAAGCAGTTCGAAATCCTGTTCGACTTCGCCTCGGCCGACCTCACGCCCGAGGCTCGCGCCACCGTGGCCGAGATCGGCCAGGCTTACCAGGCCTACAACCCGGCCACCGTGCTGGTGGTCGGCCACACCGACAGCGTCGGCGCGTCCGAAGCCAACATCGCCTTGTCGCAACGCCGCGCCGAGGCGGTGGCCAACGCGCTGGCCGGTGCCGGGGTCGAGGACGCGCGCATGCGGATCGAGGCCTACGGCGAAGAGCGCCCGGCGGTCTCCGCCGGCGATAACGCGCGCGAGCAGCGCAACCGCCGCGTCGACGTCAGGTTCGACAAGGCCAACGGCAACTAGGCGATGACGACGCCGGGCGATTCGGATCGCGTTGGTCCGGGTCAGCCTGTCGCGCTGTTCCGCTCCACGGCCGGCCGCGCGGCGGTGCAGGCGGCCTACGATCGCCAACTGGCGCGGCTGACCTTTGCCTACGATACGCGCTTCGTCGAGACGCGCTTTGGCCCGACCCACGTTCTCATGATGGGACCGGCCGACGCGCCGCCGGCGGTGGCGGTGCACGGCGTCAATTTTCCCGCGCCGTTCGTCGCGCCCATGGCACAGAACCTCGCGCAGCGCTTCCGCCTACATCTGCCCGACGTGGTCGGCCAGCCGGGCCGCAGCGCCCAGGTGCGCCCGTCGCGCACCGGCCATGCCTACGCCGGCTGGCTGTCCGATGTCATGGATGGGCTGAACCTGCCGCGCGCGATGCTGATCGGTCTGTCGTTCGGCGGGTCCATCGCGCTCGATCTGGCCGCCGTGGCGCCGCAACGGATCGAGAAACTGGCGCTGATCGTGCCCGCCGGTATCGCCGGCGCCGATCCCGACTTGATGCCGCTCGCGCGCATGTTCTTCGATTGGTACCTGTTCCGCTGGTTCCCCGACCGCGCGCGCATCGCCGAAGTGGTGAAGCCGCTGGCATGGACCTTGGATGACACCCAGTACGACTATTTCTCCGCCATCCTGCAACACGCCCGCTGGCTGATCTCGCCGCCCGGGCCGTTCGCCGCCGCCGACCTCGCCGCGTTCACCGCGCCGTGCGCGCTGCATGCGGCCGACGCCGACATTTTCTTTCCGGCGGCGCGGTTGATCCCGGCGGCGCGGGCCGCATTGCCGACTCTGGTTGAGGCGCACGCCTATCCCAGCAGCCACGTCCCGACGCCGGCCATGCAGGCCGAGGTGATGACGCGGGTGATGCGGTTCCTCGGCGGGTGAAGCGCTTCACGCCACGCAAATGCGCCCGGTATCGGCGTCGTGGTGGTGCGACAGGTCGTGCAGGCGCGCGCGCGGCCCGCACAGGGCGCAGTCCGGGTCGCGCTTCAGTTTCACTTGTCGCGCAGTCGTGGCCAGCGCGTCGTAGATCATCAGCCGGCCGGCCATGGTGACGCCGATGCCCAGGATTTCCTTCAAGACCTCGGTGGCCTGCAGCGTGCCCATGATGCCGGCCACCGCGCCCAGAATGCCTACCTGCGAACAGGTCCACACGTCGTCGGGCGGCGGCGGCTCGGGGTACAGGCAACGGTAACAGGGAAGGTCCGCCCCGGCGTGGGGCTTGAAAGTGGCGAGCTGTCCGTCGAACCGCAACACCGCCGCTGAAACCAGCGTCTTCTTCGCGAAATAGCAGGCGTCGTTGACCAGGAATCGCGTGGCGAAGTTGTCGCAGCCGTCGGCGACAATGTCGTAGTCCGCCACGATCGGGCCAATGTTGCCGGCGTTCAGGCGCAACGCGTGGGGCACCACCTTGACGTCGGGGTTGATGGCCCGCGCCGCCGCCGCCGCGCTGGTCGCCTTGGGTTTGCCGACATCGGCGGTGCCGTGGGCGATCTGGCGCTGCAGGTTGGATAAGTCCACTTCGTCGTCGTCGACCACGCCGATGGTGCCGACGCCGGCCGCGGCCAGGTACAGGATCAAGGGCGAGCCCAGGCCGCCGGCGCCGATCACCAGCACGCGCGCCTTCAGCAGCTTCTCCTGGCCGGCCTCGCCCACCTCGGACAGGTTCAGGTGGCGGGCGTAGCGCAGGA
>JANRJB010000284.1:0-3398 GCA_033764265.1 Rhodospirillaceae bacterium | reverse complement strand
CCCAGCGACGACGTCGCCTGGTCCAGGTTGGTGAAGTTGATCACGGTCTTGCAGTCGGAGCGATCGGTGCGCACCGGCAAGGCGATGCCGGGCGCGGTGATGATCGCGCCGGAGAAGCTGCGAAAGGTGCGCTTGCACAGGTAGCCGCACGGCTGGCTGACGGCCTGCCAGGCCATCGAGCTAGCGAAGCGATGGGATTCCGGCGCGTAGATCGACAGCGCCGCCTTGCCGGTCAGCTCGGTGGCGATCAGGTCGACCAGGGCGGTGCCGAACAGCCGCACGCGCAGATCGGTCGGCGTGTAGATGTCGACAATGGCGACGGTGGGCTGCAGATCGTGCGGCGCGCGGTTCAGGTAATCGGGCAGGCGCGGCAGGCCGTGGTCTTTCGGCAGGCTGTTCCAGTACCCGAAGAAGGTGGCCACGCGCGCATCGGCCGCGGCCGGCAATGCCGGCGGGACTCCGGCGGACCCGTTCGACGCGTGGGCAAGCTCGGCACGGTGCATGGCGGCGGGGCACTTCAGAAGCAAGGGCGGGCCGCAACCGCCCGGCCGCAAACCCGGCCCGACGGTGCGGCGTTGACTTAGGGCTTTGCCCTGCCCGGAACAAGGAAAAACATCGGAGCCGAAACCAGGTCGCGGCGAGCTCTCTAAGCTATTGCGATAATTTACTTCTCCGGCCTCAAGCGTCGCGCGACATGAGGCGCTGGCCGACCATGCGCCCGAAGGTGACGGCCGGCACGGCCATTCCGCCGGTAACGCCACCGCCGATCGCCGCGCCCGCCGGTTCGACTCACTTCACGATCAGACAAGGACAGGCCGAATCGTGAACGACCTGTTGCGACACGCTGCCCAAGAGAAAGCCTTTCAAACGGCCGAGGCCGCGGCTGCCCATGACGATCAGGTCGGCACCGGCTTCGGCGGCCGCAGCGGCGATAGCCGCAGCAGGATGATCGCTTGACAGCACCTGGCGCACATCGATGACGCTCGCCGCGGCGACGACCGCGGCTTCGGCGAGGACCCGTTGGCCGATCATCGTCAGCGCGTCCTCCGGCACGACCACGACCGGCGCTTCGCCGCCGGCGACTCCTGAACCGACCATCGGCGGAACCATCAGTTGGACCAGCGATTTGCGTTGCGCCTCGTCGAACTTCAGGCGGTCGATGATCGGATGCAGGTTGTCGTGGCCGACGCCCCGCAGCAGGGCGTGCACCACGGTCAGTCGGCTTTTGAATGCGGCGGCCATCCCGGTGGCCGCAACCAGTGCGCGATGGCCGAGTTCCGAACCGTCAACGGCGACGACAATCGATCTGTACATGGCTGGGCCCTCCTTGCTGCAAGTTTGGCGCGCGGGCACGTGCGATCACGAATGCGGCGCGGCGGCGGACGAGGACTCGCGGCCGTCGCGTTCGAGCACCCGCACCGATGTCGCGCCGGCAATGCGGGCGATCTCGTGCCCCCAGGCAACCGCGCTGTCGCGGCTGGCAAAGATCTGTTGATGGGCGTGCTCGTCGACGTGCGATCTGAAATCATGGCGGACCGACACGCCGGCCTGGTAGCCGGCGCCGGATTTTTCCAGCGTCAGGGTGACCAGGGTCTCGGGACTGGTCATGGCGATTCTCCTCTCGCTGTGTGAGCACCTCCGACTTCGGCTTGCGACACTAGTTATAAAGTGGGGCCCGAGCCGCGGAATGCAACCGCGCGCGGGAAGATTTTTCCTGAACGGGGTGAACGCCCGCTTTCGCGGCCGGAGACGCCGCCGGCCTCAAGCGTCGCGCGACATGATGCGCTGACCGACCATGCGCCCGAAGGTGATTGCCGGGGTGACCATGCTGCCGTTGGTATAGGCCGCCCCGCCGGTGACGCCGCCGCCGATCACCTCGCCGGCGGCATAGAGCCCGCGGATGGGCGAGCCGTCGGCGCGGATCACGCGCAGCTTGGCGTCGATGGCCAGCCCGGCGAAGGATTTCAGCTGCGTCGCCGTCAGCCGCACGGCGTAGAACGGACCTTTGCCGAACCCCATCGGCCGATGCGTGCGCCCGTAGGCGTCGGGCAGGCCCTCGGCCAGCGCGGCGGTGTAGCCGGCCACGGCGCCGGCCAGCCCGCGCGGCGCGATCCCGGCCTTGACCGCCAGTGCCGCCAGGGTTTCGGCCTTGACGAACATCGGATGCGTGCCGAACGAGCCGAAGAATTTCTCCTGGCTCCACTTCGGGAACCACGCCGGCGCCTTGTCCACCATCGCCTGGTCGGCCACCACCCACATGCGCTGGCCCGGCTGGCGGCACAGGGCCTTCTCGCGATAGTCGATGCTGGGATGGTCCTCGCGCATGAAACGCTCGCCGCGGGCGTTGACGTAAATCTCCCAAGGCTGGCGAATCTCGGGATGATGCTCGAAGCTGCCGTCGACCGAGGCGGGATAGGTGTCGTCCGACAGCAGTCCGCCGAACGAGCCGATGTAGTTCTCCCCGCCGCGCAAGTAACCGCCGGCGCCGAGGCCCAGCGTGAAACCCATGCCCTGGCTGAAGGGGTAGGCGATCTGCGACGTCAGCGGCACGCCGTGCAGGTCCTGGTACATGCGCGGGTTCGAGGCGCAGCCGCCGCAGGCGATCAGCACGTTGCGCGCCATGTAATCGGTCAGCCGGCCGGTGTCGTCCTCGGCGGTCACGCCGACCACCGCGCCCGCCTTGTCCTGGATCAGGTCGGCCGCGCCGGTGTCGAGCAACAGCGTGATGCGCCCCGACTCCATCGCCGTGCGGAACAGCGGCTCGGTGACGGCCAGGATCGAGCGGCCGTTGTCCTTGCCCCACTGGTAGCGGGCGGTGGTGAAGAACTCGTGCCCCGCGCCCTTGACCGGATGGTTGTCGAGCACCTGGAAGCCGTTGGCCGCCAGCCAGTTGAGCGCGTCGCCGGCGTTGTCGACGAACAGCCGGGTGACCATGGGGTCGGACGTCCAGCCGTTGATGCGCATGTGATCTTCAAAGTGCGCGTCGGGGCTGTCGGCGATGCCTTTGGCTTTCTGGAACACGGTGCCAGCGGCCGACATCTGCCCGCCCGAGCGGTCGAGCGTGCCGCCCAGCACCGGCGCCTTCTCGATCACCAGCACGCGCGCGCCGGCGTCGGCGGCCACGATCGCGGCCGGCATGCCGGCCGTGCCGGCGCCGATCACGATCAGGTCGAACTTCTTGCCGGTGTCGGCGGCCTCGGCCCGGCGCCAGGTGGGCAGCACGCTGGCGCCGCCGCTGACGATCGCGCCGGCCGCGACGCCGGTGATGAACCGCCGCTTGCTGATGGAAACGCGCTCGTTCATTTCGGCCCCCCGTGGTCGCGCCAAGTTGGCGCCAAGAAGGCGCCAGGAAAGCCGAAGTATGCGCCCGGCCCGGCGGCAGGGTCAAAACCAATGGG
>JANRJB010000281.1:0-5606 GCA_033764265.1 Rhodospirillaceae bacterium | reverse complement strand
CTGGCCCGCGTCATCCAGCAGGAAATCAAGAAGCCCTTGGCCGATCAGCTCTTGTTCGGCGGCCTGGTCACCGGCGGACACGTGGTGGTCGACGTGGTCGATGGCGCGCCCACCTTCGCCGTGACGCCGGCCAAACCGGCGGCCAAAGCCAAGGCCGACGACGGCGAAGAGCCCGAGGCTGTCGAGGGCGAGACGGGCGACGACGCCGGCGCCGCGGACGACGCCAAGACGCCCGAGCCGGTGCGGTAAGACATCAAGGCCGCTTGCAACCCCCGGCTCGCCCGCCTGTCCGGACGCGGTCGGGGTCGGGTTTCGGGACCGGGACTCAGGTCCGCATGAAACGCGGTGTCCGGCGCGGCCGCCGCGCGCAGCCTAACGCCAAGCCAAGGGCGAGCAGCGCCAGCGAACCGGGGGCCGGCACGCCGTCGCCCGGCGGTTGCTGTTGCGGCAGGCTGTAACCGTTGCCCTGGTTGTAGAGCAGCGCGACATCTTGGGATGACAGCGTCCGGTCCCACAGTGCGACCTTGTCGATGCGCCCTAGAAGCGGCTGGTTCCAGAGCGGAATCGCTCCAAAAATCGAGTAATCCGCAGCGCCCAGGAACAAGTCGTGGGGCGACGGCGTGAACCCCGGATTGGTCAAGTACCCGCTCGCGACGATCATTCCGTCGAAATAGAGTTCGGTGCTGGTCAGGACGATGTGGTGCCACGCGTTCGCGCCAACTGGCGCCGCCATCGAAACCCGGTAAACACCGATGCCTGTTGAATTCGATTCGAAGACCAATTCCTGGCTGACGCCGGGGCCGCTGTCGTGATCGGCGAGCGTCAATTCCCAGCCGGCGCGCGCGCCCGAGACGCCAACGCCCTTGTCGCGATTATAGAGAATGGTCTGATGACCGTTGTTGGTGTCCAGATTGATCCACGCCTGAATCGCAAAACCGGCCGGCGCATTGCTCAGGTCCGTCCGCTCCGGATTGGGATCGGCGGGCGCGGGGATCGAGGTATTGTCCGGATCGGGATCGGGCAGGTAGGCGATGCCGCCGGCGGTCGTCGGATCCCAGCCCGGAAGTGGCACGGTGGGCGCCGATTGCAGCGCAAAGCCTCCACCGACGCCGGCGCCCAGTGTCGGCAGACTGCCGCCCGGCATGAACGGATTAACGGCCATCGAGAGCGTGTGGCCGTTGCCGGAGAGATCGGAAATGGTGTTGCCCGGGCCGATGGACTCGAATTCCCACCAGGCGACGAGATTGTCAGTGATCGGCGCCGCCTGCGCCCCGCCCGATGCGACCATCAGGCCCATCAACGCGAAAGGAAGAACAAACCGCCGGTCCCGTTTCATCCCCAACCTCCTGTCGCAAGCGCCAGCGCGGGTGGGAAATAATACACGCAGTCAACGCTATTCGGATACCCAAATAAAACTTTTGGTAGGCAAGGCGACCGGCGTGCCGGGCCGAACAAAGCAGACCCCGCGAACCCACGGAATTGCGAACCGAATCAGCGCTCTGTCATTGCACCCATGACTTTCGGCGCGCGGCGCGTAAGGTAGTTCGGCCATGACCAAGCCGATCCAATCCACCCTGCGCAGCCTGGACGTGCTGACGGCGCTCAATCGCGCCAACGATTCCACCGTGGCGCAGATTACCGCAGCTGTCCGGCTGCCGCGCGGCACGGTGTTCCGCATTCTGGAGACGCTGCGTCGCGGCGGCTTTGTGCGCCGCGCCGACGCCACCGGACGCTATCGGCTGACCGAGAAAGTACGCTGGCTGAGCGACGGGTTCCGCGATCTCGACGCCTTCGACGAGGCCTGCCGCCCGATCATCGAGGCCTTCGCCGCCGAGGTGCTGTGGCCGGTCACGCTGACCGCGCCGCGCGACCTCGACCTTGTCACTCGCGTCACCACCGACCAGCAAAGCCCGTTCGCCGAGATCCGCAGCGCGCCGGGCCTGGCGGTGCAGTGGCTGGGCAGCGCCGCCGGCCACGTGTATCTGGCCCACTGCGACGCCAGGCGGCGCGACATCCTGATCCGCCACGCGCTCGCCACCTCGCCGACGCCCGCGCGCACCCTGACCCGCCAACTCGACCAGTTCCGCGCCCAGCACGCCGCGATCCGCAAGGGCGGGTTCGCCTATTTCCGCGGGGTCCATCGCAGCGCGGCGATCTCGGTGCCGGTGATGGTCCATGATGAATTGCGCGCCTGCCTGTCGGTGCGCTTCTTCGCCTCCGCGGTGCCCGAGAAGGAGTGGCGCGGCGGCCTGCTGCCCCGCCTGCGCGAGACCGCCGAGCGGATCGGCGAGGCCCTCAACTCAGCCGTCGCGACAAACTGAAGCGTTTGCCCATAACAAAACCCCCGGCCCTTGCGGACGGGGGGCTTTGATCTCGCCGATCAGCCCAGGTCAGGTGACGGTCTCGGTAAGCGACGGCGTCCGCCGCGTCGTCCATAGCGCCATCAGTCCGAACGCCATCAACGCCATGGCCCCAGGCGCCGGCACCGCGTCGCCGGCGGTGCGCACGATCTGTTGGAACGGCTGGTCCCAGAACGCGACATCGAAGATCACGCTGAACCGGTTCTGATCGGGGCTGTTGCGCGCGAACATTTCCGCGGACAGGGTGAAATCGAGGTAAGACGTGTCTTGGAAGAAGAACGGATTGAAGAACGGCAACTGCTTCGAGCCGAACATCGTCCCGCTATAGACGCCGGTCGAGCCGATGACCGGGTTGGCAAGGCCGTTGTAGTCGGTGTTCCCTCGCAGAAGCGTGCCGAAGCTAACTTCAAGGTTGGAGGCTGGCCGGTCGACGAGCATCATCCACTCGACCACCCAGTACACGGTCGTCGGCGACGACGAGGTTGACCCGGGAGTGCCGAAGAATATCCGGCTGTCGATCGTGCCTGACGCCGAGACTCCGCAGCAACCGGCAGGATTGGTGATCTCGAGGTCGTGGCGGTAGCGATGGAATCTGTCGGGTGCGATGTCGCCGAAGACTCCCGTTTCGACGCCGATGCGGGCCGAAAGCCCGCCGCCGAGGAAGCCCGGTCGGGCGATTTCGGCACTATACGTCTGGTTTGGCGCGAGGAACGAATCGCTCGACCACGGCAACGGCGAGACGACTCCGCCGCCGGGCGGCGTGGCTGTGCCGTCGATGCTGACGGCGTAATCGCTTCCGAAATCCGACGACCAGTCCAGCCGTGCCCCGCTGCCCGGAGACACGTAGATGCCGCCCATCTGGATCACCGACGCGGCGGCCGGTGTTGTCGCGATGGTCAAGCCAAGAACCAGGGCGCCGCATAGTCGCAGAGTCGTGACGACGTGATGGTTTTTCATGATTGATTGTTCCGATCCCAGTTGAAATAAACTCGAGCGCCAGTTGAGGGATGTAAGAAATATTGAACCTCTTACGCGCAGCTTGGGTATAGGCCATAAGTCCTACTTGGTTCCGGACCCCGGACCTCGAACGATCGCGATCACCGCCAAACACCGCAGGGGCCATGACCATCGCCTCACCTCGCTTTGACCACATAACGCTTCTGGCTTTGTATCGTGCGGCACAGAGCTTGGACGGCGGGGCATTCGCCGAGGCGGCGTTTTCGTGGCTGCGCGCGTTATTCGAGTTCGATAAGGCGGCGATCATCACATCGTTCCCCGACCGCCCCGGCTATCAGGATGCCTGGTTTCACGGCTATGCCGACCCCAGCGCGGTTCTGGCCAGCTGGAGCGCGGTCGCCCACCTCGATCCGTTCAGCGCGCGTCTATTGACCGCTCCCCATGTCGCCCAGCGGCAGGACTTCGACGCTGTGGAAATCGCCGCCGAAACCTACGCGGACCTGCGCGCGCATCTCGAGCGGTTCGCGATCCACTATTCGGCCTGTATCGCGATCCCGGCGGCCGACGGCGCGTATGCCACGGTCGTGATTCTGACCAGGGGCTTGCCGTCGTCCCGGTTCGATGACGCGGCGCTGGCGATGCTGGAAGCGGTCGCGCCGCATGTGGCGGAAGCGGCCGCGGTCTGCCGGGCTCAGACCCTGGTGCGGCATCCGGGGATCGCCGTCGATTCGCTGCCGGTCGCGATCGCCGACGACAGCGGGCGGCTGGTGCAGACCACGCCGGCGTTCGGCCGATTGTTCTGGGAAGGTCAGGCGCGACCGCAGAGCACCCAACTGCCCGACCAAATCCTCGCCGCGTTCCGGGCTGGCACGCCCCAGCCGCTGGCCGGCGGGTCATATCGGCTGCACGCGCTGCGGGACGGCGCCGGTTGGCTGCTCCGGATCAGGCGGGCCTCGCCGCTCGACCGCCTGACCGAGCGCGAACGGGCCGTCATCGACCTGTATATCGCCGGCGTCGACCGCAAGTCGATCGCACGGCGACTGGGCGTCGCGCCGTCGACGGTCAAGAATCACATCGCCAACAGCTTCGTGAAGTTGAATGTGGCGACGCGGGCCGAGCTTGTTTCAGCCGTGCGCGCCGCAGACGCCTAAGAAGCATAGATGCTCCTCCGTGCCGCGCACGCCGCAGCCGGTGTGATAACAAAAGCCCCCGGTCCTCGCGGACCGGGGGCATTGCGTCGTTGGGATCTGTAACGATTAGGCCGAATAGTACCAGGCGTATTCGAAGGCGAGGCCGTGAGCATTTGATTTCCTTCAGCTTTTTGCGGAAACGTTAGACTGCGCGTTAGGGTCGACGTTGGACTTTCGTTCCCAGATGCGCACCGCCTGGCGCGCCATTTCGGTGGTGCGCGGGATGTAGTGTTCCAGGATCTGCGAGGTCCGCTCGATCGACCAGCCCGCCACGGCAGCGATCTGCGGCACGGTGGCGCCGGCCTCGGCCATCAGCACCGCGGCTGAGCGGCGCAGGTCGCGGGCCTGCAAGTGCTTCAATCCAGCACGGTCGGCGATGACCCGGAACCGCGCGCTGAACATCCAGTAGCGCAGCGCCCGGCCGCCTTTGGAGCACATCAGCACGTCGGGCCGGTCGGCCCGCCACCGGTCGATTTCGGCGCGGAGCGCGGCATGACACGGCACGTCGACCAGCTTCTTGGTCTTCTGCTGGCGCAGCCGGATCACGTCGCCATCGTAGTTGGTATAGGCCATCCGGAGCGCGTCGCACGGCCGCTGCACGGTGTAACGCAGCAGGATGAACGCGCGCCTGCTGAGCTCGTCCGCCAATTCGTCCGCAGCGGCCAGCCATGCCGCCGCGTCGGCCTCGGTAAACAGCTGATCGCGCCGGCCGGGCGACCTGGTTCTCAAGTTGCTCGCGTAGTTCTCGGTCGCGTAGCCGTGGTAGATCGCCACGTTGAAGAGATTGCGCAGCACCGCGCCGGCGGACCGGCGCATGCTGGGCGCGTAGCTGTCGACGAACCGGATCACGGCCTTGCGGGTGAAGCTCGAGAAGGCGAGCGCCTGGCCCAGCTTCTCGATATCGGCCAGGAATCGGGCGTAGTACTTCAGCGTGCCCTTGGCCAGCCGCGCGAAGTCGTCGCTGTCACGATAGACCTTCACCACCCATCCGACCGAGCCAGGCCTGATCACCGGGCCGTGGTCGACGGAATCATTCAGTTCCGCGGCGCGGCGGACACGCTCCACCAAGTCGTCGGGCAGGCGCTGAACCGGATGTCCC
>JANRJB010000268.1:0-3172 GCA_033764265.1 Rhodospirillaceae bacterium | reverse complement strand
CGGTGTGGACCGAGGGCCTCGCGCGGATGATGAACGACACGCTCGAGGGTTACACGGCGAAGATGAAAGAAAACCGCGCGACGCCGCTGGCGCGCCCGGCGCTGCCCGCCGACATCGCCGCCGCCGTGGTGTTCCTGGCCTCCGACGCCGCGCGTCACATCACCGGCGCGGAGTTCAACATCGACGGCGGCATGACCGCGCGGTGAGGCGCGCTCAGGTTTCCATGAACTCGCAGAATTCGCCGTTGGGGCCGCGCGCGATCAACAGCTGTGCGCCGTCGACGCTGGCAGGCGCGAATACGATCTCGAAGCCTCCGGCCGACAGGCGTGCGTGCAGGTCGGTTAGACCGGTCACGGGGAAGCTGTAAATGCATAGGCCCAGGTGCGCCGGGTTCATGCCGTGGCGCAACGCGGATTTGGGCGCATCGGAGAAATGCAGGATCAGGAACTTGGCGCTGTTCTCCTGCGGCGTGCCGTACATCATCCAGTGAATATCCAGGCCCTCGGGCGCGCCGGTCAGGATGCGGACCGGCGCCACGAACCCGGGCGGCAGCGGCCGGTCGATGCGTTGCGCCAGGCCCAACGCGTCGCCGTAAAAGCGCCGCGTGGCGTCAAGGTCGCCGGCGATCACCGAGATGGTCGCGATTTCGCCGAAGCGGTCGGCAGGCAGGTCGGGTCGCAGGTCGCTCGACGGCGTGGTCGGCCGGGCCATCACCATGGTCGGCGCGCCGCCCGGGCCGGTGAAGATGTACTCCTCCAGGCCGCCGGGATAGACCGCGGGCGTGGCGTGGCGCGGGGTCAGGCCGTGGCGCGTCAGGGTGTCGACCGACTGGGCAAAGGTGCCGCTGCCGTAGAAATCGATCGCCTTGGGGCCGATGGCCACCGGCGAATCATGGGCGTCGGCGCCGAAGTCGTGGCGCACCATCCTGGTCGCCGGCGGATCAAGCGCGAGCAGCCGCACCCGGCCGGTCGGATAACCGGCGCACGACAGCTCGGCCATCGTCGCGGACACGCCGGCCGGCACGCCCCACGCCGACAGGCGCGCGCGCGACACCGGGCCTTCGCGTTCGACCGTCAAGCCCATGGTGTCGCGGAACAGGCCCAGGGCGGCGGGCAGATTTGCCACGCCGATGGTCACCGCCCGCGGCGAACCGACGCGGCGTTCGTTCTGCGCGCGCGCGGCCAGCGGCGTCAGCGTCGCCGCCGCCAGCGTCGCGCGCCGCGACAGACGCGCCATTCAAATCCCCGGGTTTTCCAGGAACCCCGGCCGACGCGCGTCGATCAGCGCGCGCAGCGATGCGGGGACCTCATCCAGGCTGCGCAGCTTCTTGCCTTGCAGCTGGAACATGCACTGGCCGGTCTCGTAGCCCATGCGCATCCACGGATACCAGTTGCCCATGGTCTGGTAGTTCATGGTCGCCGGCAGGAACTCGCGCTCGGGCTTTTTGATGTCCTGCAGCCGCATGGTGTAGGTGACCAGCGAGGTCGCGGTCTGGATCGGCGGCAGCACGGTGGACAGATCCGCGTCGGCGGCGGGCGCGGGGCGGATCGCCTCGACGATCAGGTCCTCGCCGATCCATACCGAATCACCGTTCATCACGGGCTCGGTGATGTAGCCGGCGAACTTGCGGCCCGGAACGGCCTCGCCCGCCGGTACCACGTTGCCGTCGGCGCCGAAGCGCAGCGACTGGCTCGACTTGTAGTGCTGCGGCTTGCATGGCAGGCCGTTGAAGGGGTTGATCCAGTCGTCGAGCGGCGCGCCGGTGGCGGGGTCGAGCCAGAAGCCGACCTCGACCATGTCCTGCTGGCAGCTGCCGTCGGGGTTCATCACCATCTTGTTGAAGCTGAAGCCGTCGACGCGGAAGAACAGCTTGGCGGCCTGATAGGCGCGCTTGCCCCAATAGCGGCCCGAATACCAGGTCATGCCCATTGCACCGCGGCCTTGACGATCAAGCGGCGCGCCGCGGGCGCGGGCATAGAGCCTGACCTTGTCGGGCAGATCGGCGGTGGCGGCCGCGGCCGTGCCCAGAACCGGCGCGACGGCGGCGCCCGCCAGCGTGGCCCTGCGCGTCAATGAAATCGTCATAGTTGTCTCCCCCTACGATCTTTCGAGAAATCCGCGATCGGCGCTCAGCGTACGCAAATCGGCGTCCTTGAGGAACCGTTTCGCGGCGGCGTCGTCCTTCACATAGGCATCCAGGAACGCGGTCGAGGCGCCGTTGACCACCGCCAGACCGTCATGGTCCGCCGGACCGGGCGCGGTCTCGCGGCAGATCAGGCCGCCGAAGTAGTGATCGCCGCGCACCACCGACACGCCATACTTCTCGCGGGCGCCAGCCAGATCGTAGGCGCCCATGCGCCAGCGCCAGGGCCGCAACACGCCGTCGCCGGTGGCGCCGGGATCGTGGGTGCCGCTGGCGGCGAACACCGGCAGCGTCACACGGGCCCAGCCGTCCTCGGGGATGCCGGCCATTTGCCCGATGCCGTTGTAGGACACCAGCGCCTTCAGCCTCGGCTCGGCAAAGCTTTTGAGCGTGCCGTCGGGCATCGTCACCGGCAGTCCGGCCATGATCAGCGCGATCCAGCCGCCGAAGGAATGCCCGGCCACCGCCATGCGCCCGGCATCGAGCGCGCCGGGCACGCCGGCCTGAGCGGCGATGGCGTCCAGGTTCGCGAAAATGAACTGCATGTCCTGGATGCGGCCGAAGAAGACCTGCTCGCGCGGCAGCGGATTGCGGAACGAATAGCCGAGCGATTCCGAATCCAGGTGCGTCGGCAACACCACCGCGTAGCCGTGCGAGGCCCAGTGTTCGGCGACGCGGGTGTAGAGGTCCTTCGACGACAGCGCCCCGTGCGAGAACGCCACCACCGGGAACGGGCCGGGGGCGTCGGGCCAGGACAGGCGGAGCTGAAGGTCTTTGTTCTGGTCGTCGAGCCGGAATGAAAGCGGATTGGCGGTGCGCACCGCGAACGGCCCCGGCGCAGGTTTGTAGGCGGTGGTGTCCGCGGCGGCGCGCGTGGCCATGGCCGCGGCGGAAGCCGCAAGCGCGAGCGCGCGGCGGCGGGTGGGGGCAACGGGCATGTTCAGTCCTGCTCGACTACGGTGACCTGACACCGACCGTAGCGCAATCGGCACGCCCGGCCAGGGGCTTGAAGCGGGATCGTCGCGTCCT
>JANRJB010000266.1:0-3083 GCA_033764265.1 Rhodospirillaceae bacterium | reverse complement strand
CGCCCGTCGACGATGCGGTGATCGTACGACAGCGCCAGGTACATCATCGGCCGGGCGGCGATGGCGCCGTCGGGCAGCACCACCGCGCGCTGCTTGATGTTGTGCATGCCGAGGATGGCCGACTGCGGCGCGTTCAGGATCGGCGTGGACAGCATCGAGCCGTAGATGCCGCCGTTGGAGATGGTAAAGGTACCGCCGGTCATTTCCTCGATGGTCAGCTTGCCGTCGCGCGCCTTGCGGCCGTAGCCGGAGATTTCCGCCTCAATCTCGGCGAAGGACTTCACATCGCAATCACGGACCACCGGCACGACCAGCCCTTGCGGCGTGCCGACCGCGACGCCGATGTCGTAGTAGTTCTTGTAGACGATCTCCTCGCCCTGGATCTCGGCGTTCACCGCCGGCAGCTCCTTCAGCGCGGCCACGCAGGCCTTCACGAAGAAGGCCATGAAGCCCATTTTCACGCCGTGTCTCTTCTCGAAGGCGTCCTTGTGCCGGTTGCGCATGGCCATCACCGCGCTCATGTCCACCTCGTTGAAGGTGGTCAGCATGGCGGCGGTGTTCTGCGCCTCCTTCAGGCGTTCGGCGATGCGCCGGCGCAGGCGCGTCATCTTGACGCGCTCTTCGCGGGGCCCGCGCTGCGGCACGGTGGGCTTGGATGCCGCCTCGCCGCCGGCGGCGATGTAGGCGAGCACGTCGGCCTTGGTCAGCCGGCCGTTCTTGCCGGTGGCGGGGATTTTGTTGGGGTTGAGGTTGTGCTCGTCGACCAGGTGGCGCACCGACGGCGCCAGCGGCGTGTCGGCGGCCAACGAGACCTTGGCGGCCGGCGGCGCGGGCGCCGGCTTGGTCGCGGCCGGTGCGGCGGGTTTCGGCGCGGATGTGGCAGCGGCGGGAGCTGGGGCGGGAGCTGGGGCGGGTTTCGCAGGTTCGGCCCTCTTGGCCGGCGCGGCCGCACCGCCCGCGCCGAGGACGCCCAAGAGCGCGCCGACTTCGACCTCGGCGCCCTCGGCGGCGATGATCTCGCCCAGCGTGCCGGCGGCGGGCGCGTTGACCTCGACCGTTACCTTATCGGTTTCCAGTTCCACCAGCGGCTCGTCGGCGGCGACCGCGTCGCCGACCTTCTTGAACCACTTGGCGACGGTGGCTTCCTTGACCGACTCGCCCAGGGTGGGAACCTTGATTTCGACTGACATCTGCGACCCCTAACGGTTCTTGTTTCGACCGGCGTGCACGGCGGCCTATTCGGCGGCCAGCTTGCCGATGCGGCTGATGCGGCGGAACGGCTGCGGGATTTGCGCCGCGGGCGTGGCCAGCGCCCATTCGGTCAATTGGTGCTGTTCCTTGACGTGGGTGCGCATCAACCCGGTGGCGGGCGACGCGGCCGGCATGCGCCCGGCGTAGATCGGCCGCTTGGCCTTCACGTCGAGGCCTTCGAGCGCGTATTCCAGGCGGCGGTCGACGAAGGTCCAGGCGCCCATGTTGGCCGGCTCCTCCTGGCACCATACCACCTCGGCGTTCTTGTACTTGGCCAGTTCCCGGGCCAGCGTTTCTTTCGGCCACGGATACAGCTGCTCGACGCGGACGATGGCGACGTCGTCGATCTTCTTGTCGTCGCGGTGCTGCAACAGATCGTAATAGACCTTGCCGGCGCACACCACGACGCGGCGGATTTTGTCGGCCGGCGCGAGCATCGCGGTTTCGCCGATCACGCGCTGGAAACGGCCCTTGGGTCCGAAGTCGTCGAGCTTCGAGACGCACGATTTGTGGCGCAACAGCGACTTCGGCTCAAACACCACCAACGGTTTGCGGAAGTTGCGCCGGATTTGCCGGCGCAGGGCGTGGAACAGGTTGGCGGGCGTGGTGAAGTTGCAGACCTGCCAGTTGTCCTGCGCGGACATCTGCAGGAAGCGTTCCATCCGCGCCGAGGAGTGCTCGGGCCCCTGCCCTTCGTAGCCGTGCGGCAGCAGCATGACCAGGCCCGACAGGCGCAGCCACTTGCTTTCGCCCGAGTTGATGAACTGGTCGATGATCATCTGCGCGCCGTTGGCGAAGTCGCCGAACTGGGCCTCCCACAGCACCAGCGCGTGCGGCTCGGCCAGGCTGTAGCCGTACTCGAAGCCCAGGATCGACAGCTCGGACAACGGGCTGTCGAGCACCTCGAAACTCGCCTGTTTGCCGGGGCGGATGCTGTTGAGCGGCACGTAGCGCGCCTCGGTGTTCTGGTCGACCAGCACCGAATGGCGCTGCGAGAATGTGCCGCGGCCGCAATCCTGGCCCGACAGCCTGACCGGCGTGTCCTCGACCAGGAGCGTGCCGAACGCCAGCGCCTCGGCGGTCGCCCAGTCGATGTCGGCGCCGCTGTCGATGGACTCGCGCTTGGCCTTGAGCTGGCGGAGAATCTTCGGGTTGACGGCGACGCCGTCGGGCACCCGGGAAATGGCGTGGCCGACCTCGCGCAGCACCTCGGGCGCCACGCCGGTCTCGTGGTCCTGGAATTCCTCTTCGTCGCCCATCGAGGCCAGCCCTTTCCAGGCGCCCTCGAGCCAGTCGGCCTTGTTGGGCTTGTAGCCCGACGAGGCCTCGAAATCGGCCTCCATCATGTGCATGAACGAGCTCATCATGCGGTCGGCTTCGTCCTGGGTGTAGAGGCCCTCGGCCACCAGGCGCTTCGCATACAGCGTGCGCGCGGTCGGGTGGCTTTCGATCGCCTTGTACATCAGGGGCTGGGTGAACTTGGGCTCGTCGCCCTCGTTGTGGCCGAAGCGGCGGTAGCAGACCATGTCGAGCACCACGTCAACGCCGAACTCCTGGCGGAACTCGGTGGCGATGCGCGCGCAGTGCACGACGGCTTCCGGATCGTCGGCGTTGACGTGGAAAATCGGCGCTTCGACCATCTTGGCCACGTCGGTGCAGTACAGGCCCGAGCGGCTGTACTGCGGCGTGGTGGTGAAGCCGATCTGGTTGTTGATGACGACGTGAATGGTGCCGCCGGTGGTGTAGCCGTTGATCTGCGAGAAGCCGAAACATTCGGCGATGATGCCCTGGCCGGCGAAGGCGGCGTCGCCGTGGAACAACAGCGCCAGCAC
>JANRJB010000259.1:0-3749 GCA_033764265.1 Rhodospirillaceae bacterium | reverse complement strand
GCGGTTGCATTCGCGCAGGATCGACGAGGTCACCTTCACCGGAACTTCGTGGAAGAAGAAGCTGGATACAATCAGATCGAATGACCCATCGGCGAAGTTGGTGTGCTCGGCATTCTGCTGGCTGTAGTGGATCGGCACGCCATAGGCTTCCGCCTGAGCATGCCCGTAGCGCAGTAAAGGCGCAGCCACGTCGATGCCGTGGGCTTCAGCATCAGGAAACACATCTTTGTACGGCAGCAGATTCTTGCCGGACGACGTGCCCAAATCGAGGATGCGGCGCGGCTTGAACGAAGGATCCTTGGCTTTCAGGTAGTTCGCGATCGATTCGCCGACACCGCCGTTGCGACCCTTGCTGTCGCGTCGCCAGCCCAGGCTGCCGCTAAACACCGCGCCGCCGAAAGCCGTCACCGCGCCTTGCGCGACATCGTCGCGGGTGTGCTCGGTGTGGAAGCAGCCGGGGATCAGGTGCACATCCAGCTCAGTGACGTAACGAGGGATCGACAGCGCAGGATCAAGAGTCAACGATCCGCCGGCCGGGTTTTCCGTCGCAGCTTTGCGGGCCACCGAGATCATCGCCGGCAGGGCGCGCTCAACCGGGTCCTGCACACTGGCCCAAACCATTTCCTGTGTGTTGTAGCGAACCGAGCTGTAAATCCGGGACACTAGGTTGTGTTCCATCGCCTGGTCGACTTCGCGGCCATCTCGCGGCGCATGACCATGCGCCGCTACGTAGGCCGGCGCCTCGACCGCCTCGTACGCCTGCCGCATCTGGCCTTGCAAGTCCAACAGCACGAACTTCCGCAAGGCACTCACCAGCTTCTGTCGATTGAACTCGTCCTGCGTCGGACGAAACAAGTTATCAATCAGCGGAAGGTCGCCAGCTTCGGCTTTAGTCAACGGGGCTTCGGGCATCGTCTGGTCTCCGAACATCGTGACGTCGGCACACTGTAATTGAACCCGCGTGGATTGTCAGTGTGAACACCGCCGGATTAGGCACTTTCATATGGGTGAGTCTCAGCGATATCAAAGAGTTACCCGACTTGGCATGATGTCTGACCGACCTCGATCGGTCTTTGACGCGTGTCAAGACCCACCAAGTGCGCCAGCATTAGTGTGGAAACTCAGACCAAAGGGGGGCCGAGTACATGCGAACGTGGTCGAAAACCTGCAATGGCATTGCAGTCCTGCTGCTGGTGGCGTTTGCGACTCTGGACGCTCGTGGCGTCGGCGCCCAGCAACGTGGTCCTGATGTCAGCATGGGTCCGGCGATCGTCGAGGGGTTGTGCGGCGGCTGCCACAGTTTCGATCCGGCGGTCGCGCCCGAAGTCGTACCGCAATCGGAGCAGGCGATCGGTCCACATCTCCAGGGCGTTTACGGACGTCGCGCGGGCAGCGTCCCGAGCTATCCATATTCGGAAGCTTTGAAGCGTCTGGATGTCGCCTGGACCGAGGACACGTTGCGCGCGTTTTTGTCTGACCCGCTCAAGTACGCGCCCGGTACCAAGAAGCTCATCGCCGTCAAGAATGTCGACCGGCTGGACGAAGTGATCGCATATCTCAAGGCTTCTCGCACCGCGCCCGCCAGATGAGTGGCCGCAGGCTTCGCCCTTGTTGATGCGGTCTACCCCGCGCAAGTCTCGTCTCAGGGAAGGGCTGCAGGCGGGAGGCCGGAATGGCGGACGTTGAAGTGTGGCGGGCGTACGAGCGGGGCCGGTTCGGTCAAATTCATCTGACCTTGGCGCAACCTGCCGGTGGGCCTGGTCCGAAGCCGGCAGTCGTGTGCTTCCATCCGAGCCCAATGTCCGGTGCGCAGTACCGCAAGTTTCAGAAGGCGCTTGCGACCGACCGCTTGGTGATGTGCCCCGACACGCCCGGCTTCGGCGGGTCTGACGGTCCGGATACGCCGGTTACCATTCCGGACTATGCGGGGGCCATGGCCGACCTATTGGATGGCCAGGGTTTCGGCCCAGGCGGAAAGGGTAGGGTCGATGTGGTTGGATGTCACACCGGCACGCTGATCGGTGCGGCGCTGGCGGTCGCGCGGCCCGAACTGGTGCGCAAACTCGCACTGCCCAGTCTGGCGCTGTTCACCGACGAGGAGCGCGCCAAGATGAAAGCGCAGTTCGGCGGCCCGCAACCGGTGCTGACCGACCCCGATTTCGTGCCAAAGATATGGCGACAGACCGTCATCGATGGGGCCAAGGAGATGTCGCCGGAACGCCGGCTCGAGATGTTCACCGAACGAATGCGGTCCGGAACCCGAGGTTGGTTCGGGCCGGAAGCGTCGCTCAACTACGATTGCGAGAGCGCACTCAGGCGGTTGACCCAGCCTGTCTTGCTGCTGGTGATGAACGAAATGCTGGGGCCGAACACGCGTCGGGCGGCGAACATGGTTGAGAACGCTGTCGTGGACGACATTAGCGATCGGGCCGGCCACGGCGCATGGGAGGCGCAACCCGAACTGCTGGCCGATCGTATCCGTGCCTTCTTCGATGCGGCTTGACACGCACACCTGATGGGTTGGCTCCGATTTCTCGCGCGCAACGCCCGCTTTCTCAGCTTTGGGTTCGGGCTCAACGTCTACATGGCCGTCGGCCAGACGTTCTTCATTTCGTTGTTCAATGATGAGTTTCAGCGCCTGCTTGGCCTCAACAACGGCCAGCTGGGCGGCTTGTACGCCGGAGCGATGATCCTGGGATCGCTCCTGGTCATGCGGCTGGGTTGGATTTTCGACCGGTTCGATCTCAGGGTCTGTTGCTTGCTGCTCTTGGCGTTGACTGTCGCGTCGGCCGTCGCGCTGGCGACGTTGCAGTCGGTCGCGTTGTTGTTCGCCGGCTTATTCGGCATGCGTTTTTTCGGCGGCACGATGCTCGGCCTCGGCACCCAGTCGGCCATGGCGCGCTATTTCGACGACGACCGCGGCCGCGCATCAGCCGTTTCGAACGCCGGCCTGACGCTTGGCTTCGCGATTTTCCCATTGATCGGCACCCAGCTGATCGCCGCGTTCGGGTGGCGCGGCGCTTGGTGGGCGGTCGCTGCGGTGACGATCGCAATGATGCCTGTTGTACTGGTTCAGCTGACAGGGCAGGGGCGGCGGCACGACTGCTACCTCCAGAAAATCGCCGCCGTAGACGCATTGCCGGACGACAGCGTTTCACGCCACTTCACGCTGCGTGAAATGTTGCGCGATCGAAGATTCTATTTGCTGGCGCCCGGCATGCTGGCGGTGCCCGGAATCCTGTTCACTTTCCAGTTTCATCAACTGGCCTTGGTGAACGAAAAAGGCTGGTCGCTGACGGCGTTCGCGGCGGGCTACAGCCTGTTTGCCGGCGTTTCGGTCGCTTCGAACTTGTTCGTGGGCGAGGTCGTCGACCGGTACGGATCTCGCCGGATGCTGCCGTTCTACCTGTTGCCGATGATTCCCGCCTTGTTCGCTTTGGCCTTCATCACCCATCCCGTCGCGATACCGATTTACATGATCGGCATGGGCTTGACGTTCGGAGCTGGCTTGGTGGCCAATACAACTCTGTGGGCCGAGTTGTTCGGCAGCCGGAACATCGGCGCCATTCGGGGCTTCGTCATCGCGATGAACACCATCATCGCCTCGATTGCGATGGCTCTGGCCGGCTGGTTGATTGACGCCGGCGTCAGCATGTCGCACCAAGCCTTGGCCAACGGCATGATCACAGTCGCCGCGGCCGCACTGCTGGTCGCTGTATCGCGATCGATGCCCGCCAAGAGCCGCGGAC
>JANRJB010000257.1:0-2105 GCA_033764265.1 Rhodospirillaceae bacterium | reverse complement strand
CCCCACAAAAACTCAGCGGCGGACTGCGTTCGGGGTCCGCCGCTGAAGATCGCCGCACCGGGGAAGCCTGGGATGGTGCGACGATGGATCAACGATGACTGAAGGCCGCGTGCCCGGCATTGACGCAGATCAAGTTCCTGCTGCGAGGGGGCGCGGCTGACGACGCGTGCCGACAGCGCTACTCCGCCGCCGCTTTCGCTTTTTGAACGGCGCCCGGCAGCAGCGGTACCGGGTCCATCACCCAGGCCTTGTGCTGGCGACGGCCGGGCGAGGGGATCGCATAGGCGGTGTTGGCGCGGTTGGCCTCCACCGCGTCCGTGTCGATGCGCCAGCCGCGCCGCTCCCATTCGTCCAGCCACTGCCGGTAGCGCGCGATCGGCTTGTCGTGGATGACGAAGGACTCCTTGGTCATGGTGCGCGGGGTGATCTTGGGCTCGACCTCCACCAGCACGTCGCGGTCCTGGAAGGCGACCACCTGGTTGCGCTCCATCATGCGCGCGTCGTGGTCCGGCGTCGGCAGGAAGTTTCGCATGTTGACCAGGTAGATCGAGGTGCGCCCGGCGTCGATCGGGCATTCGAACAGGTACTGGTGGATGAACATGGTCGGCGTCGGGTGGATGTGGGTCCACACCTGGGCGCAGCCGTGGTGGCCGGTCGCGCTTTCAACGACGGCGTTGTCGTCGCGGCCCGAGGCTTCGCGCATCTTCTCGTCCTTCAACGGCGGCGCGAGCCGCTTGTTGCGGATGCCGGTGCCCCAGTCGTCGGTCCACATCTCGGGCTCGTTCAGCTGATAGTCCTCGCGCGCACCCGAGAAGCCGTGGGTGGGATGGACGAACTCGTTGTGCGCGGAGTCGATGCCGTTTTCGATCGAGCGCTTGTAGTCGATGTCCCACACCCAGTGCTGCAAGGTGGTGCGCCAGCCGGGCTGGCCCCATTCCTTGATCTCGAGGATCGGCGGGCGTTCGGCCTCGGGCAGGTCGCCCAGGAAGGCGAACACCAGGCCGTATTTCTCCTGCACCGGATAGGCGTCGATGCGCGTGCGCGCCGGAATTTTTCCGCCCGGCACGCCGTCGACGGGGCCGAGCGAGGGAATCTTCACGCACTCGCCCGCGCCGTTGAAGCGCCAGCCGTGATAGGGGCAGGCGATGCAGTCGCCGTGAATCCTGCCGCCGGCCAGGTTGCCGCCGCGATGGGTGCAGACGTTGGACAGACAGTGCGCCACGCCGGCGCTGTCGCGGAACACGACGAAGTGCTGCCCCAGCATGCGCACCTTGACCGGTTGGTCTTTCAGGGCGTCGCTGGCGACGGCGGGATACCAGAAATTGATGAACATGGCGGCGGCTCCAAACCTGCGGGACGACGGCTCGATGTCTACGCAGTGTAAGCCAGGGCGGCGTTGCGGCAGATCAAAGAAATCGCGGCGGCGAGAAACTCGAACGCGGGCGCGTCGGAATGTTCAGCGTTTTTCCGCCACCGTCAGCGCCACGCGGAAGCCCAGCAGCTGGCTATGATACGCGACCGGGTCGCGCGACTGGCTGACGGCCTTCAGCCAGTCGGTGCCCGAGGCCCAGGCGCCGCCGCGCGGCGTGCGCGCGCCGCAGTCGCCGCCGTCCTCCGGCCCCCAGGCGCGGCCGTCGGTGGGAATCTTGGCCAGGTCCGCGTGGAAGCAGTCCTCGGTCCACTCCCAGGCATTGCCCAGCAAGTCGTGCAGGCCCCACGGATTGGGCTTGAAGCTCGCCACCGGCGCGGTCCGCTCCCAGCCGTCGTTGCAGGCGAACGGCGGCCCGAACGAATACAACCTGCGCCAGTTGTCGTCGGCGACGTTGGCGTACGCGCAGGCCTGGGCGCCGTCGGGGCCCCAGTACCACGGTCCGCGCGTGCCGGCGCGGGTGGCGTACTCGAACTCGGTCGACGACGGCAGGCGGTAGGGTTTGCCGGTGGTTTGCGCCAGCCACGCGGCATAGGCGGTGGCGTCCTGCCAGCTCACGCACACGACGGGGTGATCCTCGCGCTGCGGATAGCCGGGGTCGTCCCAGGTGTAGCCCTCGGTCTGGCCCAGGATGCGGTTGAAGCCCCAGGTGTTGCACGAGGTGGTCGGGCTGACA
>JANRJB010000138.1:0-9288 GCA_033764265.1 Rhodospirillaceae bacterium | reverse complement strand
CGCGCGGCACCAGCTGCACCACGGCGGAGTCCACCTGCGGCGGCGGCACGAAGGCCGCGGCCGTCACCGTGAACAGTTTGCGCACCTCGCACAGCCACTGCGCGAGAACGCTGAGACGGCCGTAAGTTTTCGAGCCGGGTGCCGCGACCAGCCGGTCGGCCACTTCGTTCTGGAACATCAGCGTCAGGGACGCGAAGGCGTCGACGCGCGCCAACCAGCCCAGCAACAGTTCGGTGCCGACGTTGTAGGGCAGGTTGGCGACGATGCGCCGCGGCGACGCGCCCAGGGCAGCCACGTCCATCGCCAGCGCGTCGCCCCACACAACGGTCAGGCGGCCGGGATAAGCCGCGCCGATGGCGTCCAGTACCGGGCGCAGGCGCTGGTCGCGTTCCACCGCGACCACCGTCGCGCCGGCATCGAGCAGCGCGCGCGTCAGCCCGCCGGGGCCGGGGCCGATCTCGATGGTGGTACCCTTGGTCACGTCGCCGGCGGCGCGCACGATGCGCGCGGTCAGGTTCAGGTCGAACAGGAAGTGCTGCCCCAGGCGCTTGTCGGCGCGGATACCGTGCGCGGCCAGAAGCTCGCGCACCGGGGGCAGCGCCATCATGCGGATCGCGCGGTCCGCGCGGCAGCGATGCGTGCGGCCGCGATCCTGGCCGCCAGGTCAATGGCCGCGATCAGGCTGTCGGGCCGGGCGATCCCCCGTCCGGCGATGTCAAACGCGGTGCCGTGATCGGGCGAGGTGCGTACGAACGGCAGACCCAGCGTGACGTTGACGCCGCCCCAGAAGTCGAGCGTCTTCAAGGGCACCAGCGCCTGGTCGTGATACATGCAGATCACCGCGTCGATGCCGCGCCGCGCGTCGGCGTGGAACAGGGTGTCGGCCGGCGCGGGGCCGACGGCGTCGATGCCTTCGGCGCGCAAGGCCGCCACCGCCGGTTCGATCAGCCGCGGTTCTTCGTCGCCGATCTTGCCGTCCTCGCCCGCGTGCGGGTTCAGGGCCGCGACCGCCAGCCGGGGCGCGGCGATGGCGAAATCCGTCCGCAGCGCCGCGGCGGTGACGCGGCCGGCGGCGATGATCGCGTCGGTCGACAACGCCGCCGCCACCTGACGCAGCGGCAGATGGACGGTGACCGGCACCACGCGCAGCGGCGGATCGGCGCGCTCGACCGCCAGCATCATCACCGGTGCGGCGTCGGAGATGTGCCCCAGGTACTCGGTGTGGCCGGGAAAACCGAAGCCGTCGTCCTGCAGGATTTTCTTGTTGATCGGGCTGGTGACCATCGCCGCGGCCTCGCCGCCGCGCACCAGCGCCACGGCTGCATCGATGGCGCGCACCACGGCGGCGGCGGTGTCGATGCGCGGCCGGCCGGGCTCGACCACCGGCAACGGGCAGCCCGGCACCGGCAACACCGGTAGCGCGTGGGCGAAGCGCGCCGGCGCCGCGTCGGCCCGGGCGATGATCGCCACGGGTACCGCCAGACCCAGCCGCGCGGCCAGCGCGGTCAGGCGCGCCGGGTCGTCGATGGCGAAGAAGACCGGCGTTTGCGACGTGCGCGTCAGCCAGGCCTTGAGCGCGATCTCGCCGCCGACGCCGGCGGGCTCGCCCATGGTGACGGCAATCGGACCGATCGCGCCGGGCGGTGGGCCGGGCATCAGATCCGGACGTCGATGATCGCTTGGCGGCGCAAGTCGCGCAGCCGCTGCCGGGCGACGTTCTCCAACCGGTCGTTCTCCAGCTTGGCCAGCACCTGGTCCTCGCTGGGGATGCCGGTGTCTTCCTCGCGGCTGCAGACCATCACGAACAGCCGCGCGCCGGTGATCTCGATCGGCGGGCTGACGCGGCCCACCGGCAGTTGCGCCACCACCGTGCCGACCGCCTCGGGCAGGCCGCCGACGCGCACCGGTTCGATCGGGCCCGAGCCCGGCCCGCCGACGCGCTCGGCCAGCGCGTTCATCTGCTCGCAGCTGCCGGCCTGGGTGGCGACCGCGGTGGTGGCCTGGGCCAGCTGGTCCGGCGTCAAGGCGCGCCCGCCCAGGGTCGGCAGGTAAATCTGGCTCAGTGTCACCACCGCCATCAGCGGATCGGGCGCGCCAGCCGCGCGCCGGCCGCGCAACGCGAGAATGTGATAGCCCGACACCGAGCGGACCGGGTCGGAGATTTCGTTGGGCTCCATGGCGGCGACCGCGCGGTCGAGCTCGTCCTCCAGATCGCCCTGCAGCACCCAGCCCAGGTCGCCGCCGACGGCCGCGGTCGGACTTTGCGAGAACTGCTGCGCCAGCGCCGGGAACGGCGTGCCGGCGCGGGCCTGCTCGACCAGCCGGAACGCCAGCTGCTGCACGTCGGCCTCGGACCCGCCGGCGTTGAGAGGCAGGAAAATCTCCGACAGCAGGTGCTCGGGCTTGCCCTGGCTCGCTTTGAGGCGCTCGAGCACGTTACGCACTTCCTCCGGCGGCACGGTCACGTCGCGCGCCAGTTCCTGACGCACCACCTTGACCCACGCCACGTCGGCCTCGATCTGCGCGTACAGCGTGCCCATATCGATGCCGCGTTCCTGGAACATGGCGCGGAACGATCCGGGCTGCATGCCGTTCTGCTGCTCGATCAGGTCGACGGCGTTGCGCACTTCGGGCTCGCTGGTCTCGATTTTCAGCCGGCGCGCTTCCTGAAGCTTGAGTCGTTCCTCGATCAGGCTCTGAATCACCTGCGGCAGCAGGCGGCGCTGGATGTCGGGCGTGTTCTCCAGCCCCGAGGTGGCGATGAACATGCCGAGCCGGGTCTGCACGTCGTAGACGGTGATGATGTCCTCGTTGACCACCGCGGCGATGCCCATGGCGCCCTGCTGGGCGGTCGCCGGCGCGGTCAGCGCCAAAAGCGACGCCAGGACGGCCATGCCGAGTCGGGCGCGGATCGAAATCATTCTATAAATCATATGTTTGCAGGCAGTTTTCGGGCTGCCGCCGGGGTCGTTGCCGAAGGCGGCAGGGGTGTAACATAAATTGCGACTATGGCCAAAACCAGACTGCGGAGCCGATGCCGCGACTGCTGATGACGATGCTGCTCGTAGTGCCGCTCGCCGCCGGCCGGGCGCAAACCCCGGCCGCGGACCTCGACGCGCCGCTGGTCGAACTGGAAGCCCTCGATGACGCCGCCGCCGACGTGCGCCGCTTCGCGCTGACCGCGCGCGGCGCGCCGGGGCGCGAGGTGCCGATCCCCAACTCGCAGAACCTGTTCTGCACCCTGGGGCACGACCACAACGTCGCGCTCAACTACTACCCCGACATCGACACCTGGGTGTTCCAGGTCGCCGCCTCGGACGCCGCCGGGCGCGCCGCCGGTGGGCTCGCGACCTGCATGGCGAGAGCGCGATGATGATCCGAACCATCATCGCCGCGCTGTTGTGCCTTGGCATGCCGGGCGCCGCGGCCGAGGTCGCGTTCGTGGCCGGCGCCACCGGGCGCACCGGCCTCGAGATCGTGGGCGAGCTGAACGCGGCCGGTTACCAGGTGCGCGGCGGTACCCGCGACACGGCCCGCGCCCGTGCGCTGCACGGCGCGCTGGCCGAGTGGGTGGCGGCCGACGTGCTCGACCCCATGGCCCTCGACGCGGCGGTGGCCGGCGCCGACGTTGTGATCAGCGCATTGGGTTCGGCCGATTTCGTTGGCGAAGGCGCGCCGCAGTTCGTCCAGTACCTGGGCACGCGGCTTCTGATCGAAGCGGCCAGGCGTCACCGCGTGCGCCAGATGGTGGTGGTGGGCGCTGCCAACACCGGGCCGTTCGAGGACCATTCCCGCATTCCCCGGTTCGGCTATCTGCTGTTCTGGAAGACCAAGGGCGAGGAATATCTCAAAGCCTCGGGCGTGCCCTACACCATCGTCGGCGCCAGCGGCCTGCGCGACGATCCGGGCGGGCCGGGTGTGCGGATGATTCCCCGCGCCGACTACGCCTGGGGCGGCACGGTGTCGCGCCGCCGCGTCGCCGAGGTGGCGGCGGCCGCGCTGCGCGATCCGGCCGCGCGCAACACCGCGTTCGCGCTGATCTGGGACGAAGCAGTTCCGCCCGGCGTCATCGCCGGCGACTTCAGGGCACTGCAGGCACCGGAACGCGGCCCGCGCCGCCACGAGATGCCCAAGTACCGGTGGTGACTGGCCGCGCGCGCGGGGGTCAGGGCGCCTCGGCGTGCGTGATCAGGTAGTCCCGCGCGCGTTTGTCGCCGGCCTCGGCGGCGCGGCTCAGCAGCAGTCGCGCCAACACCGGGTCGCGCGTCACGCCGCGGCCTTCCATGTACATCACGCCCAGGTTGGCCATGGCCGGGATGTAGTTCTGCGCTACCGCCTTGCGGTACCAGTCGGCGGCCGCGGCGTCGCTTTGCGGCGTGCCCCGCCCGGCCGCGTGCAAAACGCCCAGCTTGAACTGCGCCGGCGCGTGGCCCAGCTCGGCGGCCCGACGGTAGAAGTCGAACGCCGTCGCGTCGTCCTGAGGCGCGCCGACGCCCTCCAGCGCGCGGTCGCCGGCCTGCGTCAGCATCACCGGGTCATCGGCGATCTGCGCCGAAGCGGCGGCCGCCCACAGACAAACCAGCGCCACGATGATTCGTGCCATCATCGCCTCCTGGTCAGCGCGCGGCGCTGACGTTGGTATTGAAGTTGATCTCGCCGATGGTTTTCAAGCTGAAGCGCAGCAGCACCGACACGCCGCTCTTGAAGTCGCGGTCCTGGGTCTTGTCGTCGGCGACGTCGACGCCGAACACGAAGCATTCGTCTTCATAGGTGAAGCCCAGCGCCGTGCGAATGCGGCCGCCGCCCGGGCTGAGGTCCTGGCGATGGCTGGCGCTGACGCTCCAGTTCTGGTCGACCTTGCTCGACGCGGCCACGTACAGCTCTTCGCGGTCGCCGATGGCGGGGTTCGACGGGTCGCCCTGCTTGACGAACAAATAGTTGACCCCCAGCCGGAACAGCTCGGGCCCGACCGCGGCGGCCACCTCGCTGCGCCGGGCGGCCAGATTGTCCTTGTCCAACCGGAAGCGGTACAGCGCATAGACGTAAGGACCCGGCGCGAAATCGACATGGCCGACGAAGTCGGAGAACTTGCCGCTGAGACCCGACAGCGGGTTGAACACATCGTCGCGGTGCATCCGGTAGCTCTGGCCCAGGAACGCGCCGATGGTGCCCGATCGGCGCCCGAACGCCGACCAGCGCAGGCCGTAGTTGACCCGTGCGCCGCCTTCGACCCGGTCAAAGCCGGTGAAGCGCTGCGACGAGAACAGATTGGTGTCGTCGAACTCCAGGTCGCGGCTGTCCTCGTTGGGAATCTTCTCGGGGTTCTGACCGATCGGGCTGATCACGCCCATCACCACCGGCTCCAACATTTGAGTCACGGCGCTCTGGCTGTTGACCAGCGGCAGGCGCCACTCCAACGACGCTTCGGGCACCGCGCGCCCAGCCGTGCCGGTGAACGAGTCGCCGGCGCCGGGGCGGGCCACGTCGCGCACGTAATAGGCGTCGCCGCGCAGGTTCAGGCGCAGGGTGTAGATGTCGCCGAACGGGCTGGTGTAGGGCTGGGTCCAGCCGACGGCGGTGGAGAAGCGGTTCGAATCCGCGCCGTCGGTGCGGAACAGCACCAGTGCGTTCGAATCTGCGGTGAAGTAGCTGCCGCCGGGCAGCGTGTCCGACACGTAGGAGAACTGCATCAGCGGCGCCACCACCGGCGTCGGGCTGAGGCCGCGCAGGCCGCGCTGGCGTTGGAAATAGAACGTCTCGGTGGAAAAATAGGTAGTCCGGCTGAAGCGTTCCAGAAAGGCGCGGCTGGTCAGCCAGGTCGGCGCCTCGAAGCCGTAGCGGCGCAGGTAGGTGCGGTCGCTGGCCAAGTGCACGTCGGCGCCGGCGCGCCAGTTCTCGCTCATGTCCCAACGTGTCGCCGCGCGAATGTGGCCGCGGAAATCCTTGTTCGACTCGTCGTCGCCGCTGACCAGGCTGCCGAACACGTTGAGATCGGCTTCGTTGAAGGCCTGGCGGTATTCCGCCGTCGCCCCCTTGCCGGCCTCGGTGGTGATCAGGGGCGACAGCGTGGCGTCGCGATCCGGGGCGATGTTGAAGTAATACGGCTGGCGGTACGACACACCCAGGTTCGCCCCGCCACCGATCGACGGCAGCAGCAAGCCGCTCTTTCGGCCCGAGGTCGGGTCGGGGTGCGCCAGATACGGCGTGTAGAACACCGGCACACCCAACAGCTGCACCCAGGCGTTGCGGTAGTAGACCATCTCGGCGTCTTCGTCGTAGCGCACGCGGCCGGCGCGGATCTGCCAGACCGGGCTTTCGCCTTCGCACACGTCGCAGGCCGAATAGACCGCGTCGAACATCTCGTTGGTGCGGCCGTCGCGGCGGCGGAAGGTGCGCGCGGCCATGCGCGATTTGTCGGCCAGCAGCACGCGCACCTCGCGCGCCACGCCCTCCTTCAGGTCGCCGGTGATTTCTAGGTCGTCGAAGAACATCACCGAGCCGTTGCGATCAAGCAGGCTGACGTTGCCCGACGCGGTGGCGCGGTCGGCGCGACGGTCGTACGACACGCGATCGGCAAGCAGGATGCGCCCATCGCGTTCGATCTCGACCCGGCCCGCGGCCACCACCGTATCGGCGTTTTCGTCGTAGTTGATCTCGTCGGCCAACAACAAGGTCTCGGTCGGCTGGGCCGGCGCCTGTGCCCGTGCCGGCGCGAACCCCGCCAGCATGGCCAGCAGGCCGCACGCGACCCGCGCCGCTCGAACGCTCCACCACCTCACCGACAACCCCGCATTCCCGCGCATCCTCTTGCCGCGCCGCCGGCGGTCAGCGTCTTCAACGCCGCCGCGCGCCGCTCGCCCGCGATCACATACAGGCCGGCGGCGACGGGAAGCAAGCCGACCGCGTACATCGCCGCGATCCACGCCGGCTGCGACGCCGCCGCGCCCACCGCGCCCAGCATCGCGGCCTCCAGCGCCAGCACCGAGGCGGCCGCGGCGATCACGCGCAGATTGCCGCCACGCTTGTCGAAGTCGCCGGTCAACAGCCAGGCCAGCGCGATGATCGTGTATCCCAGGCCCGCCCACGGCCGCGCCAGCCGTTCGTGGCCCTCGGCCCGCATACGGCGGATGTCCTCCGGGCCCAGGCCGTCGCCCGCGGGCGTGGTCAACAGCTCGGTCAGGCTACGCTCGCCGTTGTCGAGCCAGCGGCTTTCCGCGTCGGCGGCCTTGCCCAGGTCGATGGCATAGCTGTCGAAGTACAGCACCGACAGTTCGGCATCGCGCGCAAGCTGTTGGCGGTTGCCGTTGTCCAGCACGATGCGGGTTCCGCCGTCGGGGTCGGCGGGGTCGGCGTCGAGCACGCGGCCCCGCTCGGCCATCAGCGTCACCTCGGCCTTGGGGTCGCGCGTGTCGTGCACCAGAATCCCATAGAGCGTCCCGGCCTCGTCGCGGTCGCGCACGTAGACGGTCAGGTCCTTGTTCAGCTGGTTGAAGGCGCCGGCGCGCAGCAGAATTTGCGTGACGTCGTTGCGGATCGACCACTGCAGATCCTTGAACACTCGCGTCGCCGCCGGAACCAGCCACAAGCTCAGCGCAAAGCCGATCGCCGTCATGCCCGCGCCGGCCGCCAGTGCCGGGCGCGCGAGCCCGACGCGGCTCACGCCCGCGGCCTGCACCACCACCAGCTCCCGGTCCTGGCCCAGCTTGTGGTAGACGAACAGCACCACAACGAACAACGCCACCGGCAGGATCAGCGCCAGGAACGTGGGCAGCATCAGCGCGGTCAGCTCCAGCCAGGTGCCGAGCGGCAGGCCGCGGCCCATGATGAACTGCAAAAAGCGCAGCGATTGCGTCAGCCAGACGATGAACGCCAGGCCCAGCGCGACCATGGCGGTGCCGATCACAAGCTGGCGCAGGATGTAGCGGGTCAGGCGGGTCATGCGGGGCCGACGGGGGCGGGGCGGCTCATTATAGGGGCCAGGGCGCGCCGAGGGGCAGGAAAAATCCAGGAAATTGTGGCAAGATCAATGTGTTGGGGTGGGGCCTTGCGGTCGGGAGCAAGGCCTCCGTAGGCTGGCGCGGGGATGACGCCCGAGCGGGAGAGCGAAATGACGGAAACGACGCGACGCAACGCCGCAGCGATGGTCGCCTTGGCCGTGACCGGCGCGGCCGGCGGCTTGTCCCACACCGTCGCGGCCGCCGCCGCGCAGGTGAAGCCGGGGCCGTGGCGCGCCGTCATCGACACGCCGATCGGCGAGCTGCCGTTCAACCTGGACCTGGCGCAGACCAACGGCGCCTGGGTCGCCACGCTGATCAACGGGCCGGAACGCGTCGATGCCGAGATCACGACGGTCGACGGCGCGACCCTGGCGTTCGAATTCCCGTCCTACGGTTCGCGCATCGAAGGCACCGTCGGCGCCGACGGCGTGATGACCGGCACGATCGCGCTCAAGCGTTCTTCGGGGCCCTACGTCGTGCCGTTCACCGCGCGCCACGGCCTGACGCATCGCTTTGTCGCCGACGGCGCGCCATCGTCAGGCGATGTCGGCGGGAGATGGGCCGTAACCGTCACCGCCGCCAGCGGCACCGCAACCAGCGGCATCGGCGAGTGGGCGCAGGCCGGGCGCCTGGTCGACGGCGCGGTGATCTACGTCAACGCCGACACCCGTTTCCTGCACGGCGAGCTGAACGGCGCGGAGCTGGCATTGTCCACCTTCGACGGCGGCACCGGCTCGTTATGGAAGGCCACGCTGCAGCCCGACGGCACGCTCGCCGGGCAAAGCTTCTCGATGGTCGGGTCAAGCGTGTCGACCTGGCGGGCGGTGAAGGACCCGACGGTGGCGCTGCCCGACCCGCACACGCTGACGTATCTGAAGCCGGGCTACGACCGTTTCGATTTCAAGTTCCCCGACCTCGACGGCAAGCCGGTGTCGCTGTCCGACGACCGCTTCAAGGGCAAGGTGGTGATCGTCACCATCGCCGGCAGCTGGTGCCCGACCTGCCACGACGAGGCGCGCTTCATGGCGCCGCTGGTGAAAGAGAACCGCGCCCGCGGGCTCGAGGCCGTGGCACTGCAGTACGAATACTCGCCCGAGTTCGACAAGGCGGTCGCGGCCTGCCGCGCGTTCGCGCGACGTTACGGCATCGACTATCCGATGCTGATCGCCGGCACCGCCGACAAGGCCGCGGCCAGCAAGACGCTGCCGATGATCAACGCGGTGCTGGTCTATCCCACCATGATCGTGGTGGATCGCACCGGCGCCGTGCGGCGCATCCACACCAGCTTCCC
>JANRJB010000241.1:0-14867 GCA_033764265.1 Rhodospirillaceae bacterium | reverse complement strand
GGTCGGCGACATCCTGACCGGCGGCGAGAAGGGCAGCGGCATCTTCGCCGCCACCTACCGCTGGCAGGGGCCGCTCGCCACCGCCGCGCCGACCGTCAATCCGCTGGCCGCGCTGGCGCCGGGCATCCTGCGCAAGATTTTATCGATCTTCGAGACTTCACCGCCAGCCGCCGCGCGCGAGCCCGACCCGCCCGCGCCCGCGCCGGAGGCAGAGTCCGCCGCCCCGCCCGAGCCACCCCGCCCGCCGGCGACTCGGTAATCCTCTTGTGTTAGACATGAACCTATGACCATCCGACCGATCAGAACCAAAGCCGATTACAAGGCAGCCCTGAAAGAAGTCGAGCGCCTGTGGAACGCCGAACCCGGCACGCCGCGTGGCGACCGCTGCGACGTTCTGGCGACATTGATCGAGGCCTACGAAGCCGAACACTATCCGATCCCGGCGCCCGATCCGATTGCCGCCATCGAATTCGTGATGGAACAAAAGGGCCTAACGCGCCGCGACCTCGAGCCGGCGATCGGCAGCCGCGGGCGCGTCTCCGAGATTATGAACCGCAGACGACCGCTGACCCTGCCGATGGTGCGCGCGCTGAGCATGCTGTTGGGTCTGCCGCCCGAGGTCCTGGTGCAGCCTTACCAGCTCAAGGCTGCGGCATAAACCGTCGCGCCGCGTTTACTCCGCCGCCTGTTGCAGTCGGCCCGCGCCCACCAGCGGCACCGGGTCGATCACCCAGCCTTTTGTGCCGCGCCGGGCGGGGCTGGGGATCGCAAGCGCGGCCCGGCCGGCCGCTTGCCCGGCCGCGGCCACGTCGATGCGCCAGCCGCGCGCCGTCCAGTCCTTGGCGAACTGGCGATAGCGCGCGATCGCCTTGTCGGCCGGCATCAGCGTCTCGCGGGTGTTGCTGACCGGCGGCAGCACCGGCTCGATCGCCTCAAGGATGACGATGTCCTGCTCCTGAATCACGCGCTGGCGTTTCTGGATCGCCTCGTCGTGCTGCGGGTCAAGCAAGGCGTTGCGCATGTTGATCAGCCACGAGCGGGTGTGAGTGGCGGTCACCGGCGTGCGGAAGGTGTACTGGTGGAACCAGTTGGTCGGCGACATGTGGATCTGCGTCCAGGTCTGGTGCGGGCCGAAATGGCCGGTGCCCGCCTCCAGGTCGCCGGCGAAGTTGCGCAGCTTGTTCATGGTGCCGTCCTTCAGTTCCGGCGACTTGAACACGGTCATGAACCCGCAGCCCCATTGGCTTTCGTTTAGGCTGTATTCGGGCACCAGGTAGCTGTCTTTCTCGCCCGAGTAGCCGTGGGTGGGATGAACAAATTCATTGTGCGCGGGGTCGAGCGTGTTCTCGACCGAACGATCGAAGCTGGCCCGGTAGTCGTTGGTCAGCAAGGACGCGCGCCAACCGTCCGTGTTCCACTCGGGAATGTCCATGATCGGTGGACGCTCGGCCTCGGGCAGGTCGCCCAGGAAGCAGAACACCAGGCCGTATTTCTCGGTCACCGGATAGCTGTCGATGCGCGTGCGCGCCGGTATTTTGCCGTCCTTGCCGATGGACGGGATTTTCACGCATTCGCCGGCGCCGTTGAATTGCCAGCCGTGATAGGGGCACTGCACGCAATCGCCCGCCACCTTGCCGCCGGCCAGGTTGCCGCCGCGGTGCGTGCAGGTGTTCGACAGGCAGTGCGCCCGGCCCTGGCTGTCGCGGAACAGCACGAAGTCCTGGCCCAGCATCTTCACCTTGAGCGGCGTTGCGGTCAGTTCGCTCGACTGCGCGGCGACGTACCAGAAATTGATAAACATGGAGGGCTCCCCGGTTCGCGAAGGCCGCACCTTACCAGCCCGGCGGCGCAGGATGCGCGCCGCGACCGGTCAGGCGGCCAAACAGCGGTTGGGGCAGGGCTTTAGTCCGTCAGCTTGATCAGGCCGTGGCGTTTTTTCCCGCGCGACAGCTTGGCCACGCCGTCCTTGAAGTCGGCAAGGGTGATGGTCGCTGCTTCGTCGTCGACCTTGGCGTCGTTCAGGCGCACGCTGCCTTCCTGGATGGCGCGCCGCGCGTCGCTTTTGCTGGTGGCGAAGCCGAGCCCGATGTTTGCCTCGACGATCGAATACCCGGCTTTGACGGTCGCGCCGGTCATCGTGATCGTCGGCAGGCTCTCGCCCGCGCCGCCCTCCTCGAACGTGCGCCGCGCGGTTTCGGCGGCTTCGGCCGCGGCTTGCGCGCCATGCAATAGCGCGGTCGCCTCGAACGCGAGTTTCTTCTTGCCCTCGTTGATCTCCGCGCCCTGCAGCGCCTCGTAGCGGGCGATTTCGTCCAGCGGCAGATCGGTGAACAGCTTGAGGAAGCGGCCGACATCGGCATCCTCGGTGTTGCGCCAGAACTGGAAGTAGTCGTAGGGCGCCAGGCGATGGGCCGACAGCCACACCGCGCCGGCCACGGTCTTGCCCATCTTGGCGCCGGACGCGGTGGTGATCAGCGGGCTGGTCAGGCCGAACAATTCGGCGTCGGCGATGCGCCGCCCCAGGTCGACGCCCTGGACGATGTTGCCCCATTGATCCGCGCCGCCCAACTGAAGCACGCAACCGTGTCGCTTATAAAGTTCGGCGAAGTCGAACGCCTGCAGGATCATGTAGTTGAATTCCAGGAACGTCAGCGGCTGCTCGCGCTCCAGCCGCAGCTTGACGCTGTCCATTGTCAGCATGCGGTTGATGGTGAAGTGCCGGCCGACCTCGCGCAGGAACGGAATATACAGAAGTTTGTCCAGCCACTCGGCGTTGTCGGCCAGGATCGCGTCGGTCGGTCCGCCGCCGAAATCGAAGAAGTGCTCGAAGGTCTTGCGGATCGAGGCGATGTTGGCGCGGATCGTGTCTTCGTCGAGCAGCTTGCGGGTTTCGTCCTTGAACGACGGATCGCCGATCTTGGTGGTGCCGCCGCCCATCAGCGCGATCGGACGATGCCCGGTGCGCTGCATCCAGCGCAGCATCATGATCTGCATCAGGTGGCCGACGTGCAGGCTATCGGCGGTTGCGTCGAAGCCGATGTAACCCGTGAGAGTGCCCGCCGCCGCGCGCGCGTCCAGCTCGTCCAGCGCGGTGCACTGGAAGATGTAGCCGCGGTCGTTCAGGGTTCGAACCAGTTCGGACTTGAAAGCGGCCATGGATTGCGCTTGTGATGCGGGCAGGGGGGAAGGCGCGGCGGGTGATTAGCACACCTTTCGTGCGCGCGACAACGCGCCGCAGCGCCGCAGTATCGCATGGTTTCGCCTGAAGTTCTGCGGGTCGTCGGCCTGATGAGCGGCACCTCGATGGATGGCATCGACGCCGCCCTGATCGAGACCGACGGCGTGCGCGTGCGTCGTTTCGGCCCGGCGGTGTCGGCGCCCTATACCCCGGCGTTCCGCGCCAAGCTGCGCGGATTCGTCGCCGGCGTGCCGGAGCGCGGCGACCCCGGCGCCGGCGCGGTCGAGCAGGTGCTGACCGATCTGCACGCCGAGGCGGTCGATCGCCTCTTGCGCGAACACCCGGACTGGGACGCCGACCTGGTCGGCTTCCATGGCCAGACCGTGTGGCACCGTCCCGGCCAACGCGCCACCTGGCAACTGGGCGACGGCCCACGGCTCGCGCGCCGCCTGGGCCGGCCGGTGTGCTTCGACTTCCGCAGCGCCGACGTCGCCGCCGGCGGCCAGGGCGCGCCGCTCGCGCCGCTGTTCCATCTGGCCCTGGCCGAGCCGCTGCCGCGGCCGGTGGCGGTGCTGAACTTGGGCGGCGTCGGCAACGTGACGTGGATCGGCGACGGCTCGATCGACCGGCCCGAGGCGGCCGACATGCTGGCCTTCGACACCGGGCCCGGCAACGGCCTGCTCGACGACTGGATCCTGAAGAAGACCGGCAAAGCGATGGACCAGGATGGGCTGGTGTCGGCGCGCGGCCGGGTCGACTGGGACGTCATCCGCGCCTGGATGCGCGAGCCGTTTTTCGCCGCGCCGCCGCCCAAGTCGCTCGACCGGTTCGCGTTCTCCATCGCCGCGGTCAAGGGCTTGAGCGTCGAGAACGGCGCGGCGACGCTGGCCGCCTTCACCGCCAACTGCGTGCACCACGCGCTGCAGCAATGCCCGGCCAAGCCGCGCGAGGTGCTGGTGACCGGCGGCGGCCGCCACAACCCCAGCATCATGCGCGCGTTGATCGAAACCACCGGGTTGACGGTGCGTCCGATCGAGGCGATCGGCGCGTCGGGCGATCATCTGGAAGCGCAGGCTTTCGCGTTCCTGGCCGCGCGCAGCCGGCGCGGCCTGCCGCTGACCTATCCGAAAACCACCGGGGTGGCGACGCCGCAAACCGGGGGCCGCATCGTACCCCCGGCCGCTTAGGCCCGATCAGGCGTTCGCCGCCGCCGCGGCCGGGGCCGGCTTGCGCTTGGACTGCGTCGGATTTTGCATCCGCTGGGTCAGGTAGTCTTCCACCACCTTCACCATCTGATCCATGTGATCTTTGAAGAAGTGGTTGGCGCCCTTCACCAGCGCGTAATCGATGGTGATGTTCTTCTGCATCTTGAGCTTGTTGACGAACTTCTCCACCGCCGGTTCGGGCACCACGTCGTCATCGGTGCCCTGGATAATGATGCCGGACGACGGGCAGGGGGCCAGGAACGAGAAGTCGTACATGTTGGCCGGCGGCGCGACCGAGACGAAGCCCTCGATCTCGGGCCGGCGCATCAACAGCTGCATCCCGATCCAGGCGCCGAAAGAAAAACCCGCCACCCAGCACACCGGGGCATTGGGGTTGACGGTTTGCAGCCAGTCGAGCGCCGAGGCGGCGTCGGATAGTTCCCCCAAGCCGTTGTCGAACTCGCCCTGCGACCGGCCGACACCGCGGAAGTTGAACCGCAGCACCGAGAAGCCTTTATTCACGAAAGTGTAATAGAGGTTGTAGACGACCTTGTTGTTCATCGTCCCGCCGTGCTGCGGGTGCGGATGAAGGATTACCGCGATCGGCGCGCGCGGCTGTTCGCTGTGGTGATATCGCCCTTCCAGGCGACCTTCGGGCCCCGCGAAAATGACTTCCGGCATCGGCCACGTCCTCTGATTTTCTAATTCGTTGAAATGATTGAAGAGTCTATGGCCGGCCCGAGGCCGGCAGAAGCGGTGGGACGGTATAGGAAATCGCCTGTTGAACTGCAAGCGACCTCGCACTCCGTCGGCCCGATCCCTGCTGCGACCCGCCGGCCGGTCGACCCGGTCCCGAGTTCACAAATGCTCAAATCGCGAGCGCGGTTGCGCGGCTGACTAATCCGAAGCCGACCCCACTGCGTAAGAGTATTTGAAACAAATCGGCAGCGTCTGCCTACGCGGCCGGAAAACAACCTATTTTTCAAGGAGTTGATGGTGCGCATCCCCTCTCGTGGCCGTTGTGCAGTCAACGCGTTGGCCGATCTCGCGGCCCGGCGCAGCGACAATCCTGTCTCGCTTGCCTCGGTGGCTGCGCGGCAGGGCATCTCATTGTCCTACCTGGAACAGGTGTTCGCCAAACTGCGCGGCGCCAATCTGGTGCGCAGCGTGCGCGGACCCGGTGGCGGTTACCGCCTGGCCCGCCCGGCGGACCAGATCACGCTGGCCGAAATCTGCAGCGTGTTCCAAAGCGAGAACGGCAACGGCCGGGATACGGAAGCATCAGAACCCGTGGTCGGGGCTTACGACCTGTTCTGGGGCCACATGCAGGCGGAACTGGATCGTATGCTGGCGCGGGTATCGCTGGTGGACGTGGTCGCCCGGCAGGCTCAGGCGCAGGCGCAAGCCACCCCGCTGCGTGCCCAAGCGGCCGAATAAAAGCGGCCGCGTCGGTGCTGCCGACACACTGACCTCGGCTTTCGCGCGCGGCTATACTGGGTGCGCATGATCGCGGACCCGGCCTCCGTCGCCTATCTCGACTATAACGCGTCCGCGCCGCTACGGCCCGAGGCGCGCGCCGCCATGGTCACGGCCCTGGCGACGTTCGGAAACCCTTCGTCGGTGCACGCCGCCGGCCGCGCCGCCCGCGCACAGATCGAATCATCCCGCGAGGCCGTGGCCGCGGCGGTCGGCGGCGATCCCGCCGGCGTGATCTGGACCTCGGGCGCGACCGAGGCCAACAACCAGGCCTTGGCCGCGCTGCCGTCGACCGCTTGCCTGGCCGCTGCGGTCGAGCATCCGTCGGTGCTGGCGTTGGTGGCGCCGCACGCACGCATCGCCGTCGGCGGCGATGGGTTGATCGATCTCGACGACCTGAACCGACGCATCGCTGGCCTGCCGGCGCCGTTCGTGGTGGCGGTGCAGTTGGTCAACAACGAAACCGGCGTGATCCAGCCCGTGCGCGCGGTCGCCGAGCGGGTCAAGGCGCGCGGCGGGTTAGTCCATTGCGACGCGGTGCAGGCGCTGGGGCGCATCCCGGTCGACCTGCGTACGCTGGATGTCGATACGCTGGCGGTGTCGGCCCACAAGATCGGCGGCCCCAAGGGCGTCGGCGCTCTGGTGGCGCGGCCGGGCCTGACCATTGCGCCGATGCTGCGCGGCGGCGGTCAGGAGCGTAGCCGGCGCGCCGGCACCGAGAACGTGCCGGCCATCGCCGGGTTCGGGGCCGCGGTGTCGTCATTGCCGCGGATGCTGGCCGACCAGCCGCGCCTGGCGGCGATGCGCGACGACCTTGAGATCTTCATCGCGCGCGAGTGCCCGCAGGCGCTGATCCACGGACGGACCGCGCCGCGCGTGGCCAACACCACTTGCCTGTCGCTGCCGCACCGCTCCAGCGAGATGCAATTGATCGCGCTGGATCTGGCGGGCGTGGCGGTCAGTTCGGGGTCGGCCTGCTCCTCGGGCAAGGTGGCGGCGTCGCACGTGCTGGCGGCGATGGGCGTGTCCGATCCGCACCTCAAGGGCGCGCTGCGGATCAGTACCGGCTGGGCCACGACCGCGGGCGACCTCGACCGGTTCAAGCAGGCGTGGGCGTCGCTGGTGCGCGAGCAAGCCGCGTGATCGGGCTGGCCTGATCCGGACCGCTTGATTTTTCCGGGCCGCCGGACGACATAGCAGCCCATGTCCGGCGCACTCACCCGTATCGTGTTCATCGACGCTGGCGGCAAGCGCCGCGACGTGACGTCCGCGGCCGAGATTTCGCTGATGCAGGCGGCCAAAAACGCTGGCATCGACATGGAAGGCGCCTGCGAAGGCTGCATGGCCTGTTCCACCTGCCATGTCATCGTCGAGCCGGACTGGGCCGCCCGCCTGCCCAAGCCGCAAGAGGCCGAGCAGGACATGCTGGACCTGACATACGGGGTGAAGCCGAATTCGCGGCTGGCCTGCCAGATCACGCTGACCCCGGCCCTGGACGGGCTGGTTGTGCGGCTGCCGGAAGCCACCCGTAACATGATGGAATAACGGCGTTTTTCTCCGTTTCCCCGCGTCGGCGGGCGGGTGGTTGCCCTGCCCCGCCGTCTGCCGTACGACAGGCGATATATAAGGTGTAAAGCACAGAGTTCGCCGTGACCGCCAGATCGGCCAAACCGCCGGGAGAGACCCGCATCGTCGTCGCCATGTCGGGCGGCGTCGACAGCTCGGTCGTGGCCGGGCTGCTGGCGCGCCAGGGCTACCAGGTCGTCGGCATGACCATGCAGCTGTACGACCACGGCGCCGCGACCGCCAAGGGCAAGACCTGCTGCGCCGGCCAGGACATCTATGACGCGCGCCGGGTCGCCGACCGCATCGGCATTCCCCATTACGTGGTGGATTACGAAGCGCGCTTCGAGCGCGACGTCATCGCGCGCTTCGCGGATTCCTACGTGCGCGGCGAAACGCCCATCCCCTGCGTGCTGTGCAACCAGACCGTCAAGTTCCGCGATCTGTTGCAGGCCGCGCGCGACCTGAAGGCCGACGCGCTGGCCACCGGCCATTACGTGCGGCGCATCGACGGTCCCGACGGGCCCGAGTTGCTCCGCGCTGTCGACGACGGCCGCGACCAGAGCTACTTCCTGTTCGCGACAACGCGCGATCAGCTGGCGTTTCTGCGCTTTCCCCTGGGCGGGCTGACCAAGGCCGAGACCCGCGCGCTGGCCCGCGAGCTTGACATTCCCGTGGCCGAGAAGCCCGACAGCCAGGACATCTGCTTCGTGCCCGGCGGCGATTACGCCGACACCGTGCGCAAGCTGCGGCCTGAAGCGGGCGAAGGCGGCGAGATCGTTCACGTCGACGGCCGCGTGCTGGGCCGGCACGGCGGCATCGTCAGTTTCACCGTCGGCCAGCGCAAGGGCCTGGGCATCGGCGGCACCGCCGAGCCGCTGTACGTGGTGCGCATCGAGCCCGAGACACGGCGCGTGATCGTCGGCGCCAAGGACAACCTGCTCAGCACGGCGTTCGCGCTGCACGGCGTCAACTGGCTGGGGCCGGGCGATGGCCCGCCGGCGGATGGTGCGCGCGTGGCGGTGAAGCTGCGCAACACCCACGCCGCGGTGCCGGCGACCGTGTTCGGTATGGCCCCCCACGCAGCCCGCGTTGCGCTGGATGCGCCGGAGATTGCCGTGACGCCCGGCCAGGCCTGCGTGTTCTACGATGGCGCGCGCGTGATGGGCGGCGGCTGGATCGCGCGCGACGCCGCGACGCCGGCGTCCGCTGCGTTCACGCCGCACAACCTGCGCCGCGCGTCATGACAACGGAGGTCGCCATGCGTTTCGTTTCGGGTCTTGTCGCGCTCGTCGCCGCCGTGTCGACGGGCGCGGCCGCCGTCCATGCCGAAGGCAACCGCTACGGCTATCCGCGCGACTATCACTCCGACATCAGCCCGGTGGCGGCGTACCTGGCGATGCAGCGCGCCGACGGTACGGTGATGATCGACGTGCGTTCGGTGGGCGAATTCGCCGGCGGCCACGCGCCGCAGTCCTACAACATTCCGTATCCGCGCATCGCCGGCGCGAACAAGGACGACCCGGCCTACCGCGCCATGTCCGACGCCGACTTCCTGGCCGAGGTCGAGCGCCGCTTCCCCGATCGCGCGACGCCGATCATCACCATGTGCCAGAGCGGCGGGCGCAGCGCGCTGGCGGCCAACATTCTGGCGAAGGCCGGCTACGCCAACGTGCGCAGCGTGTGGACCGGCTACCTGGGCCGGCCGCTGACCGACACCAACGGCGCGGCCGTCGATGCCAACGCCAACGGCATTATCGCCGGCGTGACGCCGGGGCCCGACGGCGGTGCGCCGCTGGCCGACCCCGGCGACATGGACGGCTGGGCGGGCTTCCACCAACTGCCCGTCAGCCGCGCCATCGACCCAGAGCGCGTCCTGCCCGCGTTGCGCGCCCTTTACCCGGCCGCGCCGGAGTAGCCTAACGCCCTCATCGGCCTGCGTTTTGCGCCCCTGCGGCCAAGGTTTGACAAGCCTGGACCCGGCCCGTAAATAACGCGGGCTTCACGGCCATGCCGGGCGTTCGCGCCCGCGCGTCGGGCCCGGTGCGGCGGGGTAGCTCAGCGGTAGAGCAGCGGGGTCATAATCCGTTGGTCGGGGGTTCAAATCCCTCCCCCGCTACCACTCGAAAGAAACTTGAAGCGGGAAAATCTGGAACCGCGCCGAGCGTTTGGGTTGCCGGTCGGAGCACCCTGACGTCCGCACGATTTCACCAAACCATCAGCCGCGCGCAGCGGCGGGCATGATACTCCGTGCCCGGAGGTCGGTTCCGGTGCCGTGGGCCGATCAGCAGGGCAGCGAGGGGGCATGGCACTGGGTCGCGGGTCGTCCTGGCCGATTCCCATGCTCGCCGTGGCCGTCGTCGCCATTGTCGGCTGTACCCACCAGCCCCACGATGCCGCCTTTTTCGCTGATGCAACACCGGTCGAACCTGCGTTCGCGCCCGGTGATCTGCGCGCGACCGGCGTTTCGCGCCATCCGGCGTCGGCGGCCGCGCCGTCGGGGGCCGTTCAGCTGAGCGTCATGACCTACAATGTGCACGGTCTGCCGTATCCGCTGCGGCGCGACGGCGTGCAGGCCATGGTCGCCATCGCTCACGAACTCCGTCGCCAGCAGGCCGCCGGCGCGGCGCCCGATGTGGTGCTGATCCAGGAGGGGTTCCTCGACAGCGTGCGCGCCATCGCCGACGTGGCCGGCTATGCCCATGTCGCCGAAGGCCCGGGGCCCGACGACACGGCGGCCAACGACACGGTTAGCGCGGCCGGCCGTGGCGTGGAACGCGGCCTCGCGGCCACCGCGCGCCTGGATAAGGGCGAAACGCTGGGGCCCCTGCTCGGCAGCGGGCTCCACGTGTTCAGCCGTCATCCCATCGTGGCGGTGGATCGGCTGGCCTTCGGCCGCCATGCCTGCGCGGGGTACGATTGCCTGGCCAACAAGGGCGCGCTTCTGGTCAGGCTGCGCGTGCCTGGCGTCGCCGACGATGTGCAGGTGCTGACGACCCATCTGAACTCGCGCGGACCGTCGGGGGTCAGCGATGACCGCTCCAACGCCGCCCACGGCGTGCAGGTGGCCCGGCTGGCCGCTTTTCTGTCCGACAAGGCTGATCCCCGGCTGCCGCTGCTGTTCGGCGCCGACCTCAATACCAAGCGTTCGCCACCGCGCCGCGATACGGCTGCCCGTCACTTGGCGGACTTCACGCCGGCGCACATCAGCTGCCGGGCGCAGCCGCAAGACTGCGCCCTGGGCGAGGGGATCGACGCCGCTGCCCACTGGCTCGACGCCCGCGACCTGCAGGGTTATCGCGACGGCTGGCGTGTGCGGGTTGAACCGGTCGCCGTGACCGCCGCGTTTGACCGCCCGGTCGACGGCAAGATGCTGTCGGACCACGTCGCCATCACCGCGGTCTACCGGTTGCAAGGTCACACGCGCATCGCCGTGGCGGCGCCGTCCGCGTTCTGACGACGCGCTAACGGGGCACGTCGGCGCGCAACAGCAGATACCCGGCGCCGAGCACGCCCAGCGCGGCCGGCGCGGCGGCGGCCAGCAGCGGCGGCAATGCCCCAAGCTTGCCCAAAGACACCGCCGCGCTGTCGGCGACGAAATAGGCGAACCCGAGCCCAAGCCCCACGGCCAGCCGCGCCAGAATTTGACCACGCCTTGGCGGCCCGAAACCGATCAGCACGCCGAGCACGGGTAGGGCGATGCTCGCGAGCGGGCCGGCGAAACGGTGCCAGAACACGGTTTCGGCTTCGCCGGCCGCGGCCGGCGTTTGCGTGGTATCGTCCAGTCGCCGCCAAAGATCCGAAAGGGTCAGATGCTCGGCTGCAATGGCGCCGTCGAAAATTGCTTCGGCGAGGACTCTTGCCGGCCACGGTCCGAAGCCGCGATTTTCGCTCGCGGCTTCAAGCCGCGCCGCACCGTGTATGGTTGCGTCGGTCCCCAGGGCGACCGCGCCGTCCGTGTCGCCGGCGGCCGTTGCGGCGCGTGCGACGAATTCGATGCGCCCGCCGGCGCTCAGCCGATAGACGGTCACGGCGGTCAGGTCGATCTGCTCCGCCGTGATCGACGCGGCGCCGACCTTGATGACGTCGCGGCCCGCCAGGGCCCATCGCGGCCCGGTGGACGGGCCGGCGGTGTCGGGCAGGGTCGCGAAACCGGCGCTTTCCCACGCATGAAGGCGCGCCGACGCCGGCGCGACCACCGTGTCGTGGAACAGGATATGAGCCGCAGCGGCAATGGCGCCGCATGCGACGATGGGCCGCATCAGGCACACGGCTGACCGCCCGGCGGCCCGCATGACGATGATCTCGGACTGCTGGGCCAACTCGGCGACGGCCAGGATGCTGGCCAGCATCGCGGCGAAAGGCATGAACCGGTCAATCAGCTGCGGAACGCGCAATTGCACATAGGTCATGATCTCGGCGCGGCCGTTGCCGGCCACGGTCAGCACGTCATCCGCCCGGGCCATCAGATCGAGCAGCTGCAGCACCGCCACGAGCAGCGCGAGCACGATGGCGAAGCGCGACAGGAACAGGCGCGCAACGTAAGTTGACAACATGCCCGCGGGGGATCGCGCGGTCACGGTTGCAGCGCCGGCGCGCGGCGGCCCGGCAACAGGCCGATCAATCCGACCAGCGGCCCGGTGCGGTCGCGGCGCGGTTGCTCCGCCCGGTGGCGAAACCACGCCATGCCGGCCATCGCGAACGCCGCGAACACGGGCCACATCGCCAGCCATGGCGAGACGCCGGAGGCCGCCACCCAGCGTTCGCTGACCTCGAGCGTTTCGTTGTAGCCGATCAGCGCGACGATGCCGCCGACGGGACCGGCCGCGCTGGGCGCGCGCCGGTTGGCGACGGCGAACCCGACGGCCACCAGCGGGATGGCTGCGAACGACAGCGTGTGCAGAATGCGCCAGTGAAAATGCGCGCGATAGCGGTCGACGCGGTCGGGGTCGATGGTTGACTCCGCGGATGCTTCGGACGACATGTCGCGCGACAGGGCGTCGAACAGTTCGTCGATGGTGGCTTCGCGCTGGTCGGCGCCGCGCCGGCGGAATTCGGCCAGTTCCGGCACGTCGACGTCGAACGCGTAGGTATCAAATTCCACGGTGTCGAGACCGTGCGCAGTTCGCCCCGGCGGCCCCAGGTCGACCACCCGTCCGCGCTCGAGCCGCACGACCAGCGAACGCCGGTCGGCGGTGAACTCAAGCGCGCCCCGCTCGGCGGTGGCCGCCCGGCAGCGCCCCGACGGCCCGCATCGCTCGATGAAGATATCGGCCAGTTCGCGCCCGCCATCGAACACGGCGCCGACGCGCAACGTGGCCCCGTTCCCAAGCGTCAGAAACTCTCCGACCTTGATGCGCGCCCGCAGCGCGTCGACCGTGGCCTCGTGCCGTAGTTCCTGATAGCGGTAAAAGCCGAGCGGCTGCAGATAGGCGATGATGACGAAGTTGGCGACCATCGCGACGGCCGTGATGGCGTAGGCCGGTGCCAGCAATCTGCGCATCGACACGCCCCCCGACGCCAGCGCGTCCAACTCGGCATTGAGCGAAAGCCTACGAAAGGCGAGCAGGATGCCGACGAAGACGCCCAGCGAAATGCCGTGCGACAGGTACTGCGGCACCAGCTGGCTCAGCATTCGCCAAACCAGTTCCACTGGGCCATTCTGCACCAGCACGTAATCGAACAGGCGCAGCATCTGGTCCAATAGGAACAGCATCATGGTGATGATCAGCGTCACGCCGAACGGAACCATGATCAGTCCGCCCACGTAGGTGTCGATGCGACCGGGGCGGATCACGGCCTAGCCTCGCTGCGGGCTCGCCGCCCAATCACTGGCTGCGGGCGGCGGGTCCGCGCGTCGTCCGCCCGCTGCCCAGCCTGCCGCCGCGGCGGCCGCGAACACCGCCAGGTTCACGCCTTGAGTTAGCGCGCCGGTGACCAGCAGAACCCGCGCAACCTCGTCCGGGGCAACCGGAAGCACGTCCGCCAGCCCGACGCCGACACCGATGAACAAGAGATCCTTGTTGGGTAGAAACGGGATGCGCGTCAGCACCATGTAGACGGTCAGGAACAACAGCCAGATTTCGAACGGCGCGCTCGGCAGTGCGACCGCCCACACGGTCGCCTGAAGCCCCAGGCTGAGGCCCAGCCGCACGGTGTGCAGGCCGATGACGACCAGCGCGTCGGCCGGCGCGAGCGACAGGATCATTCGGCGAAGCGCCAGCGTGCCGGCCAGCATGACGCAGCACAGGCCGACCGAGGCGGCCGCCAGCATCAGTGCGCCGGGGTCGCCGGCGACGACTGGGCGTAAACCCTGGTCGAGCAGCAACACGGCCGTCAGCGCCACGGTCGCGGTGTTCGAGACCATCGCCGAAAGGATGGTGTTGTCCTTGATGACCGCGAACGCCCGCTCGCCCGACAGCCCCAGCCGATTGCGCGCCCAGGCGAACAGGAACGCCTCGCCCGAATAGCCGAGCACGCCGAAATTGTAGACCTTCTTGACGACGAACACCGCGGCGTGTCGCGCCAGGTTCACGCGCCACAGAAAGCCGTGCACGACGGTCTCGAACGCCGGCAGCACCAGATAGGCGGCAGCCAGGGCGGCATAGAACCACGGATCGCGCGGAAGTGACGACAGCACGGTCTGCCAGCCGATCGCGCCGGCGCGGACGGCCAGAAACGCCAACACGCCGGCGACGATCAACCATCGCAACGCCGACACAACCGGTTTGCCGGGCCCGTCGAGCCACGCGCGTGCACGGTCGGCACGGACCCGCCAGCGCGTCGCGGCAATTGGGTCGTCGGTCATGCGAACCACGCTTTCACGGCAACGGCTTTCGATGAAGGTTGTGAAACATTGTTCGTGGCCGGCTTGCGCGGCGCGCGGCGCCTGTGTTCAGTGCGCCAATGGACACCGGCTGGACGATTGTTGTTCCGTTTTTCAACGAAGAACGCTTCATCGGCGCGACGTTGCGCTCGCTCGCGGCCCAAACCCTGCGGCCGCGGCGGATCGTTCTGGTCGACAACGCCTCGAACGATGCCTCGGTCGCGGTTGCGCACGACGCCCTGGCGTCTGCGTTCGACGTCGAGGTGGTCTGGCAGCACGAACCACGGCCGGGGCAGGTTCACGCCCTGGCCTGCGGGTTGAGCGCAGTGAATTCGGCTTTCGTGGCGATCTGTGACGCCGATACGATTTATCCGCCGCACTACCTGCAAGCGGCTCAGCGCGTGTTCGATCGCGGCGGTCCCGTTGTCGTGGCTGTGTTGGCGGCGGGGATCGCCGCTCCTGTGCACGGTCTGCGGGCGCGTTTGAAGCGCCTGAAAACGCTGCTTGTCGGCCGGCTGTTGGCCGCGCAATGCCATGCCGGCGGATATGGCCATTGTTTCCGCACAGTGGCGCTGCGCGATGCCGGCGGTTATGGCGCGCACCATTGGCCCTTCGTACT
>JANRJB010000190.1:0-13816 GCA_033764265.1 Rhodospirillaceae bacterium | reverse complement strand
TGCCGAGCGCGACCTCGGCCACCCAGTTGGCGAAATAGGGCTGACCCGGCAGGCCGACGTGGGTTTCGATCAGCGTCAGCTCCGCGCCGGGCGCCAGATCGATCACCAGACGCGGATGGAACGCGACCGGCTCCGCGCCGGCCGCGCCGATGGAGATCATGTGCAGCCGGGCGGGCGTATCGGCGCGCGCAGCCGCGATCACCAGGCCGTCGGCCATGTAGGCGGTGTTGAGCGCGGCCATCGCGTGTACGCCGGCCGAGGCGAGCCCGCCGAGTTGGGCTTTCACCTGCCCGTCCGCGTCGGACAGTGCCGCGCGCAGCGGCGTCACGGTCACGCCGGCGAGCCCGTCGACCGGGTCCGACAGGTCGGCGCGCGGCACGCCGTTGACCAGCACCAGCCGCGCGGCGCCGTCGATGCGCGGCACATGGGCGGGCACCACGCCGACATCGATGTCGTCGCCGCGCGCGGCGGGCATGAACGGCACGCGCGCCAGGTCGGACAGCGGCGTGAACTTCCAGGCTTCGGATTTGGGCCCCGGCAGGCCAACTGTCGCCAGCACCGCGCGCGCCGACTGGCGCAAGCCGTCGATCCAGGCGTGCGGGGCGCCCGGCAGCGCGCCGATCCGCGCGGCGTACTCCGCGCCGAACGGATGATCGCGCAATCCCGAACGTGCCAGCGCCTGAGCCACGGTGTACGCGTCCTTACGCCGCCGCCTGGAACTTGGCGTAGCCTTCGGCCTCGAGCTGGGCGGCCAGCTCGGGCCCGCCGCTCGCCGCGATCCGCCCGCCCCACAACACGTGCACATGGTCGGGCACGATGTAGTTCAGCAGGCGCTGATAGTGGGTGATGACCAGGAACGACCGCTGCGGCGACCGCAGCGCGTTGACGCCGTCGGCCACCACTTTCAGCGCGTCGATGTCGAGGCCGGAATCGGTTTCGTCGAGCACGGCGAAGCGCGGCTCGAGCAGCGTCATCTGCAAAACCTCGGCGCGCTTTTTCTCGCCGCCCGAGAAGCCGACGTTGAGCGGGCGCTTGATCATCTCGTAGTCGATGCCGAGCGCCTTGGTCTTGGCCTTGATCAGCTTCAGGAAGTCCATGGCGTCGATTTCCGGCTGGCCGGCGGCACGACGCTTGGCGTTGAGCGCGGCTTTCAGGAACGCCGACGTGGAGACGCCCGGGATTTCCACCGGGTATTGGAAGGCGAGGAAGATGCCCGCACGCGCCCGCGCGTCGGCCGGCAGCGCGAGCAGGTCGCGGCCCTCGAAGCGGATCGACCCTTGCGTCACCTCGTAGCCCTCGCGGCCGGCGATGACGTTGGACAGCGTGCTCTTGCCGGTGCCGTTGGGGCCCATGATGGCGTGCACGCGGCCAGGCTCGATGGACAGCGTGATGCCTTTCAGGATCGGCTTGCCGCCGACCGAGACGTGCAGGTTGTCGATTTCCACGAGGGTCATTGTCATTACCTTACACGATGTCACCCTGGACAAGCCTCGCCGACGCGCCAGCGGCGGCGGGCGCGATCCAGGGTCCAGAGCGAAGAAACACCGCTGAAACGAAAACCCCTGGATGCCGGGTCGGGCCCGGCATGACATCCGGGGCGTGTTGTCCGTTCATCACCCCACGCTCCCTTCCAGGCTGATGCCGACCAGCTTCTGCGCCTCGACGGCGAATTCCATCGGCAGCGTCTGCAGCACTTCCTTGCAGAACCCGTTGACGATCAGCGACACGGCCTCTTCCTCGGTCATGCCGCGCTGCAGGCAGTAGAACAGCTGGTCCTCGCCGATCTTGGAGGTGGTCGCCTCGTGCTCGGTGGTGGCGGTGGCGCTGCGGTTCTCGATGTAGGGCACGGTGTGCGCGGCGCAGGCCGACCCGATCAGCAGGGAATCGCACTGGGTGTAGTTGCGCGCGCCGTCGGCCTTGCCCTGGATGCGCACCAGGCCGCGATAGGTGTTCGACGACCGGCCGGCCGAAATGCCCTTCGAGATGATCTTCGAGCGCGTGTTGCGGCCGATGTGGATCATCTTGGTGCCGGTGTCGGCCTGCTGGGCGTTGTTGGTGATGGCCACCGAATAGAACTCGCCGACCGAATGGTCGCCCTGCAGGATGCAGCTCGGGTACTTCCAGGTGATGGCCGAGCCGGTTTCCACCTGGGTCCACATGATCTTGGAATTGCGCCCCCGACACGCGCCGCGTTTGGTGACGAAGTTGTAGATGCCGCCCTTGCCGGCCGCGTCGCCGGGGTACCAGTTCTGCACGGTGGAATACTTGATCTCGGCGTCGTCCAGCGCGATCAGCTCGACCACCGCGGCGTGCAGCTGGTTCTCGTCGCGCTGGGGCGCGGTGCAGCCTTCCAGGTAACTGACGTAGGAACCTTCGTCGGCGATGATCAGCGTGCGCTCGAACTGGCCGGTGTTGCGCTCGTTGATGCGGAAATAGGTCGACAGTTCCATCGGGCAGCGCAGGCCCTTGGGCACGTAGACGAACGATCCATCGGTGAACACCGCGGAATTGAGCGTGGCGAAGAAGTTGTCGCCGGCCGGCACCACCGAGCCCAGGTACTTGCGCACCAGCTCCGGGTGCTTCTGCACGGCCTCGGAGATCGGGCAGAAAATCACGCCCAGCTCTTCAAGCTTCTTCTTGTAGGTGGTGGCGACCGAGACGCTGTCGAACACCGCGTCGACCGCCACACCGGCCAGGAACTGCTGTTCCTTCAGCGGAATGCCCAGCTTGTTGTAGGTCTCGATCAGCTTGGGATCGACCTCGTCCAGGCTCTCGAGCTTGGGCAGCTGCTTGGGCGCGGCGTAATAGTAGGCGTCCTGGTAGTCGATGCGCGGATAGGTCAGCTTGGCCCAGGTCGGTTCCGCGTCGGCCTGCGCCAGCCACTGCCGGAACGCCTTGAGCCGCCAGTCGAGCATCCACGCCGGCTCGTTCTTCTTGGCCGAGATGAAGCGGATGATGTCGTCGTTCAGGCCCTTGGGCGCGCGGTCGGTCTCGATGTCGGTGACGAACCCGTACTTGTAGGTCTCGACATCGCGGACGATCCGGGCGGTCTGTTCGGTGGCGGCCATGGCGGCCTTCCCTGCCCGCTCACTGCGCCGCGAGCGGCGCGGTGGCCGCGGGCCGTGCCGGCAAGTCGGCCGGATCGATGCCGAAGCCGGCCACGTCGGCGACCATGTCGGCCAGCGTGACCTGCTTGAGCGCGTCGCACACCGCGGTGTTGACCCGGTTCCATTTGCCGTGGACCGGGCAGATGTTCTCAATGCCGCAGTGTTCCTCGGAGGTGTCGGCGCAGGCGGTCAGCGCGATCGGCCCTTCGACCGCTTCGATGACGTCGGCGATGGTGATCGCGGCGGTATCCCGGCCCAGCACATAGCCGCCGGTCGCGCCGCGGCGCGACGCCACCAGGCCGGCGCGGCTCAGGCTTTTCATCAGCTTGGCCACGGTCGGCAGCGGGATTCCGGTGTGGTCGGCAATGTGGTGCGACGACTGGCGGCCGCCGGCACGCGCAATGTCGATCAGCACGACTGTGGCATAGTCGGTTAACTTGTTGACTCGCAACATTTTTGGGCGGCCTCGGAATTTCGGACCAATTTGGTCTTATTTACCGGGATGTAATAGTCCTGCGGCTAGGCTGTTTCAAGCCCCGTGACGGGCCAATCTCATCCGGACTCCCGCCTGATGGCCGACCGCCTGATCCTGCTGACCACCCCGGAATTCGCCGATCTGGCGGTGGCCCCTCTGCGGGCGGCCCGCTCCGGCCTCGCGATTCGACCGGCGTTCACCCTTCCCGACCTGCGCGACGCCCTGGTGCGTGACGGGTCCCGCGTGCGCCTGCTGGGCTTCGCGAGCGGCGTGATCGTGCCGGCCGATCTGCTCGATGCCGCCACCGCCGGCGCCTACAACCTGCACTGCGGGCCGCCCACCTTCCCCGGCCTGTTCCCGTCGGTGTTCGCCATTTACGAAGGCGCGCGCCGTTTCGGTGCCACGCTGCACGAGATGTCGGCCACAGTGGATGACGGCGCGATCGTCGCCACGTCGTGGTTCGACCTGCCCGGCGATGCAGATCGGCTGACCGCCGACACGCTGGCCTTGAAGGCGATGCTCGACTTGCTGGCCGCCCGGGCGCCGGCGCTGACCGACCTGACGCGGCGCCCTTCGCCCAACGGCGAACGCTGGTCGGGGCCGGTGCGGCGCACGCGCGATTTCGCGGCGCTGTGCCGCCTGCCGCCCGACGTGTCGGCCGAGGAATTCGCGCGGCGCTATCGCGCCGTCGGCGAAGGGCCCGAGCACGCGCTGGAGATCACCGTGCACGGCCAGCGTTTCGTGCTCGACAACCGCCGCGCCGATACAGTGGTGCGCGCGAACGCCTGCGTGCGGAGTCCTCGCGTCGCCTAGCGCGCGGATTGGCGGCGAACGGCGCCCGCCAGCAGCAGCATCGGCAACGCCAGCAGACTGAGCGCGCCCGGTTCCGGAATCGCGATCGCGAAGGTTCCGAACTGCATGTCGTAAATGCCGCATCGCCGGTCGGCGTTGAAGTCGCAGGTAAAGCGCGCGGAATTGATGACGTCCGTGCTGGTCAAGCCGCCGAAGAGCGCGCCAGGACCGAACTGGATTTGGCCGAGCAGCGTGCCGGTGAAGTTGGCGCCGCTGTAGATCAGGATGCGGCCGTAGTCGATGTTGTTGGACAGCGCGCCGATGCCGTTGACGCCGCCGGCGAAATTCACGCCGATCTCGCCGCCGAAGCCGGTGCCATTGAAGATCAGGCGATCACGGCCGGGCGTGGCGATCTGGCCGGTCTGTCCCGCGCGCACTTCGGCGTTGAAGTTGAAGAAGTCGATGCCGGCCGACGCGAAAGCCGCGGCCGGTGCCGCATCCTCGACGCGATAGCTCGTGCCGAAGCCGTTGAACGGCGCGGCATCGAGGTTGATCAGCGTGAACGAACCGGTCAATGCCGCCTGGAACGTCGCCTGGTTGGTGTAGGCGACCACCGCGGCCTGCGCCGCACCGGACGCGACCATCAACGCGGCGGCAACCCCAAGCGCACCGAGACTTCTCATGCTGCCCATGGCCTGTCCTTTCGGGTGGCGTTGCAACCGAAGACACGGCAATTGTAACGCGAATTCCCGCGCCATTCATCGGGCATGTCGGCGGCGAGTCGGGCCCCCGTGCGTGGCGGTTCAGGGCCCTTCGGGACCCAGGCACGTCAATAAGTCGGTCGCCAATCCGCGCATTAGTTGAAAATACAGCTCAGGGCCGGCGGCGAGCCGGCTGCCCTCGGGATCGAGAATGCCCGCCTTGGCGGGCGTACCCTCGATCAATGTGGCGACCAACTTGGGTTCGAACTGCGGTTCGGCGAACACGCAGGCCGCCTGCAGCGACCCGATGCGCGCCTTGATCTCCGCGACCCGGCGCGCGCCGGGCGGACGGTCGGGGCTGACGGTGATGGCGCCGACCGCGTTCAGGCCGTACTTGGCCTCGACGTACTGGGTCGCGTCGTGGAACACCACGAACGGGCGCGATTTGATCGGCGCGAGCGCCGCGGCCAGTTCGGCATCCAGCGCGTCGATGCGCTCGGCCATCGTGGCGGCATTGGCGGCGTAGGCCGCCGCGTTGGCCGGATCGCGCGCCGACAGCGTTCCCGCGATGGCGAACGTGATGGCCTTGGCGTTGGCGGGATCGAGCCAGATGTGGCCATCAACGTCATGCGCGTGATCGTCGTGCTCATGGTCGTGATCGTGCTCATGGTCGTGTTCGGAATGACTTTCCCATACGCCGCCGTCGCGGCCCTTCAACGCCGTCACGCCGGGCGCGTCGATCAACGCCAGCACGTCCGCGCGGTCGGCCAGCGCGGCGATGGGTTTTTCCAGGAAGGCTTCGAAGCCGTCGCCGATCCACACCACCACGTCGGCGTCGTCGAGCGCGCGGGCGTCGGACGGCTTCATGGAAAAGCTGTGCAGCGACGCGCCGGGCGGGATGATCGTGACGGGCGCGCCGACGCCCCGCATCACGCCCGCCGCCAGCGAGGCGACCGGCGGGATCGAGGCCACAACCTTGGGCGCGGCGATGGCCGACGCGCCCGCACCGCTGGTCGCGGCGACCAGGGCCGCCGCCATCCACCACCGCCGTCCAGCTGTCCGCACCATGACCACACCCTTGCCAAACCGGCCGAAAACGTGATGTTATAACATAAATGCCAATCCGGGCGGGTTTCAAGCGCAACCGTGCGACCAGCCCCCGAAAAGTTCATCGCGAAAATGAAGTACGCGCCGCCCGCCGATCTCGCCTTTCCCGCCCCGGGCCACGATCATCGCGGCTGCACCGACCGGGCGTTGAGCGACGCCGCCGCAGTGTGCGCGACGCGCGGCGGACGGCTGACCGAGATTCGCCGCCGCGTGCTCGAGGCGGTGTGGGACAGCCACGCCCCGCTCGGCGCCTACGACATCCTGGCGCGGCTGAACCGCGACGGCGGACGCAACGTGCCGATGGCGGTGTATCGCGCGCTCGATTTCCTGATGGAACACGGCCTGGTGCACCGCCTGGCCAGCCGCAACGCGTTCATCGGCTGCCGCCATCCCGGCGACGCGCACAGCGCGCAGTTCCTGATCTGCGAGGCGTGCGGCACGGTCGCCGAACTGGCCAGTCCCGCGGTGCATGCCGCGATCCAGCGCGCCGCCGCGCAGAAGGGATTCACGGTCGCCGGCGAGACCATCGAGATCAGCGGGCGCTGCCCGCACTGCCGGTGAACGCATGACCGCGACCGCACTGATCGAACTGCGCGAAGCCAGCGTGGTGCGCGCCGGCCGGGCGATCCTGGAGCGCGTCAGCCTGACGGTGAGCGCCGGCGAGATCGTCACGCTGATCGGCCCCAACGGCGCCGGCAAGACCACCGCCGTCCGCCTGGCCCTGGGCCTCGAGCGGGCCGACGCCGGCGCGGTGATTCGCCGGGCGGACCTGCGCGTCGGCTATCAGCCGCAGCGGATTTCGGTCGAGCCGACGCTGCCCTTGCCGGTGCGCCGGCTGTTGACCCTGACCCAGTCCCATCCGCGCGCCGACCTGATCGCGGCGCTGGACACATTGGGCGTGGCCCATTTGATCGACGCCGACATCCACGTCCTGTCGGGCGGCGAACTGCAGCGGGTGATGCTGGCCCGCGCATTCCTGCGCAAGCCTCATCTGCTGGTGCTCGACGAGCCGACGCAGAACCTCGACGTCAACGGCGCGCTCGACATCTACCGTTTGATTGCGGGTGTGCGCGATGCACTGAACTGCGGCGTGCTGCTGGTCTCGCACGATCTCAACGTGGTGATGGCCGGCACCAGCCGGGTCTATTGCCTGAACGGCCACGTCTGCTGCTCGGGCCATCCCGAGCACGTCAGCCGCCATCCGGAATTCCTGCGGCTGTTCGGCACCGCGGCCACCGATGCCCTGGCGGTCTACACCCATCGTCACGACCACACCCATGCGCCCGATGGCCACGCCGTGCCGGCGGCCGGCGCATCGCACGATCATCACCACCATCATCACCATGACCAACATCATCCACACTAGGCGCGCGCCGTGTTCGACGATTATGTGACCCGCGCCGTGCTGGCCGGCGTCGGCGCGGTCATCGTCGCCGGCCCGCTCGGCTGCTTCGTGGTGTGGCGGCGCATGGCCTATTTCGGCGACACGCTGTCGCACACGGCGCTGACCGGCGTGGCGCTGGGCCTGCTGCTGGGCGTCAATCTTGTCGTCGGCGTGGTCGTCACCGGCGTGGTGATCGGCCTGGCGCTGATCGCCGTGCAGGACCGCGCCAGGCTGGCCGGCGACACCGTGCTCGGCATCCTCGCCCACTCGGCGCTGGCGATCGGATTGATCGTCGTCAGCCAGCTCGACGGCGTGCGGCTCGACCTGATGGGCTACCTGTTCGGCGACATTCTCGCGGTCAATACGACCGACCTTGCCGTCATCTACGGCGGCGCGATCGTGGTGCTGGCCGCGCTCGCGTGGATCTGGACGCCGCTGGTGGCCGGCACCGTCAGCCCCGACCTCGCCAGGGCAGAAGGCGTGCCGGCGGCACGGGCGCGGATCGTGTTCATCGTGCTGATCGCGCTGACCGTCGCGATGGCGATGAAGGTGATCGGCGTGTTGTTGATCACCGCGCTGTTGCTGATCCCGCCCGCGGCGGCGCGGCGTTTTTCCGGCAACCCGGAGGCGATGGCGGCGTTATCTGTGGTGGCGGGCCTGGCCGCCGTCGGCCTGGGCATCGCCGCGTCGTTCGCCTGGAACACCCCGACCGGCCCGTCGATCGTGGCCGCGGCGGCGGCGCTGTTCGCCGTCACGCTGGCGATGCCCCGGCGCGCCTGACGCGCCAGGCAGGTTCCTTTGATCGGCCGGCGCGGGCATACTTGCGCCGAACAGGCACCACATCCGATGCGCTTGACCTCGACCACGCCGATCCCGCCCGAAGCGGAGCAGTCGTCCCAGGCCGCGCCAGCACGCCGGGCCGGCGAAGGCCGCTTGGTCGCGGTGTTCGGCCCCCATGCCGACCTGGCCGACCGCGTGCGCGAAGCGGCGTGGGCGGCGCGCGAACGGCGCGCGCAACTGGTGTTGCTGGCGCGCCCGGCGCGCGGCTGGATCGACGCGCTGCAGGGTGCTGCCGACGACGCCGTGCTGGAACAGCTGGCGATCCGCCATCGCGCCGCGTGCACCGCCTTCGACCGGGCCGAGCGTCTGGGCGATGCATTGAAGGCGGTGCTGGCGGACGGGCCGGCCACGGTGCTGTGCGGACCGGTGCGGAGCGCGCCGTGGGGCGCCGGCCTGTCGCGCGCCGAGGCCGAGACCGTGGCGAGCGCGGCCGCCGCGCAAGGCGCACCGCTGATCAAAACCGAACGCGCCGACCCGCAACGCCATACCAAGTGGACCGCGCCCGAATGGCGGCTGGACCAGAGCCGGCCCTGGTATCACGACTATGTGCTGAGCGCCTTCGCGGTCAGCCTGGCGGCGATCCTGGTGCAGTGGCTGGACCGGTTCGTGCCGCCGGACAATCTGGCGATGATTTTCCTGACCGCGGTGATCTACAGCGCCAGCGTCTACGGTTTCGCCGGCGCGCTGTTCGCCAGCGTGTTCAGCCTGTTGCTGTACGACTACTTCTTCCTGCCGCCGCGCTTCTCGTTCGAGTTCGGCTCGCCGCAGAAAGTGCTGATGCTGATCATTTTCCTGGTGGTCTCGGTCATCACCAGCAATCTCGCCGGCGGCTTGCGCGCCCAGGCCCGCCGCGCCGAGAAGCAGGCGACGGAAGCGCGCGCGCTGTTCGAGTTGACGCGCGACATCGCCGTGGCCCGCGACCGCGCCGACATTTTCGAGGCGATCGTGGAGCGCGTGCAGGACATCTTCGAGGCGCGCTGCGCCTTGCTGGCGCCGGACAAATCCGCGAGCCCGGGGCCGGACGGATCGCGCGCCCGCTCGGCGTCGCTGCAAGTTGAGTATCCGCGCGATGCGGCGCTGACCACCGAGGAGATCGAGGCGGCGCGCACGGCGTTCGGCAGCGGCAAGCCGGCCGGCGTCGGCACCGACTTTCACGCCGAGGTGCGCTCGTACATGCAGCCGCTGGTGACCTCCGAGGAAGCCGTCGGCGTGCTGGTGCTGACCGGCGTGTCGGCCGAGACGGTGCGCGCGGCCGAGTTCAAGGGCCTGATCGAATCCATCTGCCGGATCGCCGGCATCGCAGTGGAACGCACCCTACGCGCCCGCGAGATCGAGAACGCGCGCGTGCTGGCGCAGACCGAGGGCCTGCGCTCGGCCCTGTTGTCGGCGATTTCGCACGACTTCGGCACGCCGCTGGCCTCGGTGATTGGCTCGGCCTCGAGCCTGTTGTCGTACGGCACGACCTACACGCCCGAGGTCACACGCGAACTGTTGCAGACCATTCTGGAAGAGGCCGAGCGGCTAAACCGGTTCGTCAAGAACGTGCTGCAGATGAACAAGCTGGAGTCCGGCGTGCTGGCGCCGCGGCTGCAGTGGGCCGATGTCGGCGACCTGATCAGCACCGCGCTCGACGCCTGCCATCGCCGGCTGCAGAACCACGAGATCTACGTCGACATCGCCGACCGCCTGCCGCTGGCGCACATCGACTTCGTGCTGATGGAGACCGTGCTGGTCAACCTGCTCGACAACGCCGCCAAGTACGCGCCGCGCGACACCGACATCCAGATCACCGCGCGCCAGAGCGGTTCCGACATCGTCATCGACGTGGCCGACCAGGGCCGCGGCATCGCCGCCGAGGAACTGGGCGCGGTATTCGACAAGTTCTACCGCGCCAAGCACCGCGACCGCACCGTGCCCGGCACCGGGCTGGGCCTGGCCATCTGCAAGGGCATCGTCGAGGCCCACGGCGGCACCGTCGAGGCCTTGAGCGAAGGCCTGGGCCATGGCACCACCATGCGCGTTCGATTGCCGGTGCGCACGCCCGATGCCGCCGCCGTCGCGGAGGTTTAGGCCGTGCAATCGCGAACTACGGAAGTTGGCACCTTGGCCCCTTGCTCCGACCCCAAACACGATGTCATGCCGGGCCCGACCCGGCATCCAGGGTTTTTTGTTTACGCAGCAGTTCATCGCCCTGGACCCTGGATCGCGCGCGCCGACGCTAGCGCGTCGCTGCGCTTGTCCAGGGTGACGCCCGTGGGGGTGATGCCATTCATGTTCGCCACTGCCGAGGCGTAGGGGTCGGCCATGGCGGGAAGCAGCGTGCGCGTGCTGGTGGTCGACGACGAACCGCAGATCAGGCGGTTCCTGCGCGCAAGCCTGCAAAGCCACGACTACGACGTGCTGGAGGCCGAGACCGGCAAGGAAGGCGTGCGCCAGTGCACGCTGCAGAAGCCCGACCTGGTGATCCTCGACCTGGGCCTGCCCGATACCGACGGCCTCGACGTCATCAAGTCGATCCGCGAATGGAGCAAGGTGCCGATCATCGTGCTGTCGGTGCGCTCGGACGACGCCGACAAGATCGACGCGCTCGACCGCGGCGCCAACGATTACGTCACCAAGCCGTTCAGCATGGGCGAACTGCTGGCCCGCATGCGCGTGGCCCTGCGCCAGAAGGGCGCGGGCGACGACGACGCCGACAGCGTGATCACCGCCGGCGACATCAGCATCGACCTGGCCAAGCGGCTGGTGACGGTGGGCGGCAGCCCGATCCGGCTGTCGCGCAAGGAGTACGACCTGTTGAAAATCCTGGTCTCGCACCCCGGCAAGGTGGTGACCCACCAGCAATTGCTGCAACAGGTGTGGGGCCAGGCCTACGTCGAGGAAACCCAGTACCTGCGCGTCTACATCGGCCAGCTGCGCCAGAAGCTGGAGAAGGACGCGGCCCAGCCGCAGCATCTGTTGACCGAGCCCGGCGTCGGCTACCGCTTCAATCCCGGTCCGGCGCGGCCATCGGCATGAAGCTCGTGATCGCCGCCGGTGTCGTGCTGGTGATCGCGGCGCTAACCGCCGCGGCGTTCTATCTGCAGAACCGCGTCTATGTGGAGCGCTATCGCGCGGTCGCCGCGGCGGGCGGCGCCGGCGACGTGGACATCTACGCGCCGACCGAACCGGTGGCCGGCCATCACGACGGGTTCATCCCCGTCGCCGCGCCCGACGAACGCACCGTGCCCGAGGCGGCCTTGAACGAGGCGCGCGCCTACGCCGCCGACAACGCCTCGACCGCGCTGTTGATCTGGCACAAGGGCAAGCTTCAATCGGCCGACTATTGGGGCGGCACGACCGCCGCCACGCCGCTCAATTCGCGCAGCCTGCACAAGATGCTGGGCGGCCTGGTCATCGCCACCGCCATCAAGAACGGGCACATCGGCTCGATCGACGATCCGGTCGCCAAGTACGTCACCGCCTGGGCCGGCACCGACAAGGCGACAATGACCATCCGCAACGTGCTGCAGATGTCGAGCGGCCTGATGTGGTTTCGCGGCGGCGGATTCTACTCCACCGCCTCGCGCCGCTACCTCGACCCGCACTGGGACGACGTGCTGCTGAACGACGTGCCGCTCGAGTTCCCGCCGGGCTCGGCCTACGACTACAGCGACATTACCGCCGATGTGATACCGCACATCATTCAAGGCGCGACCGGCAAGCGCTACGCCGATTACCTGAGCGAAGCCGTGTTGAAGCCGCTGCGCGCCGCCGGCGGCGAAATCTGGGTGAACCGCGCGGGCGGCTTTCCGCACGGCGGCTGCTGCCTGATGCTGCCGGCCGAGACCTGGTTGCGTATCGGCCTCATGGCCTTGGCGCAGGGCCGCGTGGAGGGCCGCCAGCTGCTGCCGGACGGCTGGATGGACGAGATGCTGCGGCCCTCGCTCAACAACCCCCACTTCGGCCTGATGGTCTGGCTGGGTCGGCCGTTCGCGCAGCGCCGGCTCTATCATCGGCCCGACTCACCCAACAACGCGGCGCCGCGGCCCGGCGCGTTTCATTCCGAGCCCTATCTGGCCGACGACCTTTATCTGTTCGACGGCCTGAACGGGCAGATCGTCTACATCGTGCCGTCGCAGGACCTGGTGATCGTGCGCATGGGCCTGCGCCCGCCGCGCTCCAAGCCCGAATGGGACAACGCGAGGCTGCCCAACATCGTGCTGCGCGGGCTGGGGATCGGCGGCCCCAAGGTGGAACCGCGCCGCCTGATCGAAGCGCCGCAGCCGGTGGCGAAAACCTTCGCCGACGAGGCGCGCTTCTGGACGCGCTGGGCGACGATCCAGGACCGGACGCCGCGCACCCTGCCCGATTGGATTGCGCCCACCGACACCGTGGCCGGCGCGTTTGTCGCGGATACGCCAGCGGTCGACGAAACGGCGCGGACGATCTCGGCCGATGCGCTCGACGCCGCGGCGGCATATGCCGAGAAAACCAACTCGCTGTCGCTGATCGTCTGGCGCGACGGACAGGTGCAACTCGAACGCTACTGGAACGGCGCGGCGCCCAATGACCGATCGGAAACCTACTCCATGGCGAAGTCGGTGCTGAGCCTGGCGGTGGGGCTGGCGGTGGCCGACGGCGCGATCGGCTCGATCAATGAGTCCGCGTCGAACTATCTGCCCGCGTGGCGCGGCACCGCCAAAGAAACCATCACCATCCGCCAGCTTCTGGAGATGTCGAGCGGCGTGCATCACCAGCGCTTCAACTACGCGCTGGCGCAAAGCCCGTGGGGCCTGGGCCTGCGCACCTTCCTGGGCCACGACATCGCCGGCACGGTGCTGAATTATCCCATCGACGACGTGCCGGGCGCGGGCTTCAACTACAACAGCGCCAACAGCCAGATCCTGCTCGCCATCGTCGAGCGCGCGACGGGCCGGCGCTACGCCGACTTCGTGTCGGAGAAACTCTGGAAACCACTGGGCGCGAAGGACGCGACGCTGTGGCTCGACCGGCCGGGCGGCACGGCGAAGGCGTTCTCGTACTTCGTCGCCCGGCCGCGCGACTGGCTGAGGCTCGGCATCCTGATGGCCGACGGCGGGCGTTACGACGGCCGCCAGATCGTGCCGCCGGACTGGATCGCGGCCATGACCACGCCCTCGGCGCGCAACCCCAACTACGGGCTCCATGTTTGGGTGGGCGCGCCGGCCGGCGGCAAGCGCTTCTACAATCGCAACACGCCGTTCGGCGTGACCCACTCCGCGCCCTACCTGGCCGACGACGTGGTGTTCTTCGACGGCGGCGGCGGACATCGCGTCTATGCCGTGCCGTCCCGGCGGCTGGTCATCGTGCGCACCGGCGCCGAGAACCGCCCCGACTGGGACGACGCCGTTCTGCCCAACGCGATCCTGGGCGGGCTCCGGTAAGGCGC
>JANRJB010000184.1:0-4075 GCA_033764265.1 Rhodospirillaceae bacterium | reverse complement strand
CTGGCTGACGCCACCATCGATGCGTCCGTGACCGACCCGCGCATCACGCACACCTTCGACGAGGTCAACGTGCGCCGGGTGAAACGGCTGTTGGCCGACCAGATCTGCGAGCTGACCGGCGGCCCCTGCGTGTACGAGGGGCGCACCATGCAGGAATCCCACTACCACCTCGACCTGACCGACGCCCACTTCAACTGGCTGGTGGAGCACCTTCAGGACGCCATGGACCGCGAGAACATCCCGTTCTTCACCCAGAACAAGCTGCTCGCGATCCTCGCGCCGATGCGCCGCGACATCGTCAAGCGCGACATTCCCGCGCCGCCGTACGAGGCGGCGAAATAGCGCGCGCGCTCCTCAAAGCGTAATTGGGGTCAGAGTAAAAATTCAACTCACCCACGCTCGCGAAGCGTTGGCCTCGGTCATCAGTCGAATTTTTACTCTGAATTTTTACTCTGACCCCAATTAGGGGCCTCACTGCACGGTGATGACCAACCCCATCTTGGGGTGGATGTCGCACTCGATCTCGACCCGGCCGGGCGTGTCGAAGGTGATCACCTTGCGCTCGCCGGGGCGTTGCAGCTTCAGGTCGAACTCGAAGCCGGGCGTGAACGACAGCACGTTGTGGGCGGTGTCGTCGTCGTTGACGAACTCGACCGATCCGCCGACCGGGAGCGTGATCTCGCTTTGCGAGAACGCTTTGCCTTTTTGCGTGACGACGACCGGCTCGGCCGCAAGCGCGACCGTCATGAGGAACACGAACAGCGTCATTGCCAGCTCCAGGTGCTGCGGGTGGCCATGTAGTCGTCGAGGCCCGAGGTTTCCAGCATGCGCGCCAGCGCCAGCCGCGCGCCGTCGATGGTGGACGGCTTGTCGATCTTGCGGTGCACGCCGTCGGCCACGATCTGCTCGCCGTCGATGAACACGTCGCGCACCGCCCACGGGTCGTTGGAATAGACCAGGTTCGAAACGATGGTCTGATCCGGCGCCAGCGACGGGCGCGCGGTGTCGATCACGATCAGGTCGGCCCGCTTGCCGGCCGCGAGCGATCCGATCTCGTCTTCCATGTGCAGCGCCGCCGCGCCGCCGCGCGTCATCAGTTCCAGCGCCAGCTCGGCCGAGCCGAAGCTCGCCTGCTCCAGGCGCTGCTTCTGGAACAGCATGGCCATCTTCATCGTCTCCCACACATTCTGGCTGTTGTTGGTCGACGCGCCGTCGACGCCCAGGCCGACGCGGCACTTGGCCTCCAGCAGTTCCTTCAGCCGCGCCACGCCCGACGCATAATAGGCGTTCGAGACGGCGTTGTGAGACAGCCCGGTGCCGCGTTGCGCCAACATTGCGATCTCGGCGTCGTCCATCCAGATGGCGTGCGCCAGAAGCGTCCGGGGGCCCAGCACGCCCAGGCGTTCCAGCTCGGCGATGCTGCCGTGGCCGAAGCGCTGCTTGCTGCCGTCGCGCTCGTCCTGCGAGCTGGCGGCGTGCATGCTGAAGTGGCAGCCGGTCTCGACCGACACCGCGTGCATGGCGCGCACCATCTCCTCGGTGCAGCGCAAGACGCCCAGCGCCTCGGGCACGACCGACAGCCGATCGGTGTTGAACGCCTTCTGCAGTCGGCGCACCTCGTCGGCGGCGAACTGCGGCGTCTGGCGGTAGCCGGCCGGGATGAACTGCGCCACGCTCGACTCGTCGGGGCTGTCCATCGCGATGCGCGCCACCACCGCGCGCATGCCGGCCTTGTCGACCGCGGTCAGCACCGCGTCGAGCAGGTCGGCGTGCGGCGCGCTCATCTCGCCGGCCGCCGTGGTGGTGACGCCGGTGGACATCAGCTCCAAGACCGACAGATAGGTCGCCGCCTCGCCATTGCGGGCGTCGAGGCCGTCGAGCACCGGCCACATGCCCTTGGAGAACCAGACCTCCAGCGGCATCTCGTCGTAGATGCCGCGCAGGATTCCGTTGGACAGGTGGGTGTGGCAGTTGATCAGCCCCGGCATGATCAGCCGGTCCGACAGCGACCGGCGCGGCACGTCCGCCGGCACGTCCGTCAGCTCCGTGGTCGGGCCGACGCGATGGATCAGCCCGTCCTTCATCCACACATACCCCGAGCGGAACGCGCGGCGGCGATCGTCCATGGTCAAGACGATGGCGTCGGACAGGATCAGTTCCGGGCCCTTGGGCGTGCGCCGCACGGCGGGTTGGGCCAGGGTGGCGGCGGGTTGCGCCGCGACGATGGCCGCGGCGGCGGTGCCGCGCAGGACATGACGGCGGGTGACGGACGACATCGTGAACTCCTCGGCCGATTGCGCGTCATTGTGGCCGAGGACGGGACGGCGCGCCATAACCCAAGCCGGACGGCCAAGCCACGGAACGCTTGCCGCAGGGGGCTGATTCCCTTAGACAACGCGCCAGTCCGCTCTATTCGCCGAGGCCCGCCATGCGTCCCGACATCCAGACCAAGACCGACGACATCCGCCGTTCCATCGCCCTGCTGCGGAGGCATCTTTGACTGGGATCGCGCGGTTTACCGGCTCGACGAACTGAACGCCAAGGTCGAGGAACCCGACTTCTGGGCGTCGCCGGCCAAGGCCCAGGCCCTGATGCGCGAACGCACCCGCCTGGCCGAGGCCATCGGCGCGGCGCGCAAGCTGGAAGCCGATCTGGACGACGCGCTCACACTGTCCGAGCTGGCCGACCAGGAGGGCGACGAAGCCGCGCTGGCCGAGGCGCGCACCCTGCTCGCCGCCGTGCACGCCCGCGCCCGCCAGCAGGAGCTGGAAAGCCTGCTCTCGGGCGAGGCCGACCGCAACGACTGTTACCTCGAAATTCACGCCGGCGCCGGCGGCACCGAATCCCAGGACTGGGCCGAGATGCTGGCGCGCATGTATACGCGCTGGGCCGCCAAGAAGGGCTACAAGGTCGAATACCTCGAGGAAAGCGCGGGCGAGGGCGCCGGCATCAAGTCAGCGACGTTCCGCATTTCCGGGCCGTTCGCCTACGGCTGGCTGAAAACGGAATCGGGCGTGCACCGCTTGGTGCGGATTTCGCCGTACGACGCCAACGCCCGCCGCCACACCAGCTTTTCCTCGGTGTGGGTCTACCCCGTCATCGACGACACCATCGACATCGAGATCAACGACAAGGACTGCCGCATCGACACCTACCGGTCGTCGGGCGCCGGCGGCCAGCACGTCAACAAGACCGACAGCGCGGTGCGCATCACCCACATACCGACCAACATCGTGGTGCAGTGCCAGTCGGAACGCTCGCAGCACCAGAACCGCGCCAAGGCGTGGGACATGCTGCGCGCGCGGCTGTACGAGCTGGAACTGAAGAAGCGCGAGGAGAAGGCCAGCATCGCCGAGGCGGCCAAGACCGACATCGGCTGGGGCCACCAAATCCGGTCCTATGTCTTGCAGCCCTACCAGCTGGTCAAGGACCTGCGCACCGACGTGGAAACGTCGGACACCCAAGGCGTGCTCGACGGCGACCTCGACAAGTTCATGGCCGCCTCGCTCGCCAGCCGCATCACCGGCGGCGGCGACGTGCTGGCGGGGTAAACGCCGTCGCCGTCAGTTCCTGGGCATGCAGACGCCGCTGAGCTGGCTGCGTCCCTTCAGGCAGATGTTGCCGATGCCGCATTCGGTATCGTAGCTGCAGGTGTTGCCGACCTTGCCGCTCAGGTCCATGCGGTCGCGCACGGGCTGGCGGTCGTTGTTGTTGCCGGGGTTCATGCCGCCGGCGCACACGCCGTAAAGCTGGCCCGACGCCTTCAGGCACTTGCTGCCGACGTCGCAATCGGTGTTGAACTGGCAGGATTGGACGGGCGCGGCCCACGCGACGAGCAGGCCGGCCAGGATGATGAACGTGCGCATGGTCCCCTCGCGATTGAGGCCGGCAGCCTAGCACAATCGGGGATTACCGAACAGCCTGGGTGCAACCGGGCCGCCGCTCACGCCCTCGGCATGCGGATGACATGGACGATGGCGACGATGGCCGCGGCCACGCCCATCTGGATGAAGAACGGCCAGGTCGGGTGCGCGGCGTAGGTGATGGTGCCGATCAGCGGGCCGATCACGAAGCC
>JANRJB010000178.1:0-7293 GCA_033764265.1 Rhodospirillaceae bacterium | reverse complement strand
AGTGGAGCGGATTTGACATTCGCATCCCCCTTTGCAGCGAAACCGAGAAGCGAATGTCAAATCCAAAGCTCCACTCAAATCATGAATTTCTAGTGGTCCTTTGATTCCAACATTCGCAGGATTGCGCCCTGAACCGGGATGCGAATGTTGGAATCGGACCACTAGCCGCCTGCTCTGGGGCGTTGACTTCCGCCGCGCTTGGCGTAATCAATACCCGAAGTTGCGATAAGCGTTGTGTTGAAGGGCGGTGCAGGGCGCCGCCCGAATTTTTTTCCGGGATCGCGTGGCTTTGCGCCGGGACCCAGCCGGGTCCGGGGGGCGACGCCGTTGCGGGACGGTGCGATTTCGACGGTGTTCAACGGAAGGGTTGCGGAAGAGCGTGTCATGACGATTGCCGCGGTGATGCCGACCTATGCGAGGACCGACGTGGTGTTCGAACGGGGCCAGGGCGCCTGGCTGTTCGCCGCCGACGGACGACGCTACCTCGATTTCGGCGCGGGCATCGCCGTCACCGCGCTCGGTCATGCCCATCCGCACCTGGTGTCGGCCCTGACCGATCAGATCGGCAAGGTCTGGCACACCTCGAACCTGTACCGCATCGCCGGACAGGAAAAGCTGGCCGCGCGCCTGATCGCCAATTCCTTCGCCGACACGGTGTTCTTCTGCAACTCCGGGGCCGAGGCCATGGAGTGCGCGATCAAGACCACGCGGCGCTTTCATCAGGCCCAGGCGGATAAAGTTCCCGGCGCAAAAGACAAGTATCGCGTGATCACCGCGCGCGGCGCCTTTCATGGCCGAACGCTCGCCACCATCGCCGCCGGCGGCCAGGACAAGCACCTCGACGGCTTCGCGCCGAAGGTCGACGGCTTCGACCAGGTCGCTTTCGGCAACCTGAATGAACTGCGCGCCGCCATCGGACCGGCCACCGCCGGCATCGTGGTCGAGCCGATCCAGGGCGAGGGCGGCATCGTGCCGGCCGATGTCGAGTACATGAAGGGTCTGCGCGCGGTCGCCGACGAGTTCGGCCTGCTGCTGATCTTCGACGAAGTCCAGTGTGGGCTGGCGCGCACCGGCAAGCTGTTCGCCCATGAATGGTCGGGTGTCGCGCCCGACATCATGGCGCTGGCAAAGGGGCTGGGCGGCGGCTTTCCGGTCGGCGCGTGCCTGGCCACCGAACGCGCCGCCAAGTTCATGGTCGCGGGCACCCATGGGTCCACCTTCGGCGGCAATCCGCTGGCCATGGCCGCGGCCAACGCGGTGATGGACGTGATGTTGGCACCGGGCTTCCTCGATCATGTCAACGCCACCGCCGCCAAATTGTGGCCGCGGCTGCGCGCGCTGGTCGCGAAGTATCCCAAGGTGTTCAGCGAGGTCCGCGGCAAGGGGCTGATGATCGGCCTGAAGTGCGTCATTCCCAACGGCGACGTGGTCGCCACGCTGTTCGCCCACGGCATGCTGGCGGTGGTTGGCGGCGACAATGTCGTGCGACTGCTGCCGCCGCTGGTCATCGGCGACGCCGAGATCGACGCGGCGATCGCAATTCTGGAGAAGGCCTGCGCCGAGCTTTCGGCGTAAGTCGTAGGAGCGGGCCATGGCGCCCAACAGTTCGCCCAAGCATTTCATCGACCTCGACCGGTTCGACGCCGCCACGCTGCGCCGCGTGCTCGACCTGGGGGCGAGTCTGAAGCGCGAGCGCGGCACTCCGTCGCGCCCCCTGGCCGGCAAGACGCTGGCGCTGGTGTTCGAGAAGCCGTCGACCCGTACGCGGGTATCGTTTCAGGTCGGCATTCAGCAGCTGGGCGGCTCGGCGATCTCGCTGTCGCCGCAGGACACCCAGCTCGGCCGCGGCGAGTCGATCGCCGACACCGCCCGGGTGCTGTCGCGCTACGTCGACGCGATCATGATCCGCACCACCGCGGCGGCGAAGCTGGAGGAGTTGGCGGCTCACGCCACGGTGCCGGTCATCAACGGCCTGACCGACGATTCCCATCCGTGCCAGATCATGGCCGACATCATGACCTACGAAGAGCGTCGCGGGCCGATCGAGAAAAGCGTCGTGGCGTGGTGCGGCGACGGCAACAACGTCGCGGCCAGCTGGATTCATGCCGCCGGACAGTTCGGCTTCGAGCTTCGGCTCGCCTGCCCGGCCGGCCTCGACCCGCGCTCCGAAGTGCTGGCCTGGGCCAAGGCGCGACGGGCCAAAGTGACGCTGACGCGCGATCCGGTGGCGGCGGTGAGCGGTGCGGATTGCGTCACCACCGATACCTGGGTGTCGATGGGCGACGAGGCCGGCAACCGTCACAACCTGTTGCGACCGTTTCAGGTCAACGCTGCCCTGATGGCGCACGCGCAGCGGGATGCGGTATTCCTGCATTGCCTGCCGGCTCATCGCGGCGAGGAAGTCACCGCCGACGTGATCGACGGGCCGCAATCGGCGGTGTGGGACGAGGCCGAGAACCGCCTCCATGCGCAAAAGGGCGTGCTGTTGTGGTGCATGACCTGACGCCGGAGCCGGCGGCGGCGGGTCCCGGCGACACCTGCCAGCCGTTCGTGCTGGGCGGCGGGGCGATCCGCGGACGTCTGGCGCGGTGTTCGGTCGCCGCGCACGACATTCTGGCTCGCCATGGCGACCCGGTGCCGGTCGGCGAGCTGTTGGGCCAGGCGCTGGTGGCCAGCGTCGCGTTGGCCTCGGGCCTCAAGTACGACGGTATTTTCACGCTTCAGGTTCAGGGCGACGGGCCGGTACACACACTGGTGGTCGACATCACCTCGCGCGGTCAGGTGCGCGGCTGCGTCAAGTTCGACAATGGCCGCCTGACCAAAGCCCTGGCGAAAGCCAAGGCGCAGGGCCGGCCGGGCAACCTGACGCCGCGCCTGTTGGGCAACGGGCACTTGTCGTTCACCGTCGATCAGGGCCCCGATACCGACCGCTACCAGGGCATCGTCGCGCTCGACGGCGCCACGCTGCCCGAGGCGGTGCACCACTACTTCCAGCAATCCGAACAGGTCGCCTCCGCCTTGCGCATCGCGGTGTTGCCGCCCGATCCGACGGTCCCGCGTTGGCGGGCGGCGGGCCTGGTGTTGCAGCGGCTGCCGCGCACGGCCCTGACCGAGGCCGTGTCCGACGACGAGTGGGACGACGCCTGGCGCACCGCGGTCATCCTGATGGGCAGCGTATCCGACGCCGAACTGGTGAGCGACGCGCTGCCGGCCGATCGGCTATTGCATCGCCTGTTCGCCACCGTCGGCGTCTCGGAGGCGCCGGCGCGGCGCTATGCCGCCGGCTGTCGCTGCTCGCGCGCCCGCAGCGAACGCATTCTTGCCTCATTTCCGATGGATGAAATCAAGGCGCTGGCCGATGATGGCGTGGTGCGCATGACTTGTGAATTCTGCCGGACGGACTACGTTTATTCTCTGCAGGATATCGACCGGCTGCACGCTACAACGCGCTAGGCTGGCCGACGCGAAATTCCGCGAACCCACGGAGCGCCCCCGATGACGAGATTTGCCGCCTTGCTGACTGTCGTCATGGCGCTTGCCGTGCCGGCGCGCCTGGCTTTCGCGCAAGAGGCCGCCGCACCCGACTTCACGACCGGTCCGTCGTATCAGGCCGACGTTTCGGCGCTCGACGTGCGCGTCGAGAACGCCCCGCCCACCGAGTACCCCAGCGTCGGCCATCTCGCGCCGATGCCCTACGGACAGGCCATCCAGGCCTGGGCCACGGCCCGCTTTCGGCCGACCGGGGCCAGCGTGAATACGCTGCGGGTCACGCTGCGCGAGGGCGCCATCGTCGAACAGGTGCTGCCGATCAAGCGCGGCATCGGCGGCTGGTTCAAGAAAGAGCAATCGGTGCAGTACGACGCCACGCTGACCATCGAGGTCGCATTGATCGACGCCAACGGCACGACGCTGGCCGCCGCCCAGGGCACCTCGAAGCAGTCGCAAACCTTGCTGGAAGGCGCGACCACCGCCGACAAGCGCGCCGCCTGGGCGGCGATGGTCAACGGCACGTTCGCCGCGCTCGACGATGGCCTTGCCGGTCCGATCCGCCAGAACCTAGGGCAGTACCTGCGCTGAGCCGGTCGCGCGGGCTTACGACTGGCCGATCAGGGCCAGGAACTCGCGCCGCGTCGACGGGTCGGTACGGAACGCGCCCAGCATGGTGGAGGTCACCATGCTGACGCCCGGCTTGTTCACGCCGCGCGTCGTCATGCACTGGTGCTCGCCTTCCACCACCACCGCCACGCCCTTGGGGCTGAGCACGTTGTTGATGGCGTTGGCGACCTGCGCGGTCATCTTCTCCTGGATCTGCAGCCGCTTGGCGTAGGCCTCGACCACGCGCGCCAGCTTCGAGATGCCGACCACCCGGTTGTTGGGCAGATAGGCCACGTGCGCCTTGCCGATGATCGGCACCATGTGGTGTTCGCAGTGGCTTTGGAACGGGATGTCGCGCAGCAGCACCATCTCGTCGTAGCCTTCGACCTCCTCGAAGGTGGTGCGCAGGATCGCCTCGGGGTCCTGGCCGTAACCGGCGAAGAATTCCTCGTACGAGCGCACCACGCGATCCGGCGTGCCGACCAGGCCTTCGCGGTCCGGGTTGTCGCCGGCCCATAACAGCAGCGTGCGCACGGCCTGTTCGGCCTGGGCGCGGGTCGGGCGGACGGCTGCGCCACGGCGGTCGCCGTGGTCGCGGGGCAGCACGGGCGAAAGGGCCTTGGTGATGAGCGTCATGGTGCGTCGCCTTCTTGATGTCGGGCGTGTGCGGCGACGCGGCCATCGGCCACGGCGTCCCACGTCAGGATGAAAGTATAGCCGCTCGGGGGCTTGCAACCACTCTTACGTTGGTCGGAGCGATTAGATCAGGGGCCAGTTCAATTGATGGCCGCACGGTCGTGCGGGCTATCCAGCGAAAACGCCGGAATCTCCACCAGGAATCGCTCGCCGCCGGTCGACTCCATTTCGTACGTGCCGACCATGATGCCCGAGGGCGTCTCCAGCGGGCAGCCGCTGGTGTATTCGAACGACTCGCCGGGCTTCAGCACCGGCTGTTCGCCCACCACGCCGGGGCCCTTGACCTCTTGCAGGCGCCCGTACTTGTCGGTGATGCGCCAGTGGCGGTTCAACAGCTGCACGGTCTGCGCGCCGCGGTTCTGGATGTTGACGCGGTACGCCCAGACGAAATGATTGCGATCCGGCGACGATTGTTCGGCCAGGTAGAACGGTCGCACCGACACCAGAATGTCGCGGGTGACTTTCTCGTACATGAATTGAGTGTGCCGACGCCGTAACGCGAAACCAACTTGTCACGCATTGCGCCGCTGCCCGTCAAGGGACGCGGGGCCAAGCGAGGATGGCGTCCATTTCAGGCCGCCAGGGCCCGCGTCAGATCGGCGATCAGGTCGTCAGGGTTTTCCAGTCCGACCGACAAGCGCACGAAGCCGTCGGTAATGCCGACCAGCGCCCGCTCTTCTGGCTTGAGGCGCTGGTGGGTGGTGGTGGCCGGATGGCAGATCAAGCTTTTCGCGTCGCCGAGGTTATTGGAGATGTCGATCACCCTGAGCGCGTTGAGTAGCCTGAACGCCGCGGCCTTGCCGCCGTCGACCTCGAACGCCACTACATTGCCGGGCGCGCTCATCTGCGCCATGGCCAAGGTGTGCTGCGGATGGCTGGCCAGACCCGGATACAAGACGCGGGTCAGGCGATTCTGGCGGGCCAGGAACTCGGCGACCTTCTGCGCGTTGGCGCAGTGGCGCTGCATGCGCAGGTCCAGCGTCTCCAGGCCCTTCAGCAGAACCCAGGCGTTGAACGGGCTTAGGCTTGGGCCGGTATGGCGCAGGAACGGCGTCAATTTCTCGTCGATGAACGTTTTCGTGCCCAGGACCGCGCCGCCCAGGCAGCGGCCCTGGCCGTCGATGTGCTTGGTGGCCGAGTAGACGACGATGTCCGCGCCCAGCGTCAGCGGTTTCTGCAGGATCGGCGTGGCGAACACGTTGTCCACCACCACCACCGCGCCGGCCTGATGGGCCATCGCGCAGACCGCGGCCACGTCGATCACTTCGAGGCCGGGGTTGGACGGGCTTTCCAGGAACACCGCCTTGGCCGGCGTCGACAGGGCCTTGCGCCACGCCGCCAGGTCGCGGCCGTCGACCAGTTCGGTCGTGACGCCGAAGCGCGGCAGCAGTTCGGCGCAGATGTAATGGCACGAGCCGAACAGCGCGCGCGAGGCGACCAGCCGGTCGCCCGCGCTCAACTGGCAGGCCAGGGCGGCGAACACCGCGGCCATGCCGCTGGCGGTGCCGCGGCATTCCTCGGCGCCTTCCAGCAGGGCCAGGCGGCGTTCGAACATCGCCACGGTCGGGTTGCGGAAGCGCGAATAGACGAAGCGCTCCAGCGTGCCGTTGAACGAGTTCTCCGCCTCCTCGGCGCTGGCGTAGACGTAGCCCGAGTTCATGAACACGGCTTCGCTGGTTTCGCTGAACTGGCTGCGTTCAAGTCCGCCGCGCACCGCCTGGGTTTCCGGCGCCCAGTGCCGCTGGGCCGCGTAATCGATGGTCATGGGCGTGATCCTTCGCCTGGTTCGCCGCGTGCGCCCCGGGGCCCGGGCAACAAAAACAAAAAAGCCCCCGACCGGAAACGGCGGGGGCTCGCACCCTCGACCTTTTAGCGGTTTTTAACGTGGCCGCAATCCGGTCATCAAATTCCACGGTACCGGGGTGGTAACCCGTCGGCGCGCCGCGGTCAAGCCGCCAGAGATTATCCCATGCCCTTCATTCGGCGCGGCTGGACCTGTTGGCCGGTGAGCAGCGTGAGCACGTGCGCCAACGTCGCCAAGAACGCCACCACCAGGATCGGCAGAATCCACTTTGTCGGCAATAGACGCGGCTTGAGCGGATCGGGCGGCTTGCGTTGATCCAGGATGCACAACGCGATCAACCCGGCTTCGAGCACGAGTAGCCCAAGGCTGATCATCATCTCAGGGCTCATGACGCAAATCCTGGCTGTCGGCGTTTTGGGCAAGCCGCGGACTTAGCCGCTTTGACTGGCGCTCCGCAAGGTTGTCGTCGGAGATGCGGGCGCTTTATCGGGCGTTACTTCCGGCGGCTGTCCGGGGTCGCCGTTCTGCCACCGGACCTGACCCGCTTCAATCATCCCGCGCAAGTTGAACTGGGCTTTTTGATTCAACACGGTCTCGCTGGCCTTGCGATACCAGTTGGCCGCCTGCTCGTAGTCGATTTTCCCAGTCTCTCCCATCTGATGAATCCAGCCGAGCATGAACGCGGCGTCGGAGTGGCC